>JAEYYL010000017.1 GCA_023430825.1 Verrucomicrobiota bacterium | reverse complement strand
CCGAACATGGATACAATCAGATACCTCCTCGAACGTTGTTGGGCCGCGCCAGGGGCGAACGGCGGGGAGGCGGACGCTGAGGTCGAATACGCCAGTTCGGCGGATGCCATGGCCGCTTTGGTGAATGACCCAGAGGAATTCCTTAACCGGCATCGTTTGCTGTATCAGCGCAATCCCAAGTTTACCGGCATCATGGGCGGCAATTTTTTCGGTCCGAGCCGCGCTACGTATAACGAGCAATGGGAGTTTGCCGTCTTGGGCAGCAGTGTTGGAGTGTTTCGGCCTCATCCCCCTCCCGTGGAATGCAATATGTTCGCGGTGAAAATGCTGCGCTCGGACGAGGTTTGGTTCGACGCGCTCCCCGCGATTCCGCTCCCGGAAGCAAGCAACGACGGGCTGGTCGCGCTCGCGGGCACAGGCATGCTGAGCGGCTGCTCCATCGTGATGCAGCAACGCTCCGGCAACACGGGACCGTTCCTCGCGCATATCCAGCCGAAAGACCCCTACAATGGAGTAACCCTGCAGGACGCACTCGCCGATGCGCGTTTTGCGGGAAGCAATGCGCCGGTCCGCATTTACGGCGCAAAGGATTACGGCCCTTCAGGTCGGGCGACCGTCGTCGGCGTGAACTCCGGGGCGGGCTGGACCCTCTATGCCCAAGAGTATCCGGATCACACCGGCGACAGAACGATCACCCGAGTTCGCCGTTTCAGCCTGAGCCACGAACCCTGAGGAGATAAACCGTCGCCGCGCTCACCGCGACGACGGCGCTCCTCCCGCCTCACACGATCTCGCACGCCCCGCCTGCGCACGCGACCGTCGCCTTCAGCTCCGTCGCGTCCGTCGCCTCGCGCATCTGCGTGTAGTCCACGCGATACGGCCGCAGCGCGTTCCATTTCGCCACGTCCGCCTCGCCCGACACTTCCTCGCGCGGCGCCTGCGCATAGGCCTTGTCCCCCGCATCCTGCAGCAGCGAGATGCCGGTGAAAAATTTCCGGTTCGACCAGATGAAGTCCGCCACCTCCTCCCACTCGTCCGGCCGCACCGTGCACGTGTTCGACACGTTGTGATGCAGCTCCGGCGAACGCGACTGCGGGTCGCCGCCCGGAATCACCCACGCCTGCTGCACCAGTTTCACCAACTCGAGAAACTGGACCGCCGTCAGATCCTTCCGCAGGATCGCCTTCTTCGGCGCCTCGACGGGAAACGTGATCACGTCGTCCGTGTCCGGGTTGTAAACCGACACCTCCGTCATCTGCGGATTCGCGTCCTTGAAAAACGCATACACCGGCTCCTTCCGGTTCGCCTGCACGCGCCGGAAATAACGCCGCGCATGGTGCGGATGAATCCCCGACGCCGCACCGAGAATCAGCGACGCCGTCCCCTCCGGTTTGCAGGTCGTGAGTTTCGCCGCCGGGCTGATCCCGATCGCCGCCGCCACAAACCGATTCGTTGCCCGGCACAGCCGCGCGCCCGCCGTCAGCACCTCCGGATCGAACAGCACCGCCGGATTGTCCATGAACCCGCAGATCGACACGCCGAGCAGCGCGTCGCGCTCGTTGATCAACTTCGTCACCGGCCCGAGATACGGCATGTCGGTGTAAGCCGCCTGCAAGGTCCCGATCGTCGCCGCCGCGATGCACGCGCGATAAAACGCCGCCTCGCTCGTCGCCGCCTGGCCGTTGATCGTCGTCAGATTGCAGTGCTGGAAGCCCGACAACCGCGTCGTGCCCGCCAGGTCCTTGAACCCGCCCGCATACAGCTTCGCCTGCTCCTCCGCCGTCAGCTCCCAGTCGACCACCGGCAGCAGGTTGATCTCCGCGCACGGATTGCAGCCCGCGTCCGGGTGATCGTTGAAGAAGAAGCCCGGCTCGCCGAACTCCTTCTGCGCGCGAAACAGCTTCTTGAAATGCTCGAGGTTCTTGTCGCTGCGCGAGAGCACCGCCGAGTTGTTCGACGCCGACCGCTGCGGGTGCTTGTCGAACCAGTTGCCCGTCTTCGCATTCATCATCTCCTCGTCGTCGGGCGAGAAGAGGCAGATTGTAGCCGAACGACGGATACCGCCCGCCAGCACCGCCTTCGCGATGAACATGTTGATGTCGTAAACCTCGATCGGCCGCAGCGCGCGTCCCGCCGCCTCGATCAACAACTCCTCGACCTTCGTCAGCGCCTTCTTCAACGGCAGGTGCCCGGGCGCCTTCCCGCCCGATGTCTTCAACGGCTCGCCGCGCCCGCGGATCTGCGAGTAGTCGAACTCGATTTTCTTCCCTTCCTGGAACGACACGAACAGCGCGTGCAACGCGTCCGACCAGCCTTCGATCGTGTCCTCGACGTGATAGTGCCACACCGGCAGATCGTGCTCCGGCGCGCGCGCCGGCAACGGCGGCAACAGCGCGATGTGATGCTTCTGCACCGAGAAACCGACGCCGCAGCCGCTCAACAGCAGGTAGAAATACTCGCGGAAAAACTCCAGCCGGTCGACGTTCGAGAAGCTGCAGTTGAACATCCGGCTGTGGTTCTTGAGGATCGCCGGTCCGCCGAACTGCATCGAGCGCATGCTCGGCAGCACTTTCTTCGCCGTCACCTGCGCAAACGCCTCCACGATCACCGCATCGAGCCGCGCGCCACCGAGCATCCGCGTCAACAGCTCGCCGTTCTCGCCCGCCAGCTCCGCCACGTCCGCCGGCAGTTGCGCGGGCAACTGCCGCGCCAGCTTCGCCGCGAAAAACTCCAGGTGCATGTCGCGCACGCGCTCCACGCCTTCGGCAAAAATCTCGCGCCGCCCCAGCTCCGGCCGGTAACGCGCGTATTTCGCCATCGCGATGTAGTCCGCCATCCCGTTGTCGTTGTAATGCGCCAGCCGCCGCTCCGCATGCCGCACGCGATACAGCATGTAGGCCCGCGCCACTTCCCAGTGCCCGCCCGCCGCGATCGCCTTCTCCGCCGCATCCTGCACCTGCTCGATCGTCGGATGCCGCCCGTCGCGATAATACAGCTCGAGCATCTGCGCCACGCCCGCCGAAATCTTCATCACCTCGCCGAACGTCCCACTGTCCAGGCCGAAGCACGCCAGCAGATGATCGCGATACGGATTCGGCGCGTTGTCCGTGCGCACCTCGTGAAACGCCAGCGCGATCGCCCGCGTCACCTTGTTCTGGTCATAACGCGCGCGCGTCCCGTCGCGCTTCACCACCATGCGCTCGTCGGCCGCGATCGCGCGGTCCAGGAGCTGGGCGCCCTTGCGGCCGGCCAGCGTGTTGACGGTATTGAGGTGGGAACGGGAAAGCGTGAGCGAATTCATGAGCCGAACAAACGAGGTAGGAGTGAGATCAGGAGGGAAAAATTTCGCCGTCCGGGCCCAACCGAGCCCTCGGCGAAATTGCGGGCTGCCACTACCAGTCGCGTTATGACACGTGGTCAACCCCTACCTGTTGTGGTGCCCAAAGTATTACCAAGGGTGATGAGGCGCATCTTGCGATCGCCGGCGGACCCGCGCTTCGCCCAGCGCAACAACCTCCCGGAGCCCCCCGCGCCGGGCGTTTTCGCCCGATTGCATCGCGCATTTCTTGCGCATCGCGACCCGCGGCCGCGCTTCCTCCGCCCGAGCCAAATTCCCCCTCGCCTGCGACGCACGAACGAGTCTGATGCGAACCATGCGCGCGCTCCTCGCCTTCGACAAATTCAAGGACGCTCTCTCCGCGCCCGCCATCAGCGCCGCCGCCGCCGAGGAACTGCGCGTGCTTCATCCCGACTGGGAACTCGATCTCTGCCCGCTCACTGACGGCGGCGAAGGGTTCGCCGAAATCCTCACGCACGCCGCCGATGGTCACCTCCGCCGCGTCCGCGTGCACGGCCCGCGCGGCGAACCCGTCGACGCCGCCTTCGGTCTCGTTCCGCTCGCCCGGATCACCCCCGCCACGCGCGCTTGGCTCGATCTTCCCGCCGGCCTCGCCGCCGATGCGCCCATCGCCGTCGTCGAAATGGCCGCCGCCAGCGGCCTCGCGCTCGTGCCAAAGGAACAGCGCGATCCCTGGCACGCCAGCACCTTCGGCACCGGCGAACTGCTCCGCGCCGCCGCCCACGCCGGCGCCGCCGCGATCCTCCTTGGCATCGGCGGCAGCGCCACCAACGACCTCGGCCTCGGCGCACTCGCCGCACTCGGCTTCGAATTCCATGACGCCGACGGACGCCCGCTCGCGTCGACCGCCCCCGCATCCTGGCCATCGGTTGCGCGTATCCAAAAAAACATTTCACCGCTCCTGCCGCCCGTGCGCATCGCGTGCGACGTCACCAACCCCTTGCTCGGCCCCGCCGGCTGCGCCGCCGTTTACGGCCCGCAAAAAGGCCTGCGCCCCGGGGATCGCGCACGACTCGAGCACGAAAGCGCCCGCCTCGCCCGCCTGCTGAGCGGGCACTGCGCGCAGCCCGAAACGCTGGTCGACACGCCCGGCGCCGGCGCCGCCGGCGGCATTGCGTTCGGCCTCATGACCGCCGCCGGCGCACAACTCCTCCCCGGCTTCGCGCTCGTCTCCGCCTGGCTCGGGCTCGACGCGCGCCTCGCCGCCGCCGACCTCGTGCTCACCGGCGAAGGTCGCTTCGACGGCAGTTCGCTCACCGGCAAGGGCCCGGGCGCGATCGCCGCACGCGCCATGGCACTTCACCGCGAGGTGCATGTCTTCGCCGGCACCATCACCGCCTCCCCGCCGCCGGGCACCCGCGCGCACGCGATCACGCCCGCCGGCCTCCCGCTCGACCAGGCGCTGGCCGCCACCGCCAGCTTGCTTCGCGCCGCGATTCGACGGCAGTTTGCTCCCTCTCCGCATGCCTCCTGACGAACACCACGAGGAAAAAGCCCACCGCCACGGCCGACGCCGCCGGGCCAAACGCCTGCTGCGTTTCGTGCCGCGCCGCGCGACGCTCCATAAATACCCGCTCATCGGCCGGTTCGCGGAATTCGCCCGCAAACGCTCCTTCCTCTGGTCGTTCAAATCCGAGCACATGCGACCCGCGTTCTACGCCGGCTCCATCCTCTCGCTGCTGCCCGTCATGGGCGTGCAACTCCCCCTCGCGCTCATGCTGTCGCTCCTGCTGCGCGGGAACTTCATGGTCGCCGGCGGACTGCAGTTCATCACCAACCCGTTCACCGCCGCCCCGATTTATTACGCCACCCATCAGGTCGGCGCCCAACTCATCGCCGTCTCCGGCTTCGGCCACAGCATCGAGGTCGTCGACGAGCTGCCCCCTTCACCTCACGCCGACCTGCTCCCACCCCACGCCGACGACTACGCCACCCACCCTCCCGCCCCACCCCACGAAATCCATTGGACGCGCCGGGTCGGCACCGCGATCAACGCCCTCGTGATCGGCGGCGTCGTCTGCGGCGCGTTGCTCGGCCTCGCCCTCGATCTGTTGTGGAAATTCACCTGGGCCAACCACCATCAGCCGCCGCGAAAAAAGACCCGGCACCACGCGCCGCATTCCCACTCGACGCGCCCTCGTCCACCCACACAGTGACCGCGCATGTGCGGGCCTCTTCGTCTCCTTTCCTTCGAGCGCTTGCTCGCCTACCTCGCCCTCTCGCTCGGGCTCCTCGGTTGCAGCGCCAGCCAACCGCCCACCCGCCCCGCCAGCTCCGGCGCCACGCGCACCACGCCGCTCTTCGTCCCGCCGACGCCCACCCCCCAAACCACCCCGCTCGTCCTTCTCGGCATCGACGTCCTCGAGGCCCTCGATTTCAAAGCCGTTAAGGGCAAGCGCATCGGGCTCCTCACCCATCCCGCCGGCGTCAATCGCAACGGCGTCAGCACCGTCGACGTCCTCCGCCGCGCCCCCGGCACGCAACTCGTCGCCCTCTTCGGCCCCGAACACGGCATCTACGGCAACGAGAAAGCGGAGGTCTTCATCCCCGACCGCCGCGACCCGCGCACCGGCCTGCCCGTCTTCTCGCTCTACGGCCCCACCCGCAAGCCCACGCCGGCGATGTTGAAAAACCTCGATGCGATGGTGATCGACCTGCAAGACGTCGGCACCCGCAGCTACACCTACGTCAGCGCGATGAAGCTCACCATGGAGGCGTGCTTCGAGGCCAACGTCGAAGTCATCGTCCTCGACCGCCCGAATCCACTCGGCGGCCTGAAGGCCGACGGCCCTCCGCTCGACGCGAAATGGACGAGCTACGTCGGCGCCTTCCGCGTGCCCTACGTGCACGGTCTCACCATCGCCGAACTCGCGAAAATGGCGAAGGAAGCGCCCGGGGTCCTTGCCGTCCCCGAGGCCGTCCGCGCCCGCGGCAAACTCACCGTCATCCCCATGCGCGGCTGGCGCCGCAGCATGCGCTGGCCCGAAACCGGGCTGAAATGGGTGCCCACCTCGCCGATGATCCAGGATTTTTCCGCCGTCATCGGCTACGCCATGGTCGGCCTCGGCACCTATCTCGATCCGCGCTCCAAATTCGACATCGGCTTCCGCCACGGCATCGGCGATCAATACGCCTTCCGCGGCCTCTCTCACCGCACCATCAAGAGCGACGTCCTCGAACACCAGCTGCGCGCGCTCAACCTGCCCGGCCTCTCGTTTCGTCGCGTCAGTGTGCCGAACCGCGACGGCAAACCCGTCACCGGCGTGTTCGTCGAGGTCAACGACTGGGACGACTGGAATCCCACCGAACTGAGTTTCCACCTCATGCGACTCGGCTGTGTCTTCGATCCGCGTAACCCTTTCGCACCCGCCCCCGGCCGCGACTTCAGCGGATTCCTCCGCCACATCGGGTCCGAGTCCTTCCTCCGCACGCTCCAACGCGACGGCGCCCGCACCGATGTCGCCGCCCAGGTCGCCGACTGGAAACAGCGCGCCGCCGTCTATCGCGCCCAAAGCAAACGCTACTGGCTGTATCCGTAAAACCACGACGACGCGCCTCCGCCCGTCATCGCGACGGCGCCGGACCGCCCACGTTTTCGCCCTCCTGCCGTCACCCGCGGCCCCGCCAGCGCCTCCGCTCCCCGCCCCTCACACCACCCGGTCGGTCATCGGCCCGCGGGCCTGGAACGCCGCGAGATTGGCGAGAAAATGCTCCGCCAGCGCATCGTCCTGATCGTGCCGCCCACCCGCCGTGTGCGGCGTGATGTAACAGTTCGGCGCCGTCCACAACGCATGCTCCGGCGGCAGCGGCTCCGGCTCGGTCACATCGAGATACGCCGCCTCCAGCCGTCCCGCGTGCAACGCCTCGACCAGCGCGTGCTGGTCGACCGTCGTGCCGCGGCCGACGTTGTAGAAACGCGCACCACGCTTGCAGCACTCGAGCCGACGCGCGTTCACGAAATTCCGCGTCTCGTCGTTCTCCGGCAGAATGTTCACCACGTGATCCGCCTCCGCCAGCGCACTGCTCAACTGCTCCGCCGCGATCACCCGCACCGCACTCTCGCTCCGCGACTGCCGCCGCAACGCGCTCACTTTCATGTGAAACGGCGCCAGTAATTCCGCCAGCCGTCGCCCGATCGCGCCGAAACCGAGCAGCAAAACCGTCTGTCCCGTCAACAGACGCGACGCCGCCCGCCGCTCCGTGTAGTGCCACGCACGATCCGTGCGCTGCGCCTCGTGCGACGGCAGCAGTTGCCGCCCCAACGCCAGCATCATCGCCAGCACATGCTGCGCGCACGGCTCGGAAAACACCCCCGACGCATTCGTCATCGCCGCCCCCCGCGCCCGCAGCGCCTCCCTCAAATCCTCGCGGTCGTAACGCGTGTAGCCCGCACTCGACAGCTCGATCCATTTCAACCGCGCAAACCGCAGGCAATCCTCCACCGCCGGCTGCCCAAACGCCACGTCCGCCTCCGCCAGCTCGGGATCGCTCGCCCCGCCCACCAGCACCGACGCATTCGACGCGCGCGAGAAAACCACGCGATGCCCTTTCGTCCCCGCCAACAGCCGCCGGTTCGCCGAATCCGTCAGCTTCGCGTTACACCAAATCGTCAGGCTCATGCCGTCAATCGACGCATCCCGGCGCTCAACGTTGCACCGTCGGCTCAACTTGCAGGACGTGCGCGTCGTTCGCGTTGCCCAGCGTGATCGGATGCCCGCCCATTGTCATGTAGCGCAACCGCCCGCCCACCGCGATCCGCGCCTCGACGTTCACATCGCGCATCAACACCCCGTCCTCCGCCCGATACTCGATCCGAAACGCCACCGGCATCGCCGTGGGATTCGTGATTGTTTCCTCCGCCAGCGTCTCGCCGCGCCCGCCATTCGCCGCCAGATCCACGATGCGAATCGTCACCTCGCTGCCCGACGGCAACGGCCCCCCACCCGTGCGCGTCGTCACCGTGCCCGCCAACACCCGGTCGGCCGGCCCGGTCATCCCCGTGTCCAGATGCTCGCAGCCGCCGCACAGGCACCCGAGCGAAACCGTCAGAACCAGCGCCAGAATTCTCATGAGATAAACGCGGAAAACTAAAACGCGCGCAGCGTGCCCACCCGTCGGTGAATGTCAGCAACCAACTCCGTGTGCTCGCGCGCCTCCGCGCCGTTCACATGCACCAATCCGCCCGCAAACGGCGGCTGTTCCCCGTCGCGATCGCGCCACTGCCGCCACGCGTAACCCACCACCGCCGGATGCGCGACGATCCGCCGCAACGCCGCCCGCCCGCGCCGCAGCATCCGCTCCACCGTCGTCAACCCGCCGCGCCCGCGCCTCTCCACCGCGATCGCCTCCGCCGTCACCCACGTGAAATCCCCGGCCAGCACCGGCCCGATCGGCGCCGTCGCCAGCTCGCTCCAATGCACCCACGGCAGATCCACCGCCGGATAACTCCCCGCCAGCGTCGCCGTCGCCTCCCCCTCGCTCGCCACCGCCCCGCTCTCGCGCAGCTCGCGCGCGCCCAGCACCAGATGATGCGGATCGTTCGCCCGAATCGCCGCCGACGTCGTCGCGAAATAACGCTGCGCAAACTCGCGCGTCCACCGCGCATTGTCCCGCCCATAACCCCGCGTCATGAGACCCTGGTCCGTGCGCGTCATTTCGCGCACCACTTCCTTGTTCGCGATCGGATGCGACCACGCCCGCGCCAGATCGGCAATCCGGCCGCCATGCGCCGCCAGCACGAACTCCCACGCCGCATGATACGCCGCAAAACCGGGCTCCAGGCTCAGGCAAATCTGCAAGAGCGAAGGCCGTCCGTCCGCCATCGGCCGCGCCCAGCCCAACGCGTCGTCCGCCAGCCAGCCCAGCAACTCGCGCCGCGGTTCGCTCCCGCCACACACCGCCGCCGCCCGCTCCGCCGCCCGCGCCGGCCAGGCCGGATCGAACACATCCGGCAACCGCGCCCCGCCCGCCCGGATCGCGCCGCCCGCCGCGCAGAAATTCACCACCCCGATCCGCGCCACCGGCCCGTCCCACGCCTCCGCACCGCCGCCGACGCCCAGCGTGTTGAACCCCCAGCCGCGCGCCCGATCCACCGGGTCCGCTCCCTCCGCCTCACCCGCTTCGACGCCATTCACCGCACACGCAAAAAACGGCCGGTCCCGCGGATCGATCAACCACCACCTCCCTCCCCGCGTCTGACCGACGCGAAAGAATCCCGGCGCACCGCGCACGGTCTCCGCTCGAAACGCTTGCAACGCATCGCTCACCTGCGCCATTCGCCGCGACGCTGGCACGCGCCTCTCCTCTTGAAAAGCGCGAACCCTTCATCCGCCCCGCCTTCCCCACCCGTCGCGCCGACCAGCTAATCCGGCCGCTCCACGGAGAACACGCCGCGCGTGGTCGTATAGTCATCGCCCCCCATCCGTCCGATCAGGTCGAGCTTCGCCGCATCCGGCTTCCCATCGGCCCCCAGCACCTCGTCGCGCACATGCACCGCGAGTATCCGGCCGAACACGACGTTCGCCGCTAACGGCCCTTCGCCGATGTTCACGATCTGGTGCAGCACGCATTCGAATGCCGCCGGCGCCTCCGCCACGCGCGGCGGCCGCACCTGGGTCGACACCGCCGGCGCGATGCCGAAGGTCTCGAACTCGCTCTCGCCCCGCGGCAGCGACGCCGCCGTGCGGTTCATCGTCTCCGCCAGCGCGTGCGACACGACATTCACCACGAACTCCGGCACCGCCTCGATGTTGCGCACCGTGTCCTTTTTCGCGCCCTGTCGATCGTTGACCGGCACGAACATCAGCGTCGGCGGATTCGCCGTCACACCTTGGAAAAAACTGAAGGGCGCGAGATTCGTCCGCCCCGCCGCGTCGATCGTCGATACCCATGCGATCGGTCGCGGCAGGATCGTGCGCGTCATCCATTGATACGCCTCACGGGGCGTCAGCCGGGAAAAATCGAGTTGCATAAAATCGCGGCGAAAACCCGCCGCCGCGCAACGTAGCCGCCATTCGCCGGTCCCTACAAGCGCCCGGTCGGTCCCCGCCCCGGATTGCCGCACCGTCGCTTTGCCATTGTAGGCGGGTCGCGAAACGCTTCCGTCCCCGGAGGCCACACCGCGATTCGCGCGCCCATCCTGCCGGACCCGCTTGAAATTCTCCCTCGAAAAGAAAATCGCCGCCGGATTTTCCGTCGCCGTTCTCGTCCTGCTCCTCGTCGCCGTTGCCGCCGCGTGGAACGCCCGGCGCTTCGACGCCGAGGTGCGCACCCTCGTCGCCGCCGGCTCCGCCGACGCACGCCAATCGCTCGCCGAACGCAGTCACCGCACGCTCGACGCCGCCCGCTCCACCCTCGAGGCCGCCCTCGTCGGCTGCGCGCTCGCCATCGCATTCCTCATCTGCTCCGGCATCGTCGTGGGGCGCGACATCCGCGAACGCCACCGCGCCGAATCCGCCCTCCGTAAAAGCCAGCGGATGTTCCAACGCCTGTTTCACAACGCCCCCGACGCCATCGTGCAGGTCGACCGCTCCGGCCGCATCGTGCGCGCCAACCGGCAGGCGGAGATCCTCTTCGGCTGGTCGCCCGATGAACTCGCCGGACAACCCCTCGATCAACTCTTGCCCGAGCGCTTCCGCGCGCGCCACGGCGGTCACCTCGCCGCCTATTTCGCCGCCCCCCGCACCCGCCCCATGGGCTCCGGCCTCGAACTCTTCGGCCGGCGCAAAGACAACCAGGAATTCCCCGTCGACATCACCCTCAGCCCCCTCGAAACCGACGAGGGCCTCGAGGCACTCGCCGTCATCCGCGACATCACCCAACGCCGCGCCGTCGAGGAAAAAATCCGCGCCCTCAATCTCGACCTCCAACTCCAGAACGCCCGCCTCGAGATCGCCAACAAGGAACTCGAATCGTTCTCGTATTCCGTTTCCCACGACTTGCGCGCGCCCCTGCGCCACATCGACGGTTTCGCCACTCTCCTCGCCCAACGTGCCGACGAATCCCTCGACGCGAAGAGCCGCCGCTACCTCACCGTCATCTCCGACTCCGCGCGCCGCATGGGCCGCCTGATCGACGACCTGCTCAGCTTCTCCCGCATGGGCCGCATGCAGATGGAGCCCGGCCCGCTCGCGCTCGATCCGCTGGTCGCCGGTCTCGTGCGCGAGGTCGCCGAGCGCCACCCCGCCATCGAATGGACCGTGCATCCGCTGCCCGCCGTGCGCGCCGACGCCGCCATGCTCCGCCAGGTCTGGGTCAACCTCATCGACAACGCCGCCAAATACTCCGCCGGCGCCCGTCCGCCCCGCATCGAAATCGGCGTCCTGCCGCTCCATCCCGCCGCCGAAGAACAGGTCTTCTACGTCCGCGACAACGGCGTCGGCTTCGATATGCGCTACGCCGCCAAACTCTTCGGCGTGTTCCAACGCCTCCACTCCGAATCCGAATTCGAAGGCACCGGCATCGGCCTCGCCAACGTCCGCCGCATCGTCACCCGCCACGGCGGCCGCACCTGGGCCGAAAGCACCGTCGGCCACGGCGCCACCTTCTTCTTCTCGCTCCCCACCCGCGAAGAGCCGCCCCTGTCCTCCAGCGCCGCATCGCGACCACCTTTCACCCGCGACTGAGGCGCCGCCGTCGCCAAGGTCGTCGCCCCCAGGCTTCGCGCGCCGCTCCCCTCCGCGCCGCCTGCGTCGCTTGACGCCGACCGCTTCCTCGACCTGTTCCCGCATGAAGTTCCTGCATCTGGAGGACAACTGGGAAGACGCGGAACTCGTCCGCGAACTGCTTACCGCCGAATGGCCGGATTGCGCGATCACCCATGTCGCCACGCGCGACGACTACGAAGCGCAACTCGCCCACGCCGACTTCGATCTCATCCTCTCGGATTTTTCCCTCGTCCAGTTCGACGGCAGCGAAGCCCTCGAACTCGCCCGCGCCCGCGCCCCCGACCTGCCTTTCATCTTCCTCTCCGGCAATATCGGCGAGGATCGCGCCATCGAAGCGGTCAAAGCCGGCGCGCAGGACTACGTCCTCAAGGACCGCGTCAAACGCCTCACCACCGCCATCCGCCGCGCCCTGCGCGAGAGCGAGGACCGGAAACGCATCCGCGCCGTCGAAGCCGACCGCCAGCGCCTCGCCGAAACCCTCGAGAACACCCCCGACTTCGTGGGGCTCCTCGCACCCGACGGCCAGGTGCTTTACCTCAACCGCGCGGCCCGCCTGCTCCTGCAGCTTCCCGACGACGTCGCCGCCAGTTCGCTGCACGTCACCGACCTGCACCCGCCCGACCTCCTCCAGCGCTTCCTCCACCACCACCTCGTCGCCGCCACCCGCGATGGCACCTGGACCGGCGAAAGCGTCCTCATCGCCCGCGACGGCCACGTCACCCCCGTGTCCCAAGTCATCGTCGCCCATCGCGACCGTCCGGACAGCGTCGGCTACTATTCGACGATCATGCGCGACCTCACCGCGCGCAAACGCACGGAAGCCCTCGTCAACGGCCAGAACCAGATCCTCGAAATGATCGCGGGCGGCGAACCCCTCGGCGACACCCTCACTGCGTTGCTGCGATTCATCGAGCGTCAGTGCGACGCACTCCATTGCTCGATCCTCATCCTCGATGAAGACGGCCAGCGACTGCGCCACTGCGCCGCACCGCGCCTCCCCCATGCCTACACCCAGGCCATCGACGGCCTCGTGATCGGGCCGGACGTCGGTTCCTGCGGCGCCGCCATCCACCGCCGCGGCCCCGTCCTCGCCCGCGACATCGCCACCGATCCCTTGTGGACGGAGTTTCGCGACCTCGCACTCGAACACGGACTCCGCGCCTGCTGGTCCGCGCCCATCTTCGACGTCCATCACCGTATTCTCGGCACCTTCGCCGCCTACCTCCGCACCTCCGGCGAACCGACCGAATGCCACCGCCAGCTCATCGACATCGGCCTCCACATCGCCGCCATCTGCCTCAGCCGCCATCTCACCGAACGCCGCCTGCGCAACCAGGCCAGCATCCTCGACCGCGCGAGCGACGTCATCGTCATCACCGATCGCAACCATCGCGTCCTCTTCTGGAACCGCAGCGCCGAACGCACGCTCGGCTGGACCGCCGCCGAAGCCATCGGCCGCGAAGACCGCGATCTGTTCGGCGCCTCGGCCCTCACCGAACTCGCCGCCGCGCGCCAATCCGTCGACGAACTCCAGGAATGGCAAGGCGAGGTGCACCTTCATAACCGCCAGGGACAACCCATCGTCCTCGAATCCCGCGTCACCGTGCTCCGCGACGACGCCGGCCATCCGCAGGGCCGTCTCTCGATCGCCACCGACATCACGGCGAAGAAACGCATCGAGGAACAGTTCTTCCGCGCCCAGCGACTCGAGAGCATCGGCATGCTCGCCGCCGGCATCGCCCACGACCTCAACAACGTCCTCGCCCCCATCCTCCTCGCCGCCCCGATGCTGCGCGACCACGCCACCGACCCCGGCGACCTGCGCATGATCGCCACGCTCGAAAAAAGCGCCGAACGCGGCGCCGCCCTCGTCCGCCAGATCCTCGGTTTCGCCCACGGCGCCGATGGCGAACACCGCCTCGTGCAAACGAAACATCTCCTGCGCGACGTCGCGAACTTCATCGCGGAAACCTTTCCCAAATCCATCGCTTTCGAGGATCACATCCCCAGCGACCTCTGGCCCGTCAAAGCCAATCCCACCCAGCTCCACCAAGTGCTGCTCAACCTCTGCGTCAACGCCCGCGACGCCATGCCCAACGGCGGCAGCCTCCTCCTCCGCGCGGAGAACTGCGTCTTCGACGAAAACGCCGCCGGCGAAATCGAAGGCGCCCGCCCCGGCACCTTTCTCGTGTTTCTCGTGCAGGACACCGGCAGCGGCATCCCGCCGGAAATCCTCGCGCACATGTGGGAGCCGTTCTTCACCACCAAGGCCACCGGCAAAGGCACCGGGCTCGGACTCTCCACCGTCCGCGGCATCGTTGAAAGCCACGGCGGCTTCACCACCGTTCACAGCGTGCCCGGCCAGGGCACCACATTTCGCGTGCACTTGCCCGCCGCCGAAAACACCGCCCTGCACGCCGGCGCCGGCGCCGCCTCGCCCGCCGTCGCACGCGGCACCGGCGAACTCGTCCTCGCCGTCGACGACGAACCCAGCATCCGCAACATGGCCGCCGCCATGCTCTCGCGCCACGGCTACCGCGTGCTCACCGCCGCCGACGGCGCCGAGGCGATCGCGCTGTTCGCCCCCCGCAGCAAGGAAATCCGCGTCGTCATCACCGACCTCAGCATGCCCAATCTCGACGGCGCCGCGCTCGCGAGCGTCGTGCACCGCCTCAATCCCCTCGTGAAAATCATCGCGATGAGCGGACTCAACCCCGCGCTCGAAAACGAGCGCCCCGCCCCGCCTTTCGCCCACGCTTTCCTGATCAAGCCCTTCCGTCCCGAAGCGTTGCTCACCATGGTTTACGACCTCCTCCGCGCCCCGCCCAACCCGCCGCCTCCCCTCCCGTGAACCGCCCCGGCGCCGCCCGCCAAATCCCGAATTCCCTTGCATTTATCGCCCCCGCATGCCTCCTTGCGGGGCATCGTTAGAGAAAGCGTTAGATGACAGTATCTGGTGAGTCGTAGGCTGAGCGATAGGCTTAAGTGATGATTTCGAAACCCACGGTGGGAACGGACCTGGCAGCAGACGAAGGATCTACGAGACATCACTAATGAGTAACTCCAAGCTATACGTTGGAAACCTGTCGTTCAAAACCACCGAAGACGAGCTCCGCTCGGCGTTCGGCCAGTTCGGTTCCGTTACCGACGTTTACGTTGCCATGGACAAGATGACCGGCCGCCCGCGCGGTTTCGCGTTCGTCACCATGGGCACCGCCGATGAGGCCAAGGCCGCGGCGGAAAAGCTGAATGGCACCGACCTCGGTGGCCGCCAGCTCACCGTCAATGAAGCCCGTCCGAAGGAAGAGCGCCCGGGTGGCGGCTTCGGCGGCGGCGGCGGTCGCGGCTTCGGCGGCGGCGGCGGTCGTGGCGGCTTCGGCGGCGGCGGTCGCGGTGGCGATCGCGATCGCGGCGATCGTCGCTACTAATCGAATCGTTCTCCCGAACCGATTTTTCTGAAGGACGGAGCTCCTTGTGGGCTCCGTCCTTTTTCGTTTCCTTTTTCGGTAGGGCGAGCCGTCCCCGGCGAGTTGCCGTTTCCTTTCCCGCGACTCTCCGCGAACGCTTCGCCCGCGTTCACTGTTCTCATGTCTTTCAAAGCTCTCAATCTCTCCGACTCCATCCTGCGCGGCGTCCAAGCCGCCGGCTACACCGATCCCACGCCGATCCAGCTCCGCGCCATCCCCGTCGTCCTCAGCGGCGGCGACCTCATCGGCTCCGCCCAAACCGGCACCGGCAAAACCGCCGCCTTCGCCCTCCCCATCCTCTCGCGCCTCGGCCAGCACAACCCGCGCCCGCGCGTCCTCGTCCTCGAACCCACCCGCGAACTCGCCGCCCAGGTCGAAACCGCCTTCCGCGATTTCGCCCGCTTCACCGACCTCCGCACCGTCGCCGTCTTCGGCGGCGTCGGCTACGGCCTCCAGCGCTCCGAACTCAAGCGCGGCGTCGACATCATCGTCGCCACACCCGGCCGCCTGATGGACTACCTCAAGGACCGCACGCTCAGCCTGCAGGACATCAAGATCCTCGTGCTCGACGAGGTCGACCGCATGCTCGACATGGGTTTTCTCCCCGTCGTCAAGGACATCATCGCCCGCTGCCCGCGCGAGCGCCAGACGCTCTTCTTCTCCGCCACGGTCCCGCCGGAAATCCAGGCCGTCGCCTCCTTCGCCCTGCGCAATCCCGCCCGCGTCGAGGTCGGCGTGAACCGCTCCGTCAACGAGTCCGTCAAACACGCGCTCTACCCCGTCGCCGCCGAACAGAAGTTCGAACTGCTCGAAGCGCTCCTGCGCAAAACCGACTTCGACAGCGTGCTCGTTTTCTCCCGCACCAAACACGGCGCCGATAAAATCGCCCGCCGCCTGAAAGCCGCGAACCACTCCGTCGCCGTCCTCCACGCGAATCGCTCCCAGAACCAGCGCATCGAAGCGCTCGCCGGTTTCAAATCCGGCAAATACGAAGTGATGGTCGCGACCGACATCGCCGCCCGCGGCATCGACGTCGCCGGCGTCTCGCACGTCATCAATTACGACGTCCCGGAAAAACCCGAGGACTACGTGCACCGCATCGGCCGCACCGGCCGCGCGCAGGCCGTCGGCGATGCGTTCACCCTCGTGACGCCGGAAAACGCGAACGACATCCGCGACATCCAGCGCTTCATCGGCGCCAAAATCCCCGAGCTCCGCCTCGAAGGTTTCGACTACAAGCCGATCGTCGCCCGCGCCGCCGACACCGCTCCGCAACGCCCGCGCGGCAGCCTCCCCGGCCAGATCCGCCACAAGGGCAGCTTCAACCGCTTTCGCGGCCGCCGCTGATCCACCCTGCCGCCGCAGCGTGTCGCGCACCCCGCGACACGCTTGCGATCCGACTTTCGGCATCGCGCCGCGCGCGGAGATCTGACACCGCAACGACGTGCCCCTCGCCGCGCCCTCCGTCGCTTCGCTCGAAAAACATTTCACCGCCCTCCGCGCGTGCCGCCGCTGTCCGGCCATGATCCCGCCGCCCGTCGTCGGCCGCCCCGCGGTCTCGCGCGTGATTCTCGTCGGTCAGGCGCCCGGCGACAAGGAACCGAAGCTCGGCCGGCCCTTCGCCTGGACCGCCGGCAAAACCCTTTTCAAATGGTTTCACGGCGCGCTCGGCTGGACCGAGGACGAGGTGCGCGACCGCATCTACTTCGCCGCCGTGTGCCGCTGCTTTCCCGGCAAGCGCCCGGAAGGCGGTGACCGCGTGCCGGCACCGGACGAGATCGCCAACTGCTCCGCGTGGCTCGAGCGCGAGTTCAACCTGCTGCAGCCGCAACTCGTGCTGCCCGTCGGGAAGCTCGCCATCTCGCAGTTTCTCCCACCCGCTCCGCTCAACGACATCATCGGCCGGAGCTTTCGCACCGTCTATCGCGGCCACCACGTCGAATGCATCCCGCTCCCGCACCCCTCGGGCGCTTCACCCTGGCATCGGATGGAGCCCGGCCGCACCTTGCTGCAACAGGCGCTCGCCCTCGTCGCCGCTCATCCCGCGATGAAAAAATCCGTGTAATCCCCGCCGTTCGCGCTACACCGTTTTGCCATGTCGAAAACCCTCCTGCGCCTCACCCTCCTCGTCGCGCTCGCCTGCGCCGCGCCCCTCGCCCACGCCCAGCGCGAACGGCTCACCCCCGAGGAAATCGAGTTCGTCGAAGCGAATTTTCCCCCGATGAAGAAAACCGGCACCGGCATCCGCTTCATCATCCAGCGCGAAGGCGACGGCCCTTCCCCCAAGCCGGGCGATCGCGTCGGCGTGCACTACACCGGCACCTTGCTCAAGGGCGAGGTGTTCGACAAACGCCTGCCCCCCGACGACCCGCTGTCGTTTCGCGTGGCGCGCGGCGACGTGATCGTCGGCTGGGACCAGATCGTGCAGATGATGAAGCTCAACGAAAAACGGCTCGTCATCATCCCCGCCGCCCTCGCCTACGGTTCGCGCGGCCGCCCACCGTCCATCCCGCGCGACGCCACCCTCGTCTTCGAAATGGAGCTCACCTCCGTCACGACGCCGGAGTGACGCGCCGCTGGTTCCACACATTGTCCGCCGTGTAGAGCGCGAGCCCGCACCAGATCAACGCAAACGCCGCCGCCCGCTCCCGCGAAAACGGCTCCCGATAAAGCCACACGCCGATCGCGAACTGCGCCGTCGGTGCGATATACTGCAGAAGTCCGAGGGTCGTGAAGCGCACCCGCCGCGCCCCATAGGCGAAGAGCACCAGCGGCACCGCGGTGATCGCTCCAGTGCTGAACAACAACGCGTGCGTCCGCGCATCCACCTGGCCCAAGGCTCCCGCGCCCGTCGCGTCTCGAAAAATCAAATACGCCACCGCCAGCGGCGCGAGCAGCAGCGTCTCCAACCCCAGCCCAGCCAGCGAGCCGAGCGGCGATTTTTTCCTCAGCAAACCATACGCGCCGAACGTCGTCGCCAGCGCCAGTGCGATCCACGGCACCTGCCCCACGCGCACCAGCAGCAGCGTCACCCCCGCGGCCGCACCGCCGATCGCCACCCACTGCGTCCGCCGCAACGGCTCGTGCAGCACGAAACGCCCCAGTGCTACATTCACCAGCGGCACCAGAAAATAACCCAGGCTCGCCTCGATCACGTGCCCGCGGTTCACGCCCCAGACAAACACCAGCCAGTTCGCCGTCAGCAACGCCCCGCTCGCCGCATGCACCCCCAGCGCCACCCGCGAACGCAGCGCCACGCGCAACTCCGCCGAGCCTTCGCCCACCTTCATCACCAACAGCACGAACGCCAGCGACCACACATGCCGGTGCGCGATCAGCTCCGTCGCATCGATCGCCGCGAGCTGCTTCCAATAAATCGGAAACAGCCCCCACGCCAGATATCCCGCGGCCGCCGCCATTGCGCCGCGGGCCGCCATCGATTTTTCGGGAGACGCCATCGCGCCGCCGAACTTCGCGGCCCGCCCGGCCACGTCAACGCCCCCTCATGCTGTGCCGGCCGTTCGCCCGCGCCGGTGTGCGCCACCTCACCCAACCACCGCGCTCAATTCCCCGCCGCACCCGCGTTGATTCGCAGGTGTGGATACGTCTGGCGAAATTCCGTCGCCGCCTGCTCCCGCGCCTGCGCCGCGTCCACTCCGCCCGCCGTCAACTCCCCCACCCGGCGATCCACCCACCGCTCCTGAAACCCCGTCTCCACGTCGGCCGCGATGTTCGGGTTCGGCTTCGGCTTCTTCGACTTGCGGAAAAAATTGCAGCCGGGCGCCGACGCGAGCACGAGCGCGGAGAGCAAAAGCAGGAGCGTTGACTTCAAATTCATGATGCGAGGGAAAAACGTGGCGGACGCCACCGGGGACCGCGAGTGAATCTTTTTGGTTTCGTGAATCGGGCGAACTTGTTTGCATCCGCGCAATGAGCGACGAGTCCCAGCCCCCACCGCTGCGCTTGAAACCGCGCACGCCCGCCGGGCCCGACGCCCCGCCTCCGCCGCCCGCCGCCCCCGCGCCGGACGAACCCGCCGCTCCCGAGCCCCCGCCGTCCAAGCTCCGCCTTAAACCCAAGCTTTCCCTCGCGCCCGAACCCGCCGAACCGGTCGCACCCGCCGCCCCCTCGCCTTCCGCGGCTGCCCCCGCCGCAGCGCCCGTAATCCGGCTCCGACCCCGCAACGCTGCAC
>JAEYYL010000320.1 GCA_023430825.1 Verrucomicrobiota bacterium | reverse complement strand
GCCAGCCGGTGAGCGAGTCGGCGAGGGTGATGGCGAGCGAGTAGGGTTCCTCGCCGGAGGAACACGCCGCGCTCCAGATGTGGAAACGCGGCCAGCGCTCCTTGGCCGAACGCGCGCGCATCTCGGGGAGCACGGTTTGCCGGAGGAAATCGAAATGCGCGTTCTCGCGGAAGAAGAACGTGTGGTTCGTCGAGATCGCATCGATCAGGTTGGCGAGTTCGCGCTCCGCCCCGGGCGACTGGAGCAGCTGGCAGTAGTCGCCCACGGTGGGCAGATTCGTGGCGCGCAGGCGTTTGCCCAGGCGCGCGGAAACCAGCTCGCGCTTGTCGGCGCTGAGGCTGATGCGACTGCGCTCGTAAACGAGGCTGCGGATGAATTCGAACTCGCTTTCCCTCATGAGGTCTCCGCCCTAAATCGTCGCGCCGCGCCAAGAATGAAGCGCCGCGTGAGCGTTTCTGCGCGCGCACGGCAAAATTTTCCGGGGCCGGTCCGCATCGGCCACCCTTTGCGAGCCGGACGAGCGCACGGAAAATCTATTCCACGATCAATGAGATACTTGTGAGGGCGATGAGTTCGCTGGCACCTGCTTTGCTTTGTGCGACGCGCCATGATCGATCCGATCTTTCATTCCGACAATTACCTGCTCGCTCGGAAGCTTCTAGACGCAGCCGTTCTGCGTGAGGAAGCGATCGCCTCGAATATCGCCAACGCCGAGACGCCCGGCTACCGCCGGCTCGATATCGCGCCGGATTTCGCGCAGCAGTTGAAGACCCGGATGGCCGCCGGCGATTTCGCCGCGACGTCCGCCACTCTCCGCCCGCAACTCGCGGAGGACTTGACCGCCCGCACGCTCCGGCCCGACGGCAACACCGTCGAGATCGAGCGCGAGCTGCTCGCGATGAATCACAACGCCGTGCAGCACGAGTTCCTCTCCGAACTCATCTCCGGCAACCTGAAGCAGCTCAAGATGGCCATCACCGGTCGCGCCTCGGCCTGAACCGCCTCCTCCCGCGCATGAACCTCATCTCCGGCATCGACATCACGGGCGGCGCACTCAACGCGCAGAAAACCCGTCTCGACATCGTCGCGCAAAACATTGCCAACGCGCAAACCACGCGCACGCCCAACGGCGGCCCTTATCAACGCCAGGTCGTTTCCTTCGAAACCGAACTCATCCGCCGCCAGGGCGTGTCCGGTCCCGCCCTCCAAAGCGTGAAAGTCGCCACCCTTTCCACCGACCGCACTCCGGGCCAGCAGGTGCATAATCCGCAACACCCGGACGCCGCGCCCGACGGGCTCGTGACGATGCCCAACGTCAATCTCTCCTATGAAATGGTCGACCTGATCACCGCCTCCCGCGCCTACGAGGCGAATCTCGCCGTCGCGAAAAACGCCCGCCAGATGGCCTACAAGACCCTCCAGATCGGAAAGTGAGAAACAGCTGAGAGCTGAGAGTTGAGCGCTGAGAGCCCGCTCTAAAAAGACCGCCGCCCGCCCGCCGACGCCCCAACTCAAAACTCAAAACCCAAAACTCGAAACCATTTCGCATGTCCCCCATCGGCACCGTTTCTCCGCTTCAGTCGAACATGCTCCAGCGCATCGATGCGCCGTTGCCGATGCCGAAGACAGCGTTCGCGCCCACCGGTCCGCTCACCGGCGTGCCCGGCGAGGGCTTCGGGCAAGTGCTCGACGGCATCGTTTCCACCGTCACCGAAAAACAGGACGCGTCGCGGGTGATGACCCGCAAGATCCTCCTCGGCGAATCCGATCAGCTGCACCAGAGCGTGATCGCGATGCAGGAGGCCTCGGTCGCTTTCAGCCTCATGGTCGAGACGCGCAACAAGCTCGTCGAATCCTACCAGGAACTGATGCGCATGCAGGTGTGAGCCCGTCCCGATCGCCCATGCACCCGATTTTCCGCCTTCTCACTTCGCGTAGCCGCTCCGGTGGCCCGATTCCGCCCGCTTCCTTCGTCTGATGAAAAATTTCACGCAATCCCTGCTCGATCTCTGGAAACAGCTCGGCCTCAACCAGCGCGTTTCGCTCGTCGTCGCCGGCCTCGCCGTCGTCGGAGGTCTCATCGCGGTGGCCCTCTGGTCGCAGCGCCCGGATTACCAGTTGCTCTACGCGCGCCTCAGCGAGAAGGACGCCGCCGCGATCATCGGCCAGCTCCAGACGCAGAACATCCCGCACCTCGTCACCGCCGGTGGCACCGCCGTCCAAGTGCCCTCCGACCAGGTTTACAAGCTGCGCATGGATCTCGCCTCGAAAGGCCTGCCGAGCGGCGACGGCGTCGGCTTCGAGATTTTCGACAAGGGCCAGTTCGGGCTCTCCGACTTCGTGCAACGCACGAACTACCTGCGCGCCATGCAGGGCGAACTCGCACGCACCATCATGCAACTGCAGGGGGTGCGCGCCGCGCGTGTCATGATCGTGCAGCCGGAAAACCGCCTGCTCCTCACCGACCAGGGCGTCAAATCCACCGCCTCCGTCTTCATCGACGTCGGCGGCGGCCGGCTCGATCCGGACCAGGTCAACGCCGTCCGCCACCTCGTCGCCAACGCCGTGCAGGGGCTCGCACCCGATCAGGTCGCCGTCGTCGACAACCGCGGCCGCGTGCTCTCCGAGGACCTGAAGCAGGACCCGACGCTCGCCAACGCTTCCTCCCAGATGCGCTACCGCCAGCAGGTCGAGGATTACTTTTCCAAGAAGGTCGAGACGATGCTCGCCGCCGTCATCGGACCGGGCAATGCCGTCGTGCGCGTTTCGGCCGAGATCGATACGGAGGCCGTCACCGTGCTCGAGGAGCGCTTCGATCCGGAGGGCCAGGTCGTCCGCACGCAGACACTCACCGAGGACACGTCGTCGACCGCCGAGTCGCGTTCCGCCGGCGGCGTCGTCGGTGTCAGTGCCAACGTGCCCGAGAAAAACCCCGGCACCGAAAGCGCGCGCCCCGTCTCGAACTCCGAGCAGAATCGCAAGAACCGCACCACCACTTACGAGATCAACCGCACCACGCAGAACATCACGCGCAATCCCGGCACGGTGAAGAATCTCACCGCCGCCGTGTTCGTCGCCCCGCGCCCCGTGCCCGTCGTCGTCAACGCCGAGGGGGTTCCGCAGCCCGCCGCCGAAGCGCCGCGGCGCACGCCGGAGGAACTCGCCGCGCTGCGCCAGCTCGTCGTCAATGCGCTCGGCCTGAAAGTCGCGCCCGGCGAATCGCTCGATTCGATCGTCTCCCTGCAGGAAATGCCGTTCCAGGCCGCCGATGCGATTCCCGCGCAGATCGCGGCGATCGGCAACCAGAGCCAGTGGCAGGGCTGGGTCGAGGCCGCCAGCCGCTGGGCCGGCGTCGCCGGCGCCGCGATCGTGCTGCTGCTTTTCTGGCGCATGCTCGGCCGCCAGAAACCCGAGCCCGTGCCGGTCGAAGTGCTTTCGCTCACGCCCGAAGCCGCGTCGCGTGCGCTGCCGACGACCAACGTCACCCCCGACCTCCTCAACGATCTCATTCGCCAGAAGCCCGCCAACATCGGCGTCGCCCTCCGCGACTGGGCCGCCGCCGGCGCGAACAAGAACTGAAGAAGGAGCCAATTGTTGAGTGTTGAGAGTCGATAGATCGAACCGCCCGAAGCCAGTCGCTCCAACCGACTCTCAACTCTTCTCCCTCAACTCTCAACTTCCAGCATGTCCGACATCGATTTCAGCAAACTCAGCCGCATGCAGAAGCTCGCGACGTTCCTCGTGGTCATCGGACCCGACGCCGCCGCGAGCGTGCTGAAGCAGTTCGACGAACCCGATATCGAGATTCTCTGCCGCGAGATGTCCAACATCAGCATCGTCTCCGAAGCGGTGCAGAAACAGGCCATCGAGGAATTCGCCTCCGTCGTCGCGCAAAGCGCCAACTCCGCGCTCGGCGGCCTCGCCTACGCGCAACGCACCCTCGAGATCGCGAAGGGCGACTACAAGGCCTCCGCCATCATCGGCCGCGTCGGTCCCGTCGGCACGTCCGTCGAGGTCATCCGCGAAATCTCCGAGATGGAAGGGCGCCAGATCTTCAACCTCATCAAGCACGAGCAGCCGCAGACGATCTCGTTTGTCCTCTCCTATCTCGACGGTTCGAAATCCGCCGAGGTCTTCGGCCTCCTCGGACCCGATCTCCGCGAGGAAGTGATCGAACGGCTCGGCACGATCGAATCCACCTCGCTCGAACTCGTCGGCAAGATCGCCCGCAGCCTCGGCAAGCATTTCGACAGCAAGGTCCGCCCGGCCTTCCACCGCAGCGGTGGCGTCCGCGCGGTCGCCGACCTGTTGAACCAGCTCGACAAGGACATGAGCAAAAACCTCCTCGCCCGCCTCGAGGAGCGCAACGCCCAGCTCGGCGCCGCCATCCGCAAGAAGCTCTTCAGCTTCGAGGATCTCGGCCGCCTCGCATCGCCGGACCTGCAGCGCGTGCTCCGCGAAGTGGACTCGTCGAGCCTCGCGGTCGCGATGAAGTCCGCCAGCGAAACGCTGCGCGAAAAAATCTACGCCGCCATCTCCAAGCGCGCGGCCGAAAGCCTCCGCGAGGAAATCGATATGCTCGGTCCGGTTCGCCTCAAGGACGTCGAGGTCGCCCAGGACGCCATCATCCAGGTCGTCCGCCGCCTCGAGGAGGAAGGGCAGATCACACTCGAATCCGATTCCAGCCAGAGCCTCGTCGCCTGAGCGCCGCGCCTGCCGAACGACGCACTCCGATCTTCAATCTCCGAACATGGCCTTCGCCAAACTCATCGCTTTCGATCGTCCGCTCAAGGGTGTCACCGCCCCGGGCGTGGCGAACCATGTTTACACGGAGGCGGAGGTCGCGAAGGCCACCCAGGAGGCCTATCGCCGCGGCATCGACGACGCGCGCGGCGCCGCCGACCAGCAGATGGTCGAGTTCCGCGCCGACGTCGAACAGCTCAACGACGGCGTGCTCAAGCGGCTCGTGGAACTCGAGCCGATGCTCGTTGCGCAGATCCGCGACGCGCTCCCCGGCCTCGCCGTCGAGATCGCCCGCCGCCTGCTCGCCGGCTACGAGCCGCCGCCCGAGATCGTCTCCCGGTTGTGCGAGGAGGCGCTCGCCGAGCTTTTCCCCGAGCGCGAAAACCTCGAACTCGTCGTCGGCGCCCGCGACGCCGACTTCCTGGCGAAGCTCAACCCCGACTGGATGACCCGCTACCCGGGCCTCCGTATCCGTGTGGAAACTACGCTCGGGCCCGGCGACTGCCAGGTGCGCAGCCGCTTCGGGCTCACCGACGCCCGCCAGCAGACGAAACTCACCGCGCTGGCCCACAGCCTCAATCCGGCATGACGATCCTCCTTTCCTTCCCCTGCGCCCCGGCGAGTCGCCTCACGAGCGACACCGCGCGCTTCGCGTTCCTCGCCGCGGGGTCGCCGTTTCCGGCTCGCGCCCGTTCCACGGCGAAGGCCGGGCCCCTGCGTTTCACGGGGTCGTGTCACTCATCGGATTTCACCCCCGGCACGCCGGAGACGTCCGCGGGCTGCCCGCAAGGGGAGTGGTGCGGCGTGGCCGGATGCCAGGGCAACTGCCGGCCGCCGCCGGATGCCGCGTAAATTCCTTTTTCCATGTCCGCCATCGCACCGCTCGTCGAAACGCTCCGCTCGCAGGTCCGCCACCTGCCGCCGGTGCAGCGCGTCGGCGCGGTGACGGGTGTCGCCGGACTCATCATCGAGTCGGATGGCCCCAACGTCGGCCTCGGCGACCTCTGCCTCGTGCGTTCGCCGCGCTCGGAGTTCAGCGTGCGCGCGGAAGTCGTCGGCTTCCGCGAACATCGCGTGCTGCTCATGCCGCTCGGCGATGCGGCGGGCCTGCATGTCGGCTGCGAAGTCGCCGCGTCGGAACGGCCCGCGCTGCCGC
>JAEYYL010000317.1 GCA_023430825.1 Verrucomicrobiota bacterium | reverse complement strand
ACGAGGAGTTGTTCGGCGGCGTTGCAGACGCCGGGGCGCGAGGTCTTGGCGTTGAGGATGATTTTTTCCGCCATCGCGAGATCGGCGGCGCGGTCGACATACACGAAGCAGACGCCCTTGAAATGTTTGATGACAGGGATGGTGCTGTTCTCCGTGACGAAGCGGATGAGGCTCTCGCCACCGCGCGGGATGATGCAGTGAACGAGCGTGTCCAGTTTCAGCAGCGTGGTGAGCGCGGCGCGGTCGGTCGTGGGGATGAGTTGCACGGCGTCGGCGGGGAGCCCGGCGTGCGCGAGGGCCTGGCCGACGAGGGCGGCGAGGGCGGTGTTGGTGTGGAAGCACTCCTTGCCGCCGCGGAGGATGGCGGCGTTGCCGCTTTTCAGGCAGAGGACGGCGCAGTCGATGGTGACGTTGGGGCGGGCTTCGTAAACGATGCCGATGACGCCGATGGGCACGCGGATTTTTTGGAGGAGAAGGCCGTTGGGGCGCGTGGTTTCCTCGAGGAGTTCGCCGACGGGATCGGGGAGCGCGGCGACCTCGCGGACGGATTGGGCGAGGGACTTGAGGCGGGCTTCGTTGAGCGTGAGGCGGTCACGGGCGGCGGGCGCGAGGGCGCCGGCTTCGGGCGAGAGCAGGTCGCGCTGGTTTTCCGCGAGGAGTTCGAAATGGGAGGCGTCGATCAGGTCGGCGAGTTTCTCGAGCGCGGCGTTTTTCGTGGCGGTCGGCGCGGTCGCGAGCGGGAACGACGCGGCGCGGGCGCGTTGGGCGAGCGAGGTGACGAGCTGGACGAGATCGGCGGACATGGTGGTGCGTGGAGGGTTCAACAAACCACGAAACGCGGGAAAGACACGAAAGAATTTAGGCGGGGCGGACCAGCTCTATGGCTATCAAGGCAGGTGACACGGAGGGCACGGAGCGCCGACACAGAGGAAAGGGAGGCCGATGTCCTCGTCGGGCTGAGCGGCGCTTGCTCGCAAAACAACCCGACGAGGACGTCGGGTTCCACATCCACTGCATGGATGCCGGATCAATTGATGAGTTTGCGACGGATGCGGCGGGTGGCCCAGAAGCCGAGGGCGAGGGCGAAGAGGAGGAGGGCTCCGAGGTGGAGCGCGAACTCGGCGGCGTCCCAGCGGCCCCAGGCAGTCATCTGGGCGAGGCGCACGCCGTGGTAGAAAGGGGAAATGTTGATCACGATCCCGAGGATGGGGCGGTCGGCGAGCGGGAAGAAAACGGCGGAGAGGTAGAAGATCGGCGCGATGAGGAACGAGTAAACGGTTTGAAACTGGTTGATGTTATGCACGAATCCGGCGGCGAGCAGGCCGATGCCCGCGCACGGAATCGCGAGGAGACCGGCGATGAAGGGGAAGGCGAGCAGCGCCCAGGGGTTGGGCAGCAGGCCGAGGACGGCGAGCACGAGTCCGACGCAGCCGCCCATCAACGCGGCGCGGAGGGCGCTCCAGAGGAATTCGCCGAGCACGACTTCGCGCACGCCGATCGGCGTGGTGAGCATGGCCTTGAAAATCGACTCGAAGGTCATGCGGACGTAGAAGCCGTAGCTGCTGTCGAAAAACGCGGAGAAGAGCGCGGTCGTTGCGACCATGCCGGGCGCGAGGTATTGCGCGTAGGTGAGGCCGTCGATGCGGCCGATGAACGGCGAGAGGCCGAGGCCGAGCGCGGTGAGCAGGAGGGCGGGATCGGCGATCGTCGGGGAAATGTTCGCGACGAAATCCTTGCGGTAAACCGTCCAGTTTCGGACGACGACGTGCCAGCTGAGGCGCAGGGAGGTCAGGGGTTCACTCATCGTCGTCGAGCTCCTGGCCGGTGAGTTTCAGGTAAACGTCCTCGAGATTGGCAGGGCGGAGCTGGAGGGCGTCGACGCCGGCGGCGTGCTGCAGGGCCACGAGGTCGTCCAGCTCCGGCGCGCGCACGCAGCACTGGCGGCCCTGGCGAAAAAGTATCCAATTTTCGGAGACGTGGGGGCGGAGGCGGGTTTCGGTGTCGGGTTCGAAGATGGCGACGAAGCCGGGCGTTTCGCGGGCGATCAGGGCGCGCGGGGCGCCGGTGGCGACGACTGTGCCGCGGTTGAGGATGACGATGCGGTCGCAGAGGATCTCGGCCTCGTGCATGTAGTGTGTCGTGACGAGGATGGTTTTGCCGGCCGAGCGGAAGGAGAGGACCTTTTCCCAGAGCAGGTGGCGGACGGCGGGGTCGAGGCCGGTGGTGGGTTCGTCGAGGATGAGCAATTCGGGATCGGCGAGGAGGGCGCGGACGAAGGCGAGCCGGCGTTTCATGCCGCCGGAGAGGGTCTTGATCATCGCGTCGCGCTTGTGGTCGAGCGACAGGTGCGCGAGGAGGTCGGCGATGCGCGGGGCGGCGCGGTCGCGGGCGAGCCCGACGAAGCGGGCGTAGAGCTGGAGGTTTTCGACGACGGTGAGGCCTTCATCGAGGGCGTTTTCCTGGGGGACGACGCCGAGGCGTTGCTTGATCGCGCGGGAGTCGCGGGCGGGATCGAGGCCGAAGAGGGAGAGTTCGCCGGCGGTGCGCACGACGACGCCGTAGAGGCAGCCGATGAAGGTGGATTTGCCGGCGCCGTTGGGACCGATCAGGCCGACGCACTCGCCGGCGTGGACCTCGAGGTCGAGCGATTGCAGCGCGGCGAAGTCGCCGAAGCGTTTGGCGACGCCGCGGGCGCGAAGGACAATCGGGCGGGCGGGCGCGGGACCGGAGGCGGAGGGGGAAGCGGGCGCGCTCGCGGACATGGGGAGCGAGTGAACGGGCCGGCGGACGCGCCGCAAGCGCGACGATGCGGCGGCGCGGGCACAGCTTGGGCGGGAAATTGGCGGGCGCTGCGCGGATGGGCGCCGAAGACCGACCGGCGGGATTGGGAGGTAGGAGCCTGCTTGCAGGCGATGGCGCGCGGCGGACGCGGGCGAGGCGTTCAATCGCCTGCAAGCAGGCTCCTACCTTCGAGCTTTTGCGGAGTTCGGGGTGTGAAGCCGCTCCCGCAGCGAGGTCACGCTTCCGTCAGCTTCAGCCAGCGGGCTTCGGATTGGGCGCGGAGGCAGAGTTCGGCGGCCTTGAAGGCGTGGGCCTGCGTCATGGCTTTCTCGGTGCGGTTGAGGCAGTCGAGGATGAGTTCGCCGAAGAAGCGGAAGCCGACCTGGCCGTCGACGCGCAGGTGCTGTTCGCCCTTTTCGTCGACGATGTAAACGTGGTCGCCGCCCTTCTCGCGGCCGACGTCGATGTATTTGCGCAATTCGATGTAGCCCTTGGTGCCGAGGATGAAGGTGCGGCCGTCGCCCCAGACGCCGAGGCCGTTGGGCGTGAACCAGTCGACGCGGATGTAGTTCGATGCGCCGTTGTCGCCGACGAGCGAGGCTTCGCCGAAGTCCTCAAAAGTTGGATACTGCTGGTGC
The DNA here is from genome assembly GCA_023430825.1 of Verrucomicrobiota bacterium. Classification (GTDB taxonomy): domain Bacteria; phylum Verrucomicrobiota; class Verrucomicrobiia; order Opitutales; family Opitutaceae; genus Opitutus. The sequence continues at coordinate 16,753 of JAEYYL010000317.1, read as the reverse complement.
GCGTAGTTCGCGATGGCGGCGTGAACGACGTTGGCGTCCTTCGCGCCGGTGTAGGTGAGGAACTGTTCGAACTGGTGGCTGCCGATGTCGCAGAGGATGCCGCCGAATTTCTCGCGTTCGAAGAACCAGGCGGGGCGGGCGGGGGCGTTGAGCCGATGCGGCCCGAGACCGATGACCTGGAGCACGCGGCCGATGGCGCCCTGTTGCACGAGGTCGGTGGCGAACATGGCGGATTCGTTGTGAATGCGCTCGCTGTAATAGACCATGTATTTGCGGCCGGTGCGGGCGGCGACGCGCTTGGCCTCTTCGAGCTGGTCGAGGGTGGTGAACGGGGCCTTGTCGGTGAAGTAGTCCTTGCCGGCTTCCATGACGCGGCAGCCGAGGGGGCCGCGCTCGGAGGTGACGGCGGCGGCCGTGACCAGCTTGATTTCGGGATCGTTGAGAATCTCGTCGAGCGAGCGGGCGGCTTTCGCGTTGGGGAAACGTTTCAGGAGGGCCTCGGCTTTTTTCGCGTCGGGATCGAAGACCCATTTCAGCACGCCGCCGGCTTCGGTGAGGCCGTTGCACTGGCCGTTGATGTGGCCGTGATCGAGGTGGGCGGCGGCGAAGACGAATTCGCCGGGCTGGACGACGGGGCGCGGTTTGCTCTGCGGCGCGTAGTTCATGCCGTCGGACGCTTGTTCGGCGGCGGCGGCGAGGCGGCGGGGCAGGAGAGCGCCGGCGGCGAGCGCGGCGGCGGTGGCGGAGACGAAGTGACGACGATTCATGGGGAAAAAGGAGAGGGCGGCAACCGGTCGGCGAAAGGAGGTCGGAGACGGCGGTTGAGGGCAAAGACGCGAGCGAAGAAGAAATGTTTTTCCGCGGTGGCGGGAGGGTGCAAAGCTTCGGTTGCTAAACGTTGACCATCGTGCGGCGGAGGGGCCGGGGGCAAAATAAAAAAGCCCGCGCGGTGAGGCGCGGGCGAGGAGGCGCGACGAGGGCGTCGCGGCACAAGGTCGATCCGGTTTAGCGGCGGCGGCTCCGGGGCTGATCGGGTGCCGGCTGCGGCTGGGCGGCCTGCGTCTGGACCTGTTCGAGTCGGGTCTGCAAGTCGGCGGCCTGGGCGCGGGCTTCCTCCGCGGCGCGCTGGAGATCGGCGGTGCCGGCGCGTGCCTGCTCGAGTTCGCGCTGGAGGCGTGCGGTGTTGGCCTCGGCCTCGTCGGCGCGGGTTTGCAGCTGGATCGAGTTGGTCCGCGTTTCATCGAACTGGGTCTGCAGGTTCGCGGAGGCGGCGCGGGCCTCTTCGAGCTGGCGTTCGAGGTTGGCGGTCGCGGTTTTCGATTGGTCGAATTCGGTCTGCAGCTGGGAGGTGGCGGCTTTGGCCTCGTCGAGCTGCCGTTGCAGGTTGGCGGTTTGAGCCTGGGCGTCGGCCAGCTGCGTGCGGACGTCCGCGGTCTCGGCTTTGGCTTGTTCGAGCTGGGTTTGCGTGTCGGTGACGCGCACGTTGGCGGAGCGCGTGCGGCTCCAGAGGAGGAAGGCCAGGACCGCCACGCCGATGGCGAGCAAGCCGATGATGACGGCGGTGCCGGAGGATTTTTTCGGTTGGGGGGTAAGGGTAGGGTCCATGGGTCGAACTTACACCCGAACCCGCCCGAATCCTATCGGGCGTAACCCGGCACGGGGGTCGGTGTAAGCCGCACTTGCGGCGGGATACGGCGACCGCGCCCGGGCCCGGTGCGGGCGGGAGCGCGGGCGGGCGGTGCCGCTCGGAGTGAGGCGCGGCTGCGGCGGCTTACCGGCGTTTGCTCGTCGCTTCGGAGAGCTGGGTCTGGACGGCGGTGAGCTTGGCCTGGGTGTCGGCGAGCCGGGCTTTGGCGTCGTCGGCCTGGCGGGTGGCTTGGCCGAGTTCGACTTTGAGGTCGGCGACGGTGCGATTCAGTTTGGCGCATTCGGTTTCGGCGTCGTAGGCGTGCTGGCGAATTTCGCTGGCGCGATTTTCGGCGGCCTGCACCTCGCTGCGGAGTTGATCGATGGTCGCGGTGGCGTCGCTCAGGCGTTTCTGGAGTCGGGCGGTTTCGGCGCGGGATTCGGCGAGCTGGGCGTCGAGGCGCGTGGCGGCGACCTTCGCCTCGTTGAGCTGGCCCTGGAGGAGACTCGAGGCGGAGCGGGCGTCGGCGAGTTGGGTATCGCGCTGGGCGAGCGTGGCGTTGGCCTCGAGGAGTTGGGTGTTGGCGATGTCGGTGGTGGCGGCAGCGTTCTGGAGTTTGGTAATGAAGACCACGACGAGGGCGAGGAGGGCGGCGGCGAGGACGCCGATAACGATCGCAGGGATCGGTTCGATTTTTCGGGGTGTTTGATAGGGGTCGCTCATAACGAGCGAAAACTACACCCCCCTCCCGCGGCGGGAAATAGGGTGAAGGCTTCATGGCGCCAGTCGTCGGGGGCGGTTCTCCTCTGGAGAGGGGAAAACCTCAGCAAACGACGCCCAAAGTTGGGCAAGATATGCGGGCTGTCCGGCCGGGCTTTTCGGTGAAAAATCGGCTACCGGCCGACGTCACTCGAAGAAATTTCGCCGGCTGAAGCGCCATACGGTCACGCCCATCACGCCGAGAGCGATGGCGAAGAGCACGCCGATTTTCGGCAGGACTTCGACCAGGGAGCGACCGGCCCAGAGGACGTCGGTGAAGCCCTCGACGGACCAATAGACCAGCGTGAACTTGCTGAGCGTTTGGATGTAGTCGGGCATGAAGCTGACCGGAAACCACGCGCCGCCGATCGCGCTCATCGAAAGCACGATGAGCGTCGAGAGTCCGCTCGCCGCGGCGGGGCTGGACGACAACGCGGTGATGAGCATGCCGAAGGCGGAGCACGCGGCGGCGGAGGCGAGTGCGACGGCGGCCAGCGCACTGGCGTGATCGGCGAGATCGAGTCCGTAGAACAAGTCGCCGGCGAGAAACAGCACGAAGATCTGCAGCAGGCCGAGCACGACACCGAAGAGGAAGCGGGCCCAGACGAGGTGAGCGGGACGAACGGGGGACGAGAGCAGGCGCTGAAATACGCCGGTGTTGCGCTCCTCGAAGAACGAGGCGGCGGAACTGCTCACGGCGAAGAGGAGGAACATGATCGCGTAGCCGCCCACGAGGCGTGCGGCCATGGGGTTTTTCGTTTCCTGCCCGGCGACCTGTTCGGTTTCGAACACGACGAGGCGGGAGAGGAAATCGGTGGCGTTGCGCGATGTGGTCCCGTCGGCTGCGGACGGCGGGCCGGAGAAGAAATCCCCGGCGGCGATCCGGCGCTCGATTGTCGCGGCGTCGCCGCCGAAATGCGCGCTGATGGCGGTGGCGATGGACTGGTTGAACTGTGTCAGCTGGGCCTCGCCGATGAGATTGACTCCGGCGCGCTGGAGCGATTGGCCGAGCAGCTGGGGCACGCTCATGAAGATGGTTTTCTGGAGCAGGCCGTTCACGGTTTGCGCCTCGATGTCGTTGCGCGGGTTGGAGAGGAATTTCAGCTTCACGCCGAAGCCGGATGCGGGGAGGAAGTCGGGCGGCAGCAGGAGGGCGAAGCGATAGTCGTTGTCGTGGAGCGCGCGGCGCGCGTCGGCCTCGGTGAGCGGGCGCTCGGAGCCGTCGGCGGCTGTCGTGCTCGTGAGGATACGCAGCGAACCGTCGGCCTTCAGCGCTTCGACGAGCGCGGCGGCCAGGGGTTCGGGACTCTGGTTGACGACGGCGACGGGAATGCCGGAGGGTCCCCCGCCCGGGCGACCGTGGAGATTGAAGATGTGGCCGAAAAGATAGATGAGCCCGATCGGGACGAGGAAGGTGATGGCGGCGCCGGAGCGGGAGCGCCAGAAAGTGAGCAGGTTTTTGCGCAGCAGAATGAGGACGGGGCGCATGAATCAGGGGTGGGTGGATTGAAAAGCTTCGGTGCGAGGATCAACGGTCGCGCAGGGTGCGGCCGGTGACGTGGAGAAACACAGCCTCGAGCGACGGGCGGGAACTCACGAAGAGGCGCGGCGACAACGCGTGCGCCTCGGAGCGGGCGAAGAAGGCGGAGAGCGGGTAGTCCGGGCGCGGGCGGAAGCGATGCGCGCCGTGGACGGCGAGGAGGGTGCCGTGCGCGGGGAGTTCCGCGGCGAATGCGGCGGTCTCGGGCGTGGCGGGGAACACGATCTCGTCGTCGAAAGGCAGTTGCGTGAGAAGTTGCTCGAGCGAGCCGAGCGCGAGGATTTTGCCGTGATCGATGATGCCGATGCGCGAGCAGAGCCGCTCGGCCTCCTCCATGTAGTGCGTGGAATAGATGATGGTGACGCCGTCGCGGTTGAGCTGCGCGAGGTAGTCGAAGATCGCGTTGCGCGACTGCGGGTCGACGCCGACGGTGGGCTCGTCGCAGAGGAGGAGTTTCGGGCGATGGAGCAGTGCGGCGACGAGGTTGAGGCGGCGCTGCATGCCGCCGGAAAACGTTTTGACGAGCGAATGGCGGCGGTCGGCGAGTTGCACGGCCGCGAGCGCGGCGTCGACGCGTGCGGCGAGATCGGCGCCGCGGAGGCCCTGGAGTTCGCCGAAGATGCGGAGGTTTTCGCCGGCGGTGAGTTCGGGGAAGAGCGCGATGGCCTGCGGCACGAGTCCGAGCGCGCGGCGGGCGTGCGGCGCGTGCGTCGACATCGAAGCGCCGTCGACAAGGACGGCGCCGGCCGCGGGCGTGCGCAGGCCGGCGGCGAGCGACATGAGCGTGGACTTGCCGGCGCCGTTGGGGCCGAGGAGCCCGAAGAATTCGCCGGCGGCAATCTCGAGCGAGACGTCGTCGAGCGCGGTGAGCGGGCCGTAGCGTTTGGTGACGGAGCGGAGCGAAAGCATGCGGGAGGGGAAGCGATGACCGGGGTAAGGAAAAACGGGAGAAAGCCGAGATCGGAACGTTTTTCGGAAAATGGATCGGAGGCGCGATGCGCCTCGGAGGACACCAAGCGGCGCGCGCGGCGGTCTCCGCTTGGCAAGCTGCGGTCGCGAGGTTCCACTCGCGCGATGCAATTACCCCCTTGCCCGCGTGGCGCAGCCGTGTGGCTCGCGCTGGCGTTCACCGTTTCCACGCTGCACGCCGCGGCCGATCGCGACTGGCGCGTGTATCTCGGCGACAAGGCGGGGAGCCATTATTCGACGCTCGCGCAGATCACGCCGGAGAACGTCGGCCAGCTCGAGGTCGCGTGGACCTGGAACGCGGGCGATGCGCAGGGCGACCGAACGCAGATCCAGTGCAATCCGCTGGTGATCGACGGCGTGCTCTATGGCACGACGCCGCAGTTGAAGCTGTTCGCGCTCGATGCGGCGACCGGGCGCGAGCTGTGGCGGTTCGCGCCGCACGAGCCGAATGGCGTGAACCGCGGGATCGCGTATTGGGAAGATGGAGACGACCGGCGGATCCTGTTCGGCGCGGGCCGGTGGCTGCAGGCGGTCGACGTGCGGACAGGCACCGCGATCGAGAGCTTCGGCCGCGGAGGACGGATCGATCTGGGCGAGGACCTCGGGCGCGACACGACGGGGCTGGCGATCCAGGCGAACACACCCGGCGTGGTGTTTCGCAACCTGATCATCATGGGCGCGCGGCTGGGTGAAGGTCCGGCGCCCGCTGCGCCGGGACATATTCGCGCCTACGACGTGCGCACGGGAAAACTCGTGTGGCGTTTCAACACGATCCCCGCGCCGGGCGAGCCGGGACATGAAACGTGGCCGGCGGATGCGTGGACGCGTGTCGGTGGGGCGAACGTGTGGACGGGCATGACGGTGGACGAGGAGCGCGGGCTGCTGTTCTGCCCGGTGGGTTCGGCGGCGTTCGACTTCTGGGGCGGCGATCGCGCCGGGGACAATTTGTATGCGAACTGCCTGCTCGTGCTGGACGCGGCGACGGGGAAGCGCGTGTGGCATTATCAGTTCGTGCGGCACGACATCTGGGACCGCGATCCGCCGTCGCCGCCGAACCTGATCACGCTGCGGCGCGACGGCCGCGAGATTCCGGCGGTGGCGCAGACGACGAAGTCGGGGCACGTGTTCGTGTTTCACCGCGAGACGGGCGAGCCGCTGTTTCCGATCGAGGAGATCATCGTGCCGACGTCGGACCTCGCGGGCGAGGTGACGGCGCCGACGCAGCCGCTGCCGCTGAAGCCGGCGCCGTTCGCGCGGCAGTTGTTCACGGCGGAGGAGATCACGGATCGGACGCCGGAGGCGCGGCGCGCGGTGCTGGAGCGTTTTTCGCGGCTGCGGCCGCATGCGCTGTTTCAGCCGCCGAGCCGGGAGGGCACGATCATCTTTCCGGGTTTCGACGGCGGCGCGGAATGGGGCGGGGCGGCGGCGGATCCGGACGGCGTGCTCTATGTGAACAGCAACGAAATGCCGTGGATTCTCGCGATGATCGATGCGAGCGGCGCGACCTCGCTCGGCGAGCAGGTGTATTTGCAGAACTGCACGGGCTGCCACGGGGCGCAGCGCGAAGGCAATGCGGGCGCGAACATTCCCTCGCTGGTCGACCTGGCGCAGCGGCTGACGCGCGAGCAGGCGTTCGAGGTGGTGACGAAGGGGCGGAATGTGATGCCGCCGTGGGGTTTTTTGTCGGAAGCGCAGCGCGAGGCGGTGGTGGATTATCTGTTCGGCGGGCCGGAGGAGAAGGCGCGCGAAGAGCCGGCGGGCGTCGCCGACGGCGGAAAGACGAAGCCGCCCGAAGCGAACTGGCAGACGTATCTCCCGGACAAGAAGGAGCACATCGCGGCGGCGCCGCCGTATACGCATACTGGATACAACCGCTTCCTCGATCCGGATGGTTATCCGGCGGTGCGGCCGCCGTGGGGGACGTTGAACGCGATCGACCTCAACACGGGCGAGTATCGCTGGAAGGTGACGCTGGGCGAGTTTGCGGAGCTGACGGCGCGCGGGATTCCGCCGACGGGCACGGAGAACTACGGCGGGCCGGTGGTGACGGCGGGCGGGCTGGTGTTCATCGGTGCGAGCAAGGACGAGCATTTCCGGGCGTTCGACCGGAAGACGGGCCGGGAGCTGTGGAAAACGAAGCTGCCGGCGGGCGGTTATGCGACGCCCGCGACGTATGAAGTCGGCGGCCGGCAGTTCGTGGTGATCGCGTGCGGCGGCGGCAAGATGGGCACGAAAAGCGGGGATGCATATGTGGCGTTCGCGCTGCCGAAGCGCTAGGGGCGGAGAGATGGCCGCAAAAAGGCGCATAAGGCGCAAAAAGGAAGACGGGCTTTTTTGCGCATTTTGCGCTTCTTTGCGGCCATGAATTGAGCAGGTTCTCGTTTATGCGCGGAATAGCCAACGACGGGTGGAGCCGGCGGGAATTTTTGCAGACGGCGGCGGGCGCGCTGGCGCTGGCGGCGGGCGGCTGGCGTATGCAAGCCGCGGATACAGTGGAGCCGGCGGCGGGCGGGGCTGGTCCGTGGTTCCGGCGGGCGCTGCGCTGGGGGCAGACGAATCTCACGGAGATCGATCCGGCACGGTTCGACCTCGCGTGGTGGCGGGCGCACTGGAAGCGGACGGCGCTGGACGGCGTGGTGGTGAATGGCGGTGGAATCACGGCGTATTATCCGACGGACGTGCCGTTTCACCGGCGCGCGGAGTTTCTCGGCGGGCGCGATCTGTTCGGCGAGATCACGCAGGCGGCGCACGCGGACGGGCTGGCGGTGTTTGCGCGGATGGATTCGAACCGCGCGGACGAGGCGTTTTACCAGGCGCATCCGGACTGGTTCGCGCACGACGCGGACGGGAAGCCCTACACGTGGACGAAGCTGTATCAGGCGTGCGTGAACGGGCCGTATTACGACGAATACATGCCGGCGGTGCTGCGCGAGATCGCGACGCGTTACCGGCCGGAGGGTTTTACGGACAACAACTGGAACGGGCCGATGCGTCACCAACCGTGTTTCTGCGCGAACTGCGAGCGGACGTTTCGCGCGCGGACGGGCGAGGGGATTCCGCGGCGGGCGGACTGGAATTCACCGGTGTATCGCGAATGGATCATGTGGAATTACGAGCGGCGGCTGGAGATCTGGGATCGTTTCAACCGCACGACGCGGGAGGCGGGTGGGCCCGGCTGCATCTGGGTCGGCATGATGGCGGGTTCGCAGAACTGGCAGGCGCGGGTGTTTCGCGACGATCGCGAGATCTACCGGCGGGCGGAGCTGGTGATGCTCGATCACCAACGGCGGCACGACCATTCCGGGTTCCAGCACAACGGTGAAGTGGGAAAACGGATACGCAGCGCGGGCGGCTGGGACAAGGTTGTGCCGGAGAGCATGGCGATGTATCATCTGACCGAGCACAATTTCCGGCTGGCGGCGAAGCCGGGGCCGGAGGTGCGGATGTGGGCGGTGGAGGGATTCGCGGGCGGGGTGCAGCCGTGGTGGCACGTGGTCGGCTCGGTGCAGGAAGACCGGCGCATGCTGGAGACGGCGGTGCCGTTGTGGCAGTGGCACCGCGAGCACGAGGCGTTTCTCGTGAACCGTCGGCCGGTCGCGACGGTGGGGTTGTTGTGGTCGCAGCGGAACATGGATTTTTTCGGGCGGGACGACGGCGGGGCGCACGTGGACGATCCGTGGAATGGTTTCACGCAGGCGCTGGTGCGCGGGCGGATTCCGTATGTGCCGGTGCACGTGGACGACCTGGAGCGCGAGGTCGCGGAGCTGGGGTTGAAGCTGCTGATTTTGCCGAATCTCGCGGCGTTGTCGGACGCGCAGGTGGCGGCGATCCGGCGGTTCGTCGCGGCGGGCGGGAGCCTCTTGGCGACGGGGCTGAGTTCGCTCTGCACCGAATGGGGGGACGTGCGGGAGGATTTCGCGCTGGGGGATTTATTCGGCGCGCACGTGCCGGCGGATCACGGCTGGCGCGACGAGGCGAAGCGGACGGGGTGGGCGAAGGACTGGACGCAGACGTATCTGCGGATGGGGCCGGAGGCGGCGGGCGCGGACGCGCGGCATGAGGTGTTGCGCGGTTTTGCGGGGACGGATGTGCTGGCGTTTGGCGGTGAGCTGGAAGCGCTGGAGGTGGACGCGGAGGCGGCGGTGCCGTTGACGCTGGTGCCGGCGGTGCCGGTGAATCCGGTGGAGGCGGTGTGGATGCGCGAGCCGCGGACGCAGATCGCGGGGCTGGTGTTGCGCGAGGATGGCGGGGGTGGGCGCGTGGCGTATTTGCCGGCGGACATCGACCGGCGGTTTGCGCGCGATCATCTGCCGGATCACGGGGATTTCCTGGCGAGCCTGGTGCGCTGGGCGGTGAAGGACGACCTGCCGGTGCGCGTCGAAGGCGCGGGGCTGATCGACGTGCATGTTTACCGGCAGGACGGGCGGCTGGTGTTGCACGTGGTGAATCTGACGAGTGCGGGGACCTGGCGGACGCCGGTGCACGAGTTGATTGCGGTGGGGCCGTTGCGCGTGGCGGTGAAGTTGCGTGCGGACGTGGGCGGCGGCCGCGTGCGGGCGTTGGTGAGCGGCGGGGAAGTGAAGGCGACGACGCGCGAGGGCTGGGTGAATTTCGAACTCGCGCGCGTGAGCGATCACGAGGTGCTGGTGGTGGAGTAGCGGCGGGCTCGCGGCCGGTTGTAGGAGCCTGCATGCAGGCGAAATGAAGCTTCGATCGCGAGTGCTGCGCCCAATCGCCTGCAAGCAGGCTCCTACCTTCGGAGGAAAGTAGTCCGCTGCACGAGGTGGATCGAATCGTTGCATACGCCAGCCGCGTGGTCGGCGGCGGATAGGAGGGGGCGTAACGGAAGCGGCGACGCGTTTGTCATCCATTATATGACAATGTGCTGGGGGCGGACGGGAGGTGGGAGGCGCAATGCTGGGTGCGGGGCGCAACGCGGGGTGCGGGGCGCGGGGTGGGCGGCAGGTGGGGGGTGGGGGGCTCGGGTGAAACTGGAGGACGGGGTCAGGGGCGGCGGGGGTGGCGCGGAAGGAAAAAACGGTTAGCGTGGGCGATGCGCTCACTCTGGAAAGGCTCCATCAGCTTCGGTTTGGTCAACATTCCCGTGTCGCTCTACCCCGCCACCCGCCGCGAGGAACTGAGCTTTCGGCTGCTGCGATCGAGCGATCTCAGCCCGGTGAACTACAAGCGCGTCGCGCAAACCGACGGTCGCGAGGTGCCGTGGGACCAGATCGTGAAGGGTTACGAATACGAGAAGGGGAAGTTCGTCGTGTTGAAGGACGAGGACTTCAAGCGGGTGGACGTGGAAGCCACGCAGACGGTCGACATCATGGATTTCGTGAAGCTGTCGGAGGTCGATCCGATGTTTTTCCAGAAGCCGTATTATCTGGTGCCGGAGAAGGGCGGCGTGCCGGCGTATCAGTTGTTGCATGACGTGCTGACGGACACGGGCAAGGCGGGTGTCGCCAAAGTGGTGATACGCACGCGGCAGCACCTGGCGGCGTTGAAGGCGGAGAAGAACGCGCTCGTGCTCGTCATCATGCATTTCGGCGACGAACTGGTGGACGTGGAGGAGTTGAACATCCCGGCGGCGAAGGGCGCGAAGGGCGGGCGGAAGCGCGAGGTCGAGATGGCGAAGGCGTTGGTGGAGCAGATGACGGAGGAGTGGGATCCGGCGCGCTACACGGACGATTACTCCTCGGCGTTGATGAAGCTGATCAAGGACAAGATCGCGCATGGCGGGCGCACGACGGCGGCGGCGCCGAAAGCGCGCAAGCAGACCAACGTGATCGATCTGGCGGCGGTGTTGCAGCAGAGTTTGAACGAGGCTGGCGGGAGCGGTGGCGGCGCGAAGAAGAAGCCGGCGAAGAAGGCGGCGCGACGCGCGAAGGCGAAGCCGCGCAAGGCGGCGTGACGGCCCGCGGTCCGGCTCGGGCGCGGGTGAGGTGAGGACGCGTCTGTCGCGGGGTCGTGTCGTCACGGTCGGGCGGTGGATGATAATGCGAGGGGCCGCGAACCGGGGGCGCTTTCCGGGGTCGGTGAGGTTTCCTTTCAGGGAAACAGCGCCCGTGGAGATAGGGGATTTCCTGAAAGAAGGTTTCTCCTACTGCCATGTATTGAAAATAACACGCCGGGGTTTCACTGAAGGTCCCGGCGGAGATTTACCTCCGGCGTGCCGGGAAGTCTCCGTGCCGGCGGCGCGATGTTCGTCGTTCCCTTTCCTTCTTTTTCGATCCCATGCCGACCATGGCTCCTGCCAAACCCATCAACGTGCTCGTCGTGGAAGACCACGAGGACGACTATCGTTATCTTTCCTTCCTGCTGGGTCGGAATGGCGTGGGGGCGTATCGCCTGCAATGGGCGTCGAGTTATGCCGCGGGGCAGAAGGCGGTGGCGGCGGGGCAGTTCGATGTGGCGTTGTTCGACTATCGGCTGGGAGGAGGGACGGGCATCGATTTGTTGCGCGAGGCGCAGGAGAACGGCTGCGACAAGCCGATCATTTTGCTGACGGGGCACGACAGTCAGGAGGTGGACCAGGAGGCGTCGGAGGCGGGGGCGTCGGACTATTTGTGCAAGACCGGGCTGAACGGCACGGAGCTGGAGCGCGCGATCCGTTACGCGATGCAGCAGGCGGCGATGACGGCGGCGCTGCGGCAGAGCCAGCAGCAGCTGGAGTTGTTCATGCGCAGTGTGCCGTGTGCGGTGTGCATTCGCGACGAGGCGGGCCGGCTGCTGTTTCAAAACGATTTATTCGCGCGGTATTTCAACAGCGAGGCGCTCAATCCGCCGACGAGTCCGTCGTCGGCGGTGGAGGCGTGGCCGTATTCGGCGAAGGGGCGGCATTGGGTGGTCAACACGTTCGGGATGGCCAACACGCAGGGCCTGCGGCTGCAGGGATTCGCGGCGGTGGATATCACGGAGCGGATCGAGGCGGAGGCGGAGCGCAACCGGCAGACGCAGCTGCTGACGAGCATCATGCGCAGCCTGCCGGCGGTGGCGGGCCGGCTGGACGCGGACGGGCGGGTGGTGGAGGCGCAGGGCACGGGGCTGGAGCGGATGGGGCTGGAGCGGGAGCAGCTGATCGGCGCGAAGTTCGCGGAGCGGTTTCCGCAGAGTGCGGCGGCGATTGCGGGGGCGATGGCGGGCGATTCGGCGAACTTCACGCTGTCGGGAAAGGACGAGGCGCAGGAGTGGCAGGTGGAATTTTTCGTGATGGCGGATGCGGACCGCGAAGGCGGCGCGACGTTTTTCGGGCGGGATGTGTCGGAGCGGCGCTGGCTGGAGCAGCAGTTGTTGACGATCAGCGATGCGGAGCAGCAGCGGATCGGCGCGGATCTGCACGACGGGCTTGGGCAGCAGTTGACAGGCATGGCGTGCCTGGCGGCGGCGTTGCGCGACCGGCTGAAGAAGGTGGCGGCGGAGGAGGCGGACAACGCGGATCTGATCGCGCGGCTGGCGAGTGAATCGGTGTCGCAGACGCGGGCGCTGGCGCGCGGGCTGTGTCCGGTGCAACTCGAGAAATCGAGCCTGTTGTCGGCGCTGGAGGACCTGACGTATCAGGCGCAGTTGCTGCACGGGGTGGAGTGTCGGTGCCGGTCGGAAGGGCCGCCGCCGCAGTGCGAGCATTTGATGGCGACGCATTTGTATCGGATCGCGCAGGAGGCGATCCACAACGCGACGCGGCATGGCGGGGCGAAGCGCATCGTGGTCGCCCTGACGTCGCGGGGGCCGGAGCACCGATTGACGATCAAGGACGATGGGAAAGGTTTCAACGTGGAGGAAACGGGAACCGCGACGGGCTCGGGATTACGATTAATGAGTTATCGGGCGAACATGATCGGTGGGACATTTTCCATCGAATCAGCCCCGGAGCGCGGAACACAGGTCAGCGTTCTGTTTACGACAGTCCCATCGAAATGAAAACCATCTCCGACCCCGACACCACTGCGCCGGCTGCGAACACGACTCCGACGAAGAGCCGGATTTTCCTCGTCGACGACCATCCGATCACGCGGCAGGGCGTCGCCGTGTTGATCAATCAGGAGCGCGATCTCGCCGTGTGCGGCGAGGCCGACAGCGCGCCGGTGGCGATCGACATGATCCAGAAGTTGAATCCCGACGTCGCCCTGGTGGACATCACCTTGAAGACGACGAGCGGCATCGAGTTGATGAAACACCTGAAGGCGCTCCGTCCGGAGATGCCGGTGCTGATCATGTCGATGCACGACGAAAGCCTCTTCGCCGAGCGGGCTTTGCGCGCGGGCGCGAAGGGCTACATCATGAAGCACGAGGCGAGCGCGAAGATCCTGACGGCGATCCGCCGGGTGCTCGCGGGCGAACTCTATCTCAGCGACAAGATGAAAGAGAAGATGCTGCACCGCCTGGTGAACAACCGGAAGGAGGAGGTGGTTTTCTCGATCGATACGTTGAGCGATCGCGAGATGGAGGTGTTCCAGCTCATCGGCAACGGCTACGGCACGCGCCAGATCGCGGCGAAGCTCAATCTCAGCGTGAAAACGATCGATTCGTATCGGGAGCACCTGAAGTTGAAACTCCGACTCGAGAGCGGCACGGAGCTGGTGCGGCACGCGATTCAGTGGGTGAAGAGCGAAGGCATCGTCTGATTTTTGGCTGAGGCGCGCGAGGTGGCGGCGGTGGATTAGTTCGCCGCGGCTCACTGCGGAGGAAACACCAGGAGACCTTGAGGTGTTCCTCCGATGGTCCGTGGCCGCGTGCGTCGGTAAGCTCTTCCTGTGTTTCGGCGGCCGGATCTGCGCGTAACCCCCATGACGACTGCGAAGTCGACGTGAGCGCAGGGCCGGCCGCCGAGTCCAGGCGGAGGGAAAAGGTTCGGGTCCGCGGGCGTGAGCAATTTCCACGGGCGGCATCAGGGATAACCCGGCTACCGGTTGGTGGCCGACCCCGATTTCCAGCGATTGGCGAAAAGGATAAGGTGGTGGAACACCGCCATGAAGCCTGCGCCGAAGCAAAAAATCCGTCCCGAGCAAACGCAGTCACACCAGCCGGGGTTGGAGTCGGAAATGACGCCCCGGCCGGTGAGCGAAAATCACAGCCAGCGCGGGAGCGGACGGCTGGCGGGGAAGACGGCGTTGATCACGGGGGGCGATAGCGGGATCGGTCGCGCGGTCGCGCTGGCGTTTGCGAAGGAGGGCGCGAACGTGGCGATCGGTTATCTCGAGGAGCAGTCGGATGCGGTGGAAACGCGCAAGCGCGTCGAAGGCTACGGTCGCGCGTGCCTCTTGTTGCCGGGCGACGTCGGGGATTCACGGGAATGCGAACGGATGGTGACGGCGACGCTGGCGAAGTTCGACGGGGTCGACATTCTGGTAAACAACGCGGCGGAGCAGCATCCGCAGGAGTCGATCGAGCAGGTGTCGGACGCGCAGCTCGAGCGCACGTTTCGCACGAACTTCTTCGCGTATTTCTATCTCACGCGGGCGGTGCTGCCTTATTTGAAAAAAGGGGCGTCGATCATCAACACGACGTCGGTGACGGCGTATCGGGGCAGCCCGCAGCTGCTGGACTACAGCGCGACGAAAGGGGCGATCGTGGCCTTCACGCGCTCGCTCGCGCTCGCTGTAGCCGAAAAAGGGATACGCGTGAACGCGGTGGCGCCGGGGCCGATCTGGACGCCGCTGATCCCGGCGACGTTTCCGAAGGAGAAGGTCGCGACGTTCGGGTCGGACGTGCCGATGAAGCGGGCGGGCGAGCCGGAGGAAGTGGCGCCGTGCTACGTGTTCCTGGCGAGCGAAGACGCGTCCTACATCACGGGCCAGGTCCTGCATCCCAACGGCGGCGAAATCATCAACGGTTGACGGCGATGAAGCGCCCGGCGCCGCGCGGCGCGTTTGGTTTTTGTCCGTTTCAATTCCAGCTCCATCATGAAACTCCTGCTTCTGGGTTCCGACACGAAAATTCGCCGGCTGCTCGCCTTTGGGGTGGCGGGGACAGCGGACGAGACGGCGACGGTGGCGCGCCGGCGCGATCTGGCGGGGCTCTCGCGCCTGGATGAATTCACGGCGGCGGTGGTCGACTGGGCCCCGCAGCAGGCGCCCGCGGGCGATCTGCTCGCGGGCTTGCGGGAGGTGGCGCCGGGGCTGCCGGTGGTGGCGATCGTGGGCAACGCGGCGGATGCGACGGCGGCGCGGCGGGCCGGTGCGGACGAGGTGGTGTTGAAACCGGTGAACATCGACCTGTTGCGGACGCTGCTGCAGCGCGTGGCGCGGCCGCCGGTGAAGTCCGAGGGGCGGCGGGTGCCCGAGCCGACGCCGGAGCCGAAACGGGAGCCGAGGATTCGATTCGTGACGCAGAGCCCGGCGATGGAACAGGTGCTGTCGATCGCCTGGCGGGTGGCGCCGACGCCGGCGTCGGTTTTGATCCTGGGCGAGAACGGCACCGGCAAGACGGTGCTGGCGGAGGCGATTCACGAGCGCAGCGTGCGCCGGGGCCGGCCCTTTGTGAGCGTGAACTGTCCGTGTCTGCAGCCGCAGCTGCTCGAGAGCGAGTTGTTCGGGCACGTGCGCGGATCGTTCACGGGTGCGGTGAGCGATGTGATGGGCAAGGTGGCGGCGGCGGAGGGCGGCACGCTGTTTCTCGATGAAGTCGGCGAGTTGCCGCTCGAAGTGCAGGCGAAGCTGCTGCGGCTGTTGCAGGAGCGGCGTTACGAGCGGGTGGGCGAGGCGCGCACGCGCATGGCGGACATCCGGGTGCTGGCGGCGACGAATCGCGACCTGCGCCAGCAGGTGGCGGCGGGGTTGTTTCGCGAGGATCTTTTCTACCGGCTCAACGTGATCACGATCGACATGCCGCCGCTGCGCAGCCGGCCGCAGGACATCGTGCCGACGGCGGAATTTTTTCTGGAGACGATCGGGCGCCTGGCGAGCGGGCGGCGGCGCGAGTTGACGCTCGCGGCGCGCGAGGCGTTGCAGGCGCATGCGTGGCCGGGGAATCTGCGCGAGCTGCGCAATGTGATCGAGCGCGCGGCGATCCTGTGCGATCGGGAGTGGCTCGATGCGCGGGATTTTGGGGACCTCGGCGGTCGGACGGAAGTGGCGGGGCCGCAGGTCGGTGAATTCGTGACGCTCGATGCGATCGTCGAGTCGCACATCCGCAGCGTGACGGCGCGCGCGGAGAGTTACGAGCAGGCGGCGCGGATTCTCGGCATCGACAAGTCGACGTTGTATCGGTGGCGGAAGCGGCTCGACACGGCCGACAACCGGGTGGTCGAGGCGGTGTTCGGCGGGTAGCCCGGATACGTCACACTCGAATCAACCAAGTCATGGATCACAGAGGACACTGAGCTGTGACACAGAGGCAGCAGGAGGCCACAAGGTGTTGGATGCGTTTGTTGCGAAAACGAGGCGGATTGGAAGGGGGAGGCCAGATAGGATCGGTGAAATCTCCTCGGTGAACTCCGTGTCGGAGTTCTGTGCGCTCTGTGACCAATCGTTTTCTTCATCATGGGTGTGATGGATGCGGGCCTGGCTAACCGGCATAAATCAGACTCCGACAAACCAAACGGAGGGGACACAGGACACAGAGCTCCGATGCAGAGGCCACTGAGCGAAATGCTTGATGAAAGTCCGAGCCTTCATCGTCGTCAGCACTCGTCGGCATGACAGACCTCCAAACCCCTGGTTGCTCGTGCTTCCTCCGTGTCGGCCCTCGGTGATCTCTGTGTAACAAGCCTTGATGGATTTGGTGTGATCGATCCGGGCTAAGAGTCTGTCGGACTTAGGCGCACAAAGGCGTTTATAGATGCATATTCGATCTCACGGGACCTTTTTATCGCGAATAATCGATGCCAGATGGCCTTCATTTTCTAAGTCCGACAGACT
>JAEYYL010000248.1 GCA_023430825.1 Verrucomicrobiota bacterium | reverse complement strand
GGGCAGGCCGGCGGGGGCGGCGGGCGGAGCGGCGAGTTTGGGCGCGGCGTCGGCGGAAGGTGCGGCGGTGGCGGCTTCGGGCGCGCGTGGCGTGATGACTGGCGCGGCGGCTGGGGCGATGGAGACGGGTGTGCGCGGCGTGCTGAGCGTTTTGTAGCTGCCGGTGGCGGGGTCGAAGTAGGTGAAGGTGACCGGGCCGAGGGTGTAGTTGCCGGCGTGCGTGGGCACGAGGACGACGTCTTCGGTGAGCGTGACGTCGAAGAGTTTTCCTTCGGCGGGCGTGCGCTTGGCCTGGGGTTGGACGACGTTGAAATCCTTGGAGACCTCGCGCTGCGGGAGGCCGGCGATGTCGGGCCAGTTGCCGGTGCCGCTGAGCTCGAGTGTCCAGGTGACGGGTTCGCCGACGGCGGCGCTGGCGGGAACGACCTTCGAGGTGAGAGTGAACTGGCCGACGGCGCCGTTGAAGCCGGCGGGCGCGGGGGGGAGCGGGCGGACGACGAGCGACGGCGCGTTGGAGGTGACGGAGAGCTGCTCGATGCGCGGGGTTTGGAAGAGACCGAAGCCGATGCTGCCGCTTTGGAGATTCACGAGTTGGTTGGCGGCTTCGAGGCTGAGTGGGCCGGGAGACTTTGCGTAGCCGCGCGTGCGGGCGGTGAGCAGGAGGCGGGATTCGCCGTTGGTGATCGTTTCGCTGGGTTCGAATTTGCCCCATTCTTCGACGACGAGCGGGCCGGCGTTCCATTCGATGTTGGAACCGAACTGGTTGAAGGCGCGGCGGGCGACATCGAGAACGTAGGTGAGCGGAAACACTTCGCCGGCCCAAACGCTGGCGGAGCCGGGTTGGAGCCGGGAGAGGACATTGGCGTCGGCGGCGGAGCGGGTGGCGCCGCCGGTGAAGGCGGGCACGCGCAGCGCGCCTTTGTTGGTCTGCACGGTGAAGCCGGGAATCTGCACCGGACCCGAGCGTTGCGAGCGCGCGCGGTAGCTCATGATGGTCGAGCGCGTCATCGAGAAGTTGACGATGCTCGTCTGTTCGGAGCGGCCGACGAACGTGAGTGTGGTGTCGTCGATGCGCGGGAGCTGGGGGTCGCCTTGCGGCGCGCAATCTTCGAAGACGAGGAGGAGTTCCGAAGGATCGCCGGAGTTGCCTTCCTCCCAGCGGACGGACTGGGCGTGGGCGGTGGCGAGGGTGACGAGGAAGGCGCAGACCAGAAGGACTGGCCGCAAAAAGGCGCAGAAGGCTTGGGAGCGAACGTGACTCGACGAGCGCCGGTAGGTGCGCGGGCGGGCGGAGACAGAGCGAGCGATCGTCGCGGGGCTTTTTTGCGGGGAAAGGAAAAGGGAAATCACGGGCATGGCAGTTACCAGTCCTTGGTGCGAGTGCGGGGCGTTTGGTTTTTGTCGCCCTCCATGAGTTTGAAAAGTTCGGCGGGAGAATCCTGGCTCTTGAGCTGGTCGAGTTTCTGGAGCGGCAGCGCGAGGGCGGGATCGGGTGGGGGTGGATCGCCCTCCTTGCGCTCGGGCACGCCGCCGACTTTCTGGGTTTCCTGGGGCGGCGGAGGAGGCGGAGGCGGCTGCTGGTCTTTCATATCGCCGAAAGCGGATTCCTGTTCATCGGCGGATTTCTGCTGGTCGTTGCGCTGCGGGTCGTTTTTTTGGTTCTCGTCGGAGGGATTGGACGGATTGGACCGATCGGACGAATCGGAAGACTGCTGCTGCTGTTCGCCCTCCTTGGATTGGTCCTGTTTCGACTGATCCTGTTTTTGGCTGTCCTGCTTTTGCTGGTCGTCCTGATTCTGCTGCTGTTGCTGCTGCTGCTGGTCCTCGGGCTTGGTGAGCAAGGCTTCGAGTTCCTCGCGGAGCTTGGGCCAGTCGGCGGTTTTTGTGTCGAGTTGTTCGCCGAGGTCGACGGCGGCGAGCGCGTCGCGGACGGGACCTTCGGGCACGGCCTCCTGCGACGACTGGAGGCGGGAGCCCCACGTGACGGTTTCGCGGCCGAGTTCGGCCCAGTCGCGGGCGGTGCGGTTTGGCGATTCGGAGAGCCGGCTGACGATGCGGGCGAGCGGCGGAGGCTCGGGGGGGGTGGCGGCGGGCTGAGGGGCGGCGGCGCGCGTGGACGACGGGAAACCGATCAGGGAAGCCAGCAGGCAGAGCGCGGCGACGGTGATTTCGGGCGGCGGCGCGGGAGGATTGGGCGCGGTGCGGCGGGCGCCGCGCTGCTCAGGACTCACGGGGCTCAACTTGAGATCGCGAGGTTTGGGGCGGACGGGAAACTCGTAGTAAAAGCTGACGAGCAGGAGCCAGAGGCCGAGGGCGAGCGGCCACTGGAAACGTTCGACGAGGCGGACGGAGTTTTTCTCGGTGAACTCGCCCTTGCGGCCGGCTTCGACGGTGGCTTCGACGAGCTCGGCGAGGTCGATCCAGTTACTCGCGTCCTGGTAAACGCCGTTGGTGGACGAAGCGAGTTCCTGGAGTGTGGCGGGTTCGAGCTTGGAGAGGACGACGGCGCCGCGCTCGTCTTTGACGAGGCCGCCGGAGCCGTCGGGGATCATGGCGCCGGCGGTCGTGCCGACGCCGAGGCCGATCACACGGATGTCCTTTGTCTTCAGTTCTTCGATACGGTCGCGCCAGTCGTCGACGGTCGATTCGCCGTCGCTGAGCACGATCAGAAAACGATCGGCGGCGGTGGTGGAGGCGTAGGCCGCGAGCGAAGTATCGATGAGTGCGCGGTAATTGGTGCCGCCTTCCGGGAGGAAGTCCGGATCGAGCGCGGGGAGGAATTCGCGCAGGATCTCGTAGTCGGCGCTGAGTGGACTCTGGAGAAACGCGGTGCCGGAAAACACGACGAGCCCGATGCGTTCGCCGTTGAGCCGTTCGAGCAGGGACTGCGTGAGGAGTTTTGCGCGGTCGAGGCGGGACGGCTTGATGTCGGGCGTGAGCATCGAGCGGGAAAGGTCGATCGCGATGATGATCTCGCGTGCCTGCTCGAAGACGGGCTCCTCGATGCGGCCCCATTGCGGTCGGGCGGCGGCGATCGCGCAGAAAGCGAGACCGAGGCACAGCCAAGGACGCGTGCGACCGCGATGCGCGGAGAGCGGGGCGGGGACATCGGGCGCGGCGAGTTTGAGGCCGCGGTCGCCGGCCTCGGCGCGGAGGATTTTCGGATGGGTCGTGGTGTCGGTGCGACGACGATGTGTGAGTTCCCACACGAGGAGCGCGAGGGGGACGAGCGTGAGCCAGAGAAGATGAGGGAGGGCGAACGTCACGAGGTGGGGAGCGGTTGCGCGGTGGCGGCGCGGAGCGGCGCGCGGGTGCGGCCGGGAAGGCGTATCAACAAACTGGCGACGAGCAGCGCGGCGAGGCCGGGCCCGGCGGCCCAGAGGAAGAGTTCGGTGGTGACGAGGTAGCTCTGGGCCTGAAAGTCGATTTTCTGCGCGCGGTCGATGGCCTTGAAGGCGGACTCGATCGTGTCGGTGTCGTCGACGCGGAAGAAGTGTCCGCCGGTGGATTCGGCGACGTCGCGCAGCGCGCTTTCGTCGAGATCGGACATGATGCGGCGGTAGCCGAGCTTGCGGCCTTTTTCGTCGAAGACGGGAAACGGCACGATGCCGTCCTTGCCGGCGCCGATGGTGTAAACGGGAATGCCGCGGGACTTCGCGAGATCGGCGGCTTGCGGCGGGGTGAGCGAGCCGCGGTTGTTGGCGCCGTCGGTGAGGAGGACGACGAAGGCGCCCTGGCGTTTGCCGCCGGTTTCACGCTTGGCCTGCTCGAGGCGGGTGAGGGCGACGCCGAGGCCGTCGCCGATGGCGGTGCCGTCCTCGATGAGTCCGATCTTGATGCGCTCGAGCTGGCCCGCGAGCCAGTCGTGGTCGAAGGTCAGCGGCGCCATGGTGTAGGCGCGGCCGGAGAAGAGCACGATGCCGATGCGATCGGACGGCCGGCGTTCGATGAAGGCCTGGATGACGGGCTTGATGGCCTGGAGGCGGTTGATGCGTTCGCCGTTGCGCTCGAAATCCTCGGAGAGCATCGAGCCGGACAAATCGATGGAGAGGACGATGTCGTAGCCCTGCGAATGCACTTCGCGCTTGTCCTCGATGCGCTGGGGGCGGGCGAGGGCGACGATGAGCAACGCGAGCCCGGCGATCGCGAGGCCGACGGGCCATTGCGAGCGCGAGGCGAGCGACGGGCGGTGCCAGGCGGCGGCGAACGGCACGAGCAACACGGGGACGCTCCGGCGGCCGCGCAGCCAGATCGCGGCGGGGAGGAGCAGGAGCGCGAGCAGCCAGGCGGGGCTGTGAAGGACGAAGTCGTTCATCGAAACGAATCGAAGCTCCAAGCGGCGCAATCAAAGCTCCAAGCTCCAACATCCAAGATCCAATGAAGCTCCAAGCGCGGCCAAACTTCAATCTGGCGCGGCGGAAGGCTGGAGAGATGGATGCGAGGGAAAGACATCGGTGCGGGCGTGGTGTTTGTGGCTTGGTGTTTCTCTGGAGCTTGGAGATTGGTGCTTGGAGCTTCTGATCGCTTGGAGCTTCGGCGCGTTGCGCGCCGTCAGCGCGCCGACATTCTCGCGTGGAAAAAGCGCACCAGCGCGTCGAGGCGGTTTTCGTCGGTGCCGACGACGAGGCGGCTGAGCGGCGCGGGAAACAGTGCGCGCCACGCGGCGTCGCGTTCCTCGCGCCAGGCAGCGTGCGCGGCGCGTTCGGCCGAGCTGCCTTCGAGTGTGACGAGCCGGCCGGACAACGGATCGTAGGCGGCGAAGGCTTCGTCGGCGGGGAGTTCGCGTTCCCACGGATCGTCGACGCGAAAGCCCATCGTCTGGTAGCGACGTTGCATGACGGCCCAGCCCTCGGGTTGCGGCCGCGGCGGAAAATCGCCGAGCCAGAGCAGCACGCTGTGCTTCGGCGCGGCGCGCGCGAGAAAACGCCAGGGGAGCGTGGACGTGGACAAGAGCTGTGGATCAATCGCGGCGGGATCGGGCGCGGGTTGCGCGAGGAGCGTGGCGGCGGCGTGAAGGATGGCGCCGCGTCCGCGGACGGGTTGACGAAAGAGATTGCCGGTGGGCGAGGCGTAAACGAAGCCGACGCGGTCACGGTTCACGGCGCCGAGCAGCATGACGAGGCCGGCGAGTTCGAGCAGGGCTTCGCGCTTGGATTGCGCGCCGGAGCCGAATTCAAGCGAAGGGGAATCCTCGAACACGACGAGCAGGGTGACCTCGCGCTCCTCGACGAATTTCTTGCGGTAGGGTTCGCCGAGACGCGCGGTGACGTTCCAGTCGATGTCGCGGACATCGTCGCCGAATTCGTAACGGACGACCTGATCGAACTCCATGCCGCGGCCGCGAAAGGTGGACCGATACTCGCCGCTGAGGATGTTTTCCACCGCGTGCCGCACGCGCCATTCGAGCTGGCGGAGAAGCGCGAGCGGCGATTGGCCGGGCGACGAGGCGGAGTTGGTGGAGGAGGCGGCCATGGCGTTTAGCGGCGAGAAGCTCCAAGCGCCAAGCTCCAAGCTCCAGTGAAACACCAACGGGAACCGAAACACCAAGGGTGGTCGATCGGAAAACGGGAGGTTGGAGTTTGGAGCTTCACTGGAGCTTGGTCCTTGGTGCTTGGAGCTTTGACGCCGGTGCTTGGAGCTTCGCG
>JAEYYL010000180.1 GCA_023430825.1 Verrucomicrobiota bacterium | reverse complement strand
CCGCGCTGCGTCCGCTGATTCCGCCCGAAGTGGAAATCCTCGATCAGGCCGAGATCGTGACGACCCGGCTCGCCGACTGGCTGCACCGCCACCCCGAGCACGAGTCGCGCCTCACGCGCACTGGCGCGCGCCATTTCGCTACGACCGACGATCCCATCTGGTTCGCCGAGCGCGGCGAACGCCTGCTCGGCCACGCGTTCACCGCCGAGCGCGTGCGGCTGCGGGCGGTGAGTTGAACCGCGGTTGCGGCATCAAGCCTTGCGAGGCTGCGCGGTCCGTGTTTCGGTCACCACATGCTCGCCGACTACATCGCCAAGGCTGTGGAAAAGGCCACTTACGAGCCGACGGAGACCGGCCGCTTCTTCGCGACGATTCCCGGATTCAAGGGCCTATGGGCCGAAGGCAAGACCGTGGAGGCTGCGCGACGCGAGCTGATCACGACGTTGGAAGACTGGCTGTTGCTTGCCATTCGCTGCGGCGACGAGGTGCCGGTGCTCGGAGGCATCGATCTGAACAAGATTGGGCGTCATGCCAAAGCCCGTCAGTCGGCGTGAGTTCATCCGCCGCATGCGGGAGCTCGGCTGGGAAGGCCCCTTCCCGGGCGGTCGCCATGCCTCGATGAGGCATCCGCTAACGAGTGTAAAAGTGCCGATTCCCAATCCGCACCGAGGCGATATCGATTGGTCCCTGACCAAGCGGATTCTGGATCAGGCGGGAATCGCCCAAGAAGCCTGGGAGGCGACGGGCAAATAGCCTATGAATGTAGAACGCATCTACTCCCTTCGACGTGACGAAGCTTTTGCCGATCTGTTTGAGGCCGAACGCTACAAAACGTTTGTCGCGATGCCGTTCAATTCGCGTGGCGGCTATCCAAACGAGCGGGTTCGCGCTCTTCTCAAGGAGGTTCACGACAAGGCCAATGAAGCCTGCGGCAACCCTCGGTTTGCGCCACTCTACTGTGTAAACGAACTGGGAAATGCAGCCCGAAATCAGATCGACCAGATCGTCGAACAGATTCTCGGCAGCCACATTTTTCTTGGGGATCTCACTGGCAACAATTTCGGGGTCGTCATCGAAACGGGCCTCGCTCTCGCGCTTAAGCCGAACGACAGGATACTTCTCTTTTCCCAAGATCCGATTCCGGACCTACACTTCGACCTGAAGCCAACCCACGTTAACCAATATACTGAAGGCAGCCTTGTCGCGCTGGCTACGGAGGGCCTTTTGCAGGCCGCTAAAGCGTTCGAGACCGAAGCGGACCGCTACATCCGCTCAATAACGGCTGCATTGTCGAGCGACGCGATCACTCTGATGGGATTCTTTCCCCAACTGTGGCAGCAGTTCGCCAACACCAGCACCAATCCATCGCTATGGGAAGAGAGAGCCGAGAGCCTCGAAGCATCGGACCCTCAAAGCCGGCGATTCCACGGCGAGATCGGACACTTGAGATATATCGCTGGTGTCCGGGAGCTGCTGGGAAAGCGCCTCGTGTGGACGGACTATCGCGCAAACGCAATGAGACTCGCCGACGAAGGACGTAGCGCGGACATGTTTGGTCTTCATCCTACCCGTCTCGGGTGGACGGTCATTAATGTCATTTGGAATTTCCCGCGCCCCGACCGAGCTCCGCAGCACCCGCCCGTTGGCACGTTCGAAGAGCGGAAGAAGAAATTCTGGAACGAGCAGTTTCCAGCAGTTCCCTAAAATAGAAAATACCGCTGCGCCATCGGCAGCACTTTCGCCGGCTCGCAGGTGAGGACGCGGCCATCCGCTTTCACTGTGTAGGTCTCGGGGTCGACTTCGATTTTCGGCATCGCGTCGTTCAGCACCATGTCTCGCTTGCCGATCTTGCGGCAGCTCTTCACCGGCTCGATCCGCCGGCGCAGATCGAGGTCTTTCAACGCGCCGTGATCAACCGACGCCTGGCTCACGAAGGTCACGTTCGTCGACGCCAGCGCGCGGCCCGCGGCGCCGAATTGCGGACGATAAAACTGCGGCTGCGGTGTCGGGATCGACGCGTTCGGATCGCCCATGTTCGCCCACGCGATGAAGCCGCCCTTCAAAATCATCTCCGGCTTCACCCCAAACAACGCCGGCTTGAAGATCACGATGTCCGCCAACTTGCCCACTTCGAGCGAGCCGATGATGTGCGCCATCCCATGCGCCACCGCCGGGTTGATCGTGTATTTCGCGAGATAACGCAGCGCGCGAAAGTTATCGGCGTCGCGATGCGACGCTCCTTCCAGCTTGCCGAACTGGAGCTTCATCTTGTGCGCCGTCTGCCACGTGCGGATGATCACTTCGCCGATGCGGCCCATCGCCTGCGAATCGGACGACATCATCGAGATCGCGCCGAGGTCGTGCAGGCAGTCTTCCGCCGCGATCGTCTCCGGCCGGATGCGCGACTCGGCAAACGCCACGTCCTCGGGAATCTTCGCGTCGAGGTGGTGGCAGACCATCAGCATGTCGAGATGCTCGTCGATCGTATTCACCGTGTAAGGGCGCGTGGGATTCGTCGACGACGGCAGCACGTTGGCCTCGCCGCACACGCGGATGATGTCGGGCGCATGTCCGCCGCCCGCGCCTTCGGAGTGATACGTGTGAATCGTGCGGCCCTTGAACGCCCGGATCGTATCGTCGACGAAGCCCGCCTCGTTGAGCGTGTCGGTGTGAATCGCCACCTGCACGTCAAACTCCTCCGCCACGCCGAGACAGGTGTCGATCGCCGCCGGCGTCGTGCCCCAGTCCTCGTGCAGCTTCAAACCGATCGCACCGGCGAGCAACTGGTCGCGGAGCGGCTGCGGCGTCGAACAGTTGCCCTTGCCGAAAAACCCGAGGTTCATCGGATACGCTTCCGCCGCTTCGAGCATGCGATGGAGATTCCACGCACCGGGCGTGCACGTCGTCGCGAGCGTGCCGTGCGCCGGGCCCGTGCCGCCGCCAAACATCGTCGTGATGCCCGAGCTGATTGCCTCGTCGATCTGCTGCGGACAGATGAAATGGATGTGACTGTCGATGCCGCCCGCCGTGACGATGCAGCCCTCGCCCGCGATCACTTCGGTGCACGCGCCGACGATCATGGGGTTTTTCTGCTTCGTCTTCGGATCAACGTAAACGGACCCGAGTCCGCTCTGGATGCCCGGATTGCCCGCGTGGCCGATGCCGACGATGACGCCGTGTTTTATTCCGATGTCGGCTTTGATGATGCCGAGAATCGGATCGAGGATGAGCGCGTTCGTGATGACGAGGTCGAGCGACTCCGCATCGGTCGCGGTCGACGACTGGCCCATCCCGTCACGAATGACCTTGCCGCCGCCGAACTTGATCTCGTTGCCGTAACCGCCGCCCTCGGCGATCAGGTCGCGTTCGACCTGCACAAACAGCTCGGTGTCGGCGAGGCGCACGCGATCGCCCACGGTGGGCCCGAACATCTCGGCGTATTGGCGGCGGGTGAGTTTGAGGGGCATTGGTGGAAAGTAGCGAATAGCGGGTAGTGAGTAGCGAGTAGAAGGCTGAAAGCGGAGTGGTTCGGTGGTTCGATATGCTCGCTACTCACTATCCGCTACTCGCTACTTCAGCATCAGAGCTTGCCGTTGATCTTCGCGTTGAATCCGTAGACCTCGCGTGTGCCGGCGAGGGCGACGAGTTCGATTTCCTTCGTGTCGCCGGCCTCGAAACGCACGGCGGTGCCGGCCGGGATGTTCAAACGAAAACCGCGCGCGGCGGCGCGGTCGAAGCGCAGCGCCTCGTTCGATTCGAAGAAATGAAAATGCGAACCGACCTGGATCGGGCGATCGCCGGTGTTGGCAACCGCGAGCGTTTTGGTTTCGAGGCCAACATTCGCCGGCAGCGGCGTGGCGTCGGCGGACACGATGATTTCACCAGGAATCATGTTTGAAGTCAGGTTTCAGGTCTCAGGTTTCAGCCCTTCGACGTCAGCGGATCGGATTGTGCACGGTCACCAGTTTCGTGCCGTCCGGAAACGTCGCCTCGACTTGCACCTCGTGGATCATCTCGGCCACGCCCTCCATCACGTCGGAGAGCTTCAGGACCGTCGTGCCGAAGCTCATCAAGTCGGCAACGCTCCGGCCGTCGCGCGCGCCTTCGATGATCTCGTAGGTGATGATCGCGATCGCCTCGGGATAATTGAGTTTGAGCCCGCGCGCCTGCCGGCGGCGCGCCAGATCGGCCGCGGTGACGATGAGGAGTTTTTCGCGCTCGCGAGGGGTCAGGTGCATGAGGTCGGAAAGAAGTAGCGAGTAGTGGGTAGCGGGTAGCGAGTAGAAAGACGGAGCGCGGGATGGATGGATTGAAATGCTCGCTACTCACTACCCGCTACTCGCTACTTCAA
>JAEYYL010000065.1 GCA_023430825.1 Verrucomicrobiota bacterium | reverse complement strand
GTGCCGACGGGCTCGCCGACGTGATAGCCCTCTTCATAACTGGGCTTCGTCGCCATCCAGCCGTCGCCCGGTTTGGCCTGCCAGGTGGCGAAAGCAGTGGCGTTGCCGGGAAGATTGAAACCCGTGGCTTCGCGCTGGATCGTGACGCGCCGTCGCTCCTTGCCTGAGAGGCGGTAGGCGAAGGCCACGTCGCGGTCGCTGACGCGAAAGATCACTTCGAGAAGATCTCCGTTCTCGTTCGTGAACCCGGCCGTGAGCTCGTTCGCCACATAATGCACGTCGCGCACCTTACCGTGCGGGAGCGTGTAGCGCTGGTCGATCTTCGACGTGGCCGTCTCCGCGGCCTTCAGGCCGGCGGCAAAGCTGCCGATGCTCGTTTCGAGGCCGAGCGGCGAGGGCTCGAGCACCACCCGGCCCTGGTGCGCGACCTGGTAGGAGAGCGCGCCGGCGTCGAGCGTCAGCGTGACGGCGATGGCGCCGTCGGGGCTTTTGAGTTCCTGCGCGTGGAGCTGAAGGCCGAGCGCGAGGCCGAGGACAAGAGCGAGAGGGATTTTCATGAGAATGGACGAGGCTTGGCGTAGTGCTATTTCAAATACGAAAATCTTCACCGGGTCGCGATCTCGAACACGGTGGCGATGTCGCTCACCGCGCCGCGCGGCGCTTCGATGATAAGGGAGTGGTCGGATTGCAGCCACGACGGCTTCTCACCCGACCCGAGGAGCCTCACCTGCGTGACGGACTTGCCGAGCAGGCCCGACTTCGCGCCGAGGGATTTGAGGTGCACCGCGGCCGTGGGCGGCCCCATGACGAACACATACAGCGTGTCGCCCTTGGCGGTGAACCGCACATCCTCGGCGGTGAACGGCTGGCTTTTGCCTTCGTTGAAGCCCTGGGCCTGAAGCGGGGCGGTCGTCGCCATCTGCGGTCCTTCACCCAACACCTTCCACGGACGCGTGCCGTGGATCGCCTCCTGGTTCACCTGCATCCACGCCGCGATGCCTTCGACGATCGCCAGCGTGTCGGAATCGGGCGTGCCGTCGCCGCGCAGCGGCACGCTGAGGAGCAGATTGCCGTTCTTGCTGACGACATCGATCAGCGTGTGCACGACGGTCTTCGCGGTCTTGTAACCGTGTTTGTCGAACAGGCTCTGCTGGTAGTGCCAGTTGCCGAGGCAGGTGTCGGTCTGGAACGGATGCGGCTCGATCTCGTGGCCGACGCCGCGCTCGATGTTCCATGCCATGCACTGGCGCTGTTCGGCATCAAGGATCTTGTTGAACATCACGCCGTCGTCATCCGGCCCGCGCCACTGGTTGCTGCGGTTGTAGAAATGCGCCGCGATCTTCAGGCCGGCGTCGCTGACCGGCCAGAGCGGCAGCGCGGTGTCGTCGAAGTAAATGAGATCGGGCTGGTAGCGGTCGATGAGATCGATCGTGCGGTTGTAGAACTTTTCGCAATACGCCTGATCGGGCGGCGTGACGCCGTTGCCCCAGTCCCAGCGGGCGTGGATCTCGAGCGGGGCGGCGAAATCGGGCGCGGGCGCGTGGCGTTGTTCGTAGAGATCCTGCGGATCGAGCCCCTCCCACCAAGTGCCCTTGCCGTCCGCGGCGGTGAGTTTGCCGTCGTAGGGCACGCCGGCTTTCCGGCCGGTCTGGTCCGCGCCCTGCGCTGGCTCATACCAACTCCAGGCGTGGGCCGCGTGCACGCTGACGCCGAACTTCAGACCGTTGGCGCGCGCGGCTTTCGCCCAGCCGGCGATGAGATCTTTCTTCGGGCCGACGCGAACGGAATTCCACGGCTGATATTTCGAATCCCAGAGGTCGAGGTTGTCGTGATGGTTCGCGAGGGCGAAAAAATATTTCGCGCCCGCACGCTGGTAGAGGGCGACGAGTTTTTCCGGGTCCCAGTTCTCCGCCTTCCAGCGATGAATGACGTCCTTGAAACCGGCCTCAGAAGGATGGCCGTAGTGTTCGCGGTGATACGCCGTGACGTTGGGCCCCCACGCGGGTCCGTTCTCGAAGTAGAGATGACGCGCATACCAATCGCCCATGCCCGGCTCGCATTGCGGTCCCCAGTGCGCCCAGATGCCGAACTTCGCATCGCGAAACCACTCGGGCACGCGATACTGTTTCAACGAATCCCACGCCGGCGCGAATTTGCCTTCCGCGACGGGCTGCGCGGCGGTGCTGACAATCACGGTCGGCGTGGCGTCGCTGGGAATCTGGGCGCAGACTGTGGCGGCGATACCGCAGCCGGCCAGCCAGCAACGAAGACGTTTCAGAAACGAGGGCATAGGGTGCGAAGGAGACGGCGGGATCGGGGGCCGGAGCGGATCACGAAGGGTCAAACGCGGAATAACGCTACCGAATCAAACGCGCGGATCGAATGGCCATTCCTGGCTTTGGGATGACGATTATTGATCGGCGAGCGCCTCGAGTAAATCGCCTGCGCAGCGGTGTCGCATCGCGCCTCATACCGATTCCAGTCTCCAGCGGGAGGAGTTCAAATACGGACCGGTCTGATTGTAGGAGCCTGCTTGCAGGCGATTGCTCCCTGCGGTGGCTCGCTGCGTGAGCAGCGGGATCGCGCGCAAGCGCCTGCAAGTAGGCTCCTCCCCTCGCTTCAGGAACGTTCATGACTGGCGCGGAAGCGATCACGGTCTCGGGTTCGAATATCGGCGCCGCCTTCTCAGCGGAAGATTCGCTGGGCGAAGTGATGGAGATTGCTCGCCCAGTGCGCGGGGTCGTGACCGAAGTCGTCGACATTCCAAATGTGCGGGACGTCGTGTTCCTTCAGGTAGCGGTGCACGCCCTGGGAGAAATTGATGAGGCCGTCCTTGTTGCCGCAGGAGAGGTAGAGCAGCTTCAGTTTTTCGCGCGCGGCGGCGGGATCGGGCACGAGTTGTTCCGGCGGTTTCGTGTTGGGCGCCGAGGAGAAGGCACCGATCCACGCAAACGTATCCAGATTTCCCAGACCGAAGTTGAGCGTCTGGCCGCCGCCCATCGAAAGGCCGGCCAGCCCGCGATGCTCGCGGTCGGTGAACGCCGCATACTTCGCCTCGACCGCCGGGATGAGGCTGTCGAGCAGGTCGCGCTCGAAGGCGGCGAAACCGGCGACCTGGTCGGGCGCGAAGATGTTGGGTCCCGGGCGATCGTCGGCGAGCGCGCGGCCGTTCGGAATGACGACGATCATCGGCTCGGCTTTTCCGTCCGCGATCAGGTTGTCGAGCAGCGCGTCAGGCTGCGCGAAGCGAATCCACTCGGTTTCGTCGCCGCCGATGCCGTGCAGCAGGTAAAGCACGGGATAGCGGCGGTCCGCCGTGTAGTTGGGCGGCAGATACACGTTGGCCTTCCGGCGGGTGCCGGTGACGGCAGAGTCGTATTCGAACGCCTCGATGCGGCCGGCGGGCACGCCGTCGCGGCGGGTGTTGAAACCGGCGGGTGCGTCGGGAAACGCGCGGACATCGTCCGCCGCGAGTTCGATCGGCCGGGCGAAGTTGGCGCGGGCGCGCTCCGGCGAGGATTCCTCAGGCTTTTCCTGGGCGGGCAACGCTCCGGCGACGAGCGCGAGGAGGACCGCGAGACGGATGGGATCGGTGCGAGTCATGATGATTTGGAATGTGGTCGGGGCGGGCGCTCCCCTTCCCTTACTTGAAAAAGAGCTGAAGCGTTTCGGCGAGGTAGTGACGGGCGTTCATCCAAGTATGGCCGCCCTCGGTGATGAGCGTTTCGTGCTCGATTTTCTTCTCCGCGAGGAAGGCGTTGCAGGCGACGGCCTGCTGATAAAGGAAGTCGCTTTTGCCGACGCCGAGCCAGAGGAGCTCGAGCTGGGCATTGGTCGCCGCGGGATCGGCGAAGAGTTGCGGAAAATGTTTCTCGCAGACTTCGGGCGTGAGGTAGGCCGCGTAGGAGCCGATCCAGGCGAACTTGTCGGGATTGTTGAACGCGGTGAAGAGCGACTGGCCGCCACCGCGCGAGAAGCCGGCGATCGCACGGTGCTTGCGGTCGGCCACGACGCGATAGTTGGCCTCCACGTGCGGAACGATATTGGTCAACAGCTCGTCGTTGAAAACCCGATACATGTCGGCCGCCTGCG
Organism: Verrucomicrobiota bacterium; assembly: GCA_023430825.1. Taxonomy (GTDB): domain Bacteria; phylum Verrucomicrobiota; class Verrucomicrobiia; order Opitutales; family Opitutaceae; genus Opitutus. The sequence continues at coordinate 695 of JAEYYL010000065.1, read as the reverse complement.
GCGTGTCGGGGCGCGGCATGCCCATCATCATGTTGCCGTAGGGCATGACGACGATCATCGGCACGGCTTTTTTCTGCGCGATGAGGTTATCGAGGATGAAGTTTGCCCGGCCGGCGCGGAACCACGTCTCCTCGGTGTCGGTGGTGCCGCTCACGAGATAGAGCACCGGATATTTTCCCGTGCCCGCACGATAACCGGGCGGCGTGTAGATGAGGAGCGGACGCGTGCGTTTGAGCGTCTTCGACTCGTAGAACACATAGGTCAGCTCGCCGTGGGGAACGTTCTGCACGGCATGAAGGGCGGGCGTGTCGCCGGGGATGTCGACGAGGCTGGATTTGAAGCGCTCGTTGGGAAACAGGTCCTGGTTGGCGGGATCGGCGACGCCGACGCCGTCGACGACGAAATTATAGGGATAAAGATTGGGTTCGACCGGGCCGACGGTGATCGACCAGACGCCGGATTCATCCTTCTGCATCGGCTGGTTGGCGGCGAGGAACTGGCCGCTCAGTTCGACCTTCTGTGCGTTCGGGGCACGGAAGCTGAACGTGATCGTGCGGTCGGCATGAACGACGGGCGACTCGACCGGTGGCAGCCGGCTGGGTTGCGCGAACGCAGTCGCCGCGGCGGCAAGGAGGGAGGCAAAAATGAAAGGGATGAGGGAAAACGGTTTCATCGAAGAAGAGTTGTAGGGCGGG
>JAEYYL010000277.1 GCA_023430825.1 Verrucomicrobiota bacterium | reverse complement strand
TCGGCATCATCGATCCCGAGATCCGAAATCGGCCCGGCCCGCCTCCCTGATTCGCCTCCCTCGCGTCGCATCATCGGCGGGCTTCACCGCTCGCCGATGATCGGGCGTCTTGACGGCCGGAAGGTAGATGCCTGCTTGCAGGCGATGTGACGCGGCATCCGCGTTTGAAGCGTGAAATCGCCTGCAAGCAGGCTCCTACCTTTTCTCCGTCCGCCGGACTGCGCGACGAACACGACCGAACGCTACACGTCCAGCATCGCAATCCCGTGCGCCGCGAGCCGCACACGCTTCGCTGTCTTGCCATCGCCGAGCGTCACGACGGTTTCCTCGTCGGTCCCCGCGTTGTTGATCACGACGAGTTTCCCCGCCTTCGCGAAATACGTCGCCTCCGTCTTCACGTTCGCCGCCTGCCACACGCCCCAGTCGCGTTGGCGGCCCGCCGCCCAGAAGAGCGCGCGATGCAAGAGCCGGGTGTTCTCATACCCAAACGTGAACCCGCTCAGATAAACGCCGCGCCCTTTCCCGAACGCGTGCGTCGCGAGCTTCGGCGAACGCTCGCCGGTCCGCTCCGCCAGCACCTGCGTGTCCGCACCGAGCACGTAAACGCCGTCGACGTCCTTGCCAAAATCGAGCCCCGCCGTGACGTCGCTCGTGATGAAATGCTCCGCCACGCCCGCCACCTTCTCGCGGTCATTGCGAGAAGCCCCGCGACGAAGCAATCCATCTGACTCCAGCGCGAGCGCCTCCGGCCTCACGTAGTTGAACTTCCCGTTCGCCAGCCGCTCGCCGCGATCGCGATCGACGCCCAGCACGTGCGCCATCCGGAAAAACCGACCCGGCTGCGCCAGCGCGCTCGGCTCGCCGATCCCGACGAACGCCCCGCCCTTGCGCACCCACTCCGTCAACGCCGCCTCCACCCGCGGATCGCTCCAGTGATCGCCGCCGCTCCACGCGCTGCCCGCGCGCCCGGCGTTCACGATCACGTTCACGCCCTTCGGCACGCCGCGCGCCGCGATGTCGTCGAGACTGATAAACGAGACATCGAGCGCCAACCCCGCCAGCGATTCGAGCACCGCATACAACTCCACGCCGGGCGTGAAATGCCCCGAGCACGTCCACGCGCGCAAATCGCCCCACGCCGTCAGCACCGCGACCTTGAACGGCGCCACCCACGGCTTGTCGCCCGCGTGAAACGATTTCAGCAGACGAAACTCCTTCACGAGCCCTTCGATGTAATCCTGGAAATCCGGGAACGGCTCGACGAGCGAAAGATACCCGCCCAGCCCGATCCGGTCGATCGGCGCGCGCACGATTCCGCGTCGCGCATCGATCCAGAAATTCTTCGCGTCGAGCGTCGGATTCCCGCCCGCCTTGAACGTCGGCTCGCCCTTCAGTCCCGTGGGAAACAGATACGGATGCAGCCGCAACTCGTGCGTCGCCACGCCTTTCGCGTGCGCGCATAGCCGCACCTCGAACGCGTTGAACACGCACTTGATCAACCCGTCGAAACCGAACTCGCGAAAACGCGGGCTGCTCGGCTCCACGCCGATCCAGTGATCGTCGTAAAACACATACGCCTTCTTCCCGTAACGATGCACGAGATCGATGCACTGCCGGCCGAACGAAATCACGAAGTCGTGCACGAACGCCATGTAATCGCGATACCGCCGCGACGGCGCGTTGTGCGTCGAGTTGTAGAGCCCGCCGTTGACGAAATCCTCCGACACCAGCCGGTAACCGTATTTCTTCTCGAACAGCGTCAACGCCCGCGGGCTCACCGTCATCGCGTAGTCTCCCCAATCTGAATACACGTCGCGCAACGTCGTCCGGTCCGCGCCCCAGAACCACGAGAAGTTATAGAACATCGACGTGAACCGCACCACGCTCGTGTCCGCATGCTCTCGCAGCCACCGGTCGAGAAACGCCAGCAGCACCTTCTGCGTCGCCGGCTGCATCGGATCGACGGCGGCGAGATGCTCGCGGTCACCCCAGTCGTTCGTGAGGTGATTATACATCGAGATCTCCTCCCAGATGCGAAACGCCAGGAAGTTCACCGTGTAGCTGTGACCCGGCTCCGTGCCGCGGATCGTCACCGTGCCCTTCTTCTCGTTCACCGCCCACTTCGTCTTCGCGACTTCCTTGCCCGTCGTGCGGTCGAACACCTGCCACCACCGCTTCGGGCTGTCCGAAAAATTCACGGTGAACTGCTCCGTGAAAAATCCTTTCAGCAGCGTGATCGTCGTCGTGCTTTTTTCCGCGACGACCGGATAGCTCATCAGGAAATTCTGCTGCAGCTTGTCGCGATTTTCCCGCGCCCACGGCTGCACGGAGCGCACGAGACAGATCGTCGAATAGATCGCGTGGCCGGATTGCACGATCTCCGGCGAGAGTTGCGTGCCGTCGGAGTCGCGAATCGTGTCCGCGCCCCATTTTTCCGCGAGTCGCAGCGTCAGCGCCTCGGCGCCCGCCTCGCCCGGCAGCGTGAACGATCCGTGGGTGAGTTCAGAAGTTTTCATCGAGAAAAATTTGGCGGTAGGAGCCTGCTCGCAGGCGATCTCACGCCGCGGTCGGGGTCAACCGCGCCCATCACGCGCCAAACACCCCCGCGCCGAAAGCCCGCGAAAATCGGATAGTTCGCACCCTCCCCCGTCTCGAACATTAAGATGTCGCATATGCGACATCTTAATGTTCGCCGCAGTCACGCCGCTTTGTCACCGGGATAACCGGTTCAGGATTGGCGGTTGCACCTCGACCCGTTCACCTTCGCGCGATGAAACGCACCCCCGTTGCCCTCCTGCTTGCCGCGCTCTGGATCGTCTCCGTCCGCCTCGTCGCCAGCGAGGCCCTTCCCGCGGCTCCCGCGCGCGCGCTCCCGATCGCCGAGAACGCCTTCGCCGGCAGTTCCGTCAACGTCGGCGCCAACGCCCGCAGCCCCATCGTCACCCACTCGCGCACGCAGTTCGCCGCGTTCTACGACGCCGACGCCCACCTCGTCCTCGCGAAACGCACCCTCGGCTCCGACACGTGGAAAACCCACCGCACCGAGCACCGCGGCAACGTCGCCGACGCGCACAACTCCGTCAGCCTCGCCGTCGACGGCGACGGGTTCCTCCACGTTTCCTGGGATCACCACAACAACCCGCTCAACTACGCCCGCTCCTCCGCGCCGCTCTCCCTCGAACTCGCCGCCAAGTCTCCGATGACCGGCCAGCGCGAATCGCGCGTCACGTATCCGCAATTCCACCTCCTGCCCGGCGGCGACCTGCTCTTCCTCTACCGCGATGGCGGCTCCGGCAACGGCTCGCTCGTCCTCAACCGCTATTCCACTGCGCAAAAAACCTGGTCCACCGTTCAGGCCAACCTCATCGACGGCGAAGGTCAGCGCAGCCCGTATTGGGGCTTCACCGTCGATTCCCGCGGCACCCTCCACCTCGCCTGGATCTGGCGCGACTCGCCCGACGTCGCCACCAACCACGACCTCGCCTACGCCCGCTCGACCGACGGCGGCATCACCTGGACGCGCACCGACGGCACCGCCCTCGCCCTCCCCTTCACCGCCGCGAACTGCGAATACGCCCTGCGCATTCCGACGAGCCGCAATCTCATGAATCCGCCCGCCGTCGGCGCCGACGCCCGCGGCCGCCCCTATCTCTCCTCCTACTGGTCGCCCACGCCCGACGCCGCACCGCAGTTCAACCTCGTCCACCACGACGGCACCGCCTGGCGGATCATTCCCGGCCCCACCCCGTCGCAATCGTTCACCCTCGCCGGCACCGGCACAAAGCGCCCGCCGATCTCCCGCGCCGCGCTCCTCGTCGACACCACCTGGGACCGTCCCGCGCTGCACCTCGTTTACCGCGACGACGCCCGCGGCGGCCGCATCGTGCTCGCCTCGCAACCCAACCCCGCCAGCGGCCCCACCGGCGAATGGACGCTCCGCACCTTGAACGACACTGACGTCGGCGCTTGGGAACCGTCGTTCGACCCCGTCCTCTGGCAACGCCTCACGCAGGTTCACCTGCTCGTGCAAAAAGTCGCGCAGCGCGACGGCGACGACACCTCCGCCAGCGACGCCGCATCGCCCATCGCCAGCCTCTTCTGGGCGCCTATCACCGACCGCATGCGCGCGTCGTCCACACACGCCGGCGACGCCGCTCCCGCCTCCTCCGCCCGCACCGCCGGCGACGACCGCCCGATCGATTCCGCCGCCGTCCTCGACTTGGCCCAGCGCGCCATCGACTGGCAGTGGGCCAATTTCCCCGCCGAACAGAAACGCCACCCGCGCGGCTGGGAAGTCGCGCCCTTCTACCTCGGCGTCCTCGCGGTCGACCGCGTTTCGCCCGACCACCGCAACCGCGACCGCATGCTCCAGCACGCCGAAAACGTCCTCCAATGGCAGCCGCACAAGCGCATCTACCACGCCGACGATCATTGCGTCATCCAGGCCTACTTCGAACTCCATCAGGACCTCCACGAACCCCGCATGATCGCGCCGTCGAAAGCGCGTTTCGACCACATCCTCGCCAACCCCACCACCGCGCTCTTCGACTGGGGCACACCGCATTGCGACGACCACTGGTCCTGGTGCGACGCGCTGTTCATGGCGCCCGTCGCCTGGCTGCAGCTCTGGAAGGAAACCGGCGACAAGCGCTACCTCGATTTCATGAACGAGAACTGGTGGCTCACCACCGACCGGCTCTATCTGCCCGACGTGGGTTTCTACGTGCGCGACGAAGTCTATCTCGATCTGCGCGAGCGCAACGGCAAGACGATCCACTGGTCGCGCGGCAACGGCTGGGTTTACGCCGGCCTCGCCCGCGTCCTCGATCTCTTCCCCCAGGACCACGCCGATTACCCGCGCTACGTTCAACTCTTCCGCGACATGACCCGCGCCGTCCTCGCCTCGCAACAGTCTGACGGACTCTGGCGCGTCGGCGTCCTCGACCCTGAGACGCACACCGTGCGCGAGACCAGCGGCAGTGCGTTCTACACCTTCGGCCTCGCCTGGGGCGTCAACCGCGGCCTCATCGACCGCGCCACCGGCGAACCCGCGGTGCGTCGCGGCTGGAACGCCGTCGCGTCCTCCGTCACCGCCGACGGCAAACTCGAGCACGTCCAACCCATCGGCCACGCGCCCGAAGGCTTCGATCCGCATCACACGGACGTCTTCGCTGTCGGCGCCTTGCTCCTCGCCGCCAGCGAGGTCAGCCAGCTCGCCAAGTAGGGCGGGCTTCAGCCCGCCTTTCCGTAGCGGCCGGCCTCCGCGCCGGCCCTGCCCGACTCCAGGTCGAACCCGGCGTCCCGCCGGGTTGAATCGCGCCGCCTTCCAGATACCGCCACGTCCGTTTTGACGGTCAACCTTCCCCCGGTTTGTCCGTCATCGCGCAACCCCGTGTGATCGCCAGCAGCCCCGCGAACGCCGCGCTCGTCGCGCCCGTTCACCTCGCTCCGCCCGCCCTTCCACCAACTGATCCGTGCCCATCCGTGAAATCCGTGGCTAAAAACTCGTTCTCCGCCCCGGCCAACCCGGGCGCACGCGCCCTCGCCTTTTTTTCCTTCGTCCGCCTCCCGGCTTGGCTGCTCCTCGCCCTGCTTGCCGCATTCATCGCTCCACCGCTCCTCGCCGCCGACACCCACGCAGCCACACCCACGCCCGCGTCGACGGCCGCCGCCGCTCCCCAACCGCTTTTCCGCGACCCGATCCACGACGGCGCCGCCGACCCCGTCGTCATCTGGAATCCCCACGTGCAACGCTGGTGGATGTTCTACACCAACCGCCGCGCCAACGTCCCCGGTCTCTCCGGCGTCGCCTGGGTGCACGGCACGCAGATCGGCATCGCCGAATCCGCCGACGGCGGCACGACTTGGACCTATCTCGGCACCGCCGACATCGAGCTCCCTCCCGACCTCGCCAACGCCGTCGTCGACCCTGCAACCGCGGCGCCCCCGCCGCGCCCTGCCTCCTTCCCGCCCGCGTCCAACCTCACCTTCTGGGCGCCGGATGTCATCACCGCCCGCGACGGCACGCACCACATGTTCCTTACCGTCGTGCCCGGTGTATTCGAAAACTGGGCACACCCGCGCACGATCGTCCATCTCACCAGCACCGATCTGCGGACCTGGCGCAATGCCCGTCCGCTCGCCCTCGCCTCCGACCGCGTGATCGACGCCTGCGTCTTCCCGCTGCCGTCCGGCGGCTGGCGGCTCTGGTATAACAACGAGCGCGATCGCAAATCCATCTACCACGCCGACAGCCCCGATCTCGTCACCTGGACCGACCGCGGCAAAACTCCCGGTGTCGGCGAACGCCCCGGCGAAGGCCCCTACGTCTTCGCCTGGCGCGGCCGCCATTGGATGATCGTCGATCTCTGGAAAGGCCTCGGCGTGTATCACTCCGCCGATCTCGAATCGTGGACCGCGCAAGTTGGCGACCTGCTCGCGACGCCCGGCCGCGGCCCGGACGACGGCGTCAACGGCGGCCACGCCTGCGTCGTCGTCGATTCCGCCGCCGACCGCGCCTGGCTCTTCTATTTCACGCACCCGGGCCGCGCCGGCACGATCAAGCCCGAGGACAAGGACTCGCTCGACCTCCGCCGCAGCTCGATCCAGGTCGTCGAACTCCGCGAACGCGACGGCATCCTCTCCTGCGATCGCGACACGCCGACCTTCGTCGCCCTCCCGCGCTGACATCGCCCGCCCGACCCCACGGGTGGAGGGCCAAGCTCCGCGCGGCCTCCCTTTTCTTTCGCTCCGGCCCGTTTTCCCCTACCGTGCCGGTCACCATGAGCCTTCACATCGTCCGCCTCGGCTCCCCCCGCCTCCCCGACGAAGGCGTCCGCATCGGCACCGTCCGGCGCCCGCCCCGCGGCGTCCCGAAATCCCAGTTTGCCACGCAAAACTGGTATGACGTCTGGTTCCCCAATCTCGCGCCGAGCGTCGCCACGATGAAGCTCGGCCTCGCCGCCGACACCCCCGCCGCCTGGTCGACCTTCGCCCGCCGCTACAAGGCCGAGATGGCCACGCCCGCCGCGAAACACGATCTCCAGCTCCTCGCCACCCTCTCGCACTCCGCCCCCTTCTCCGTCGGCTGCTACTGCGAAGACGAATCCCGCTGCCACCGCTCGCTGCTCCGCCAGCTCCTCGCCGACTGCGGCGCGAAATTCGCCTCGCCGTAGCCTGCCCGCCCGATGGAGCCGCGGCGCCCCCGCCGCGCTTTCCGCCCTGCGCCGCCTCGCGCCCCACCCCGCCGTCTTCGCCTTATTTCCTCCCCCCAGCGGCCGATTAACCTCTTGGCGCCGCATGCCCGCCTTTCCGCGTTCACTCGCGACGCCCGCCGCCCTCCTCATCTGCCATGACCTCCGTCCGATTCGTCGAACCCCGCCCGCTGATCGAGCTCCACCTGCCCGATGGCCGCACGCTGCAAGGTCCGCGCGGCGCCACCGCCGAAATCCTCCTCGCACCCATCGCCGGCGATCTGCCCGCCCCGCTCGTCGGCGCCATCATCAACGGCGAGTTGCACGACCTCACGCAGCCCGTCGACCTCGAATCCCGCGTCCAGCCCGTCACCATGGCCGAGGTCGACGGCGCGCGCATTTACCGCCGCTCGCTCACGTTTCTCCTCGAGGTCGCCTTCGCCCATCTCTTCCCCGGAGCCGCCGTCTTCATCGAACACGCCCTCGCCTCCGGCGGCTACTTTTGCAACGTCCGCGGTCGCGCACCGCTCTCGCCCGACGAACTCCTCGCCCTCGAAGCCGAAATGCGCCGGCTCGTCGCCCAAGGCCTCCCGTTCATCCGCCGCCGCGTCACCGTCGCCGAAGCCATCGCTCACTTCGAGCAACAGGCCGCACCCGACAAGGTCCGGCTCATGCACTACCGCACCCGCCCGACCATCACCCTGCACGAACTCGACGGCGTGCTCGACGACCGCCACGGCTTCCTCGTTCCCACCACCGCCTACCTGCAATGGTTCGACGTCTCCAAGATGAACGGCGGCTTCGCGCTCCGCTACCCGCGCCAACACGCGCCCGACACCCTCACGCCGCTCACCCTCTATCCCAAGCTTCTCGGCGCCTTCCGCCAATACGGCGCCTGGCTCGACCGCCTCGGCATCGGCAGCGTCGGCGCCCTCAACGACGCCATCCAGGCCGGCCGCGCCCGCGAGGTCATCCTCGTTTCCGAAGCCCTCCACGAACAAACCATCGCCGAAATCGCCCGCCAGATCGCCGACCGCGGCGACGCCGCCCGTCTCGTCCTGATCGCCGGTCCCTCCTCCTCCGGTAAAACCACGTTCTCCCGCCGCCTCGCCGTCCAGCTGCTCACCCTCGGCCTTTCCCCGTTCACGCTCGAACTCGACAACTACTTCGTCGATCGCACGCAAACCCCGCGCGACGCCAGCGGCCAGCTCGACTACGAAACGATCGACGCCCTCGCCCTCGCCCAGCTCGGCGATCACCTCCAACGCCTCCTCGCCGGCGAAGAGGTGCAGCTCCCGCGCTACAGTTTCCAGGAAGGCCGCCAAACTCCCGGCGATCTCGTCCGCCTCCACCCCGGCCAGTTGATCATCCTCGAGGGCATCCACGGCCTGAATCCCCGGCTGATTCCCCCCGCGCTCGCCGCCCAGTCCTTCCAGGCCTACGCGTCCGCGCTGACGCAGCTGAACCTCGACCGCCACAACCGTATCTCCACCACGGATACACGCCTCATCCGCCGCATCGTGCGCGACGCCCGCGACCGCGGCTATAACGCCACCGACACGATCAGCCGCTGGGAATCCGTCCGTCGCGGCGAGAAACTCCACATTTTCCCCCACCAGGAAAACGCGCACGTGATGTTCAACTCCGCGCTCGCCTACGAACTCTCCGTGCTGCGTCCGCTCGCCGAGCCGATTCTCCGCCAGGTCGCGCCCGGCACGCCCGCCTACGTCGAAGCGCGCCGGCTGCTCGCCTTCCTCGAATGGTTCTCGCCGATCGATGCCACATGGATTCCCGACAACTCCATCCTCCGCGAATTCGTCGGCGGCTCGATCCTGAAGGACTTCAAAGTCTGGGGCGTGTGACCCCCGGCGACAGATCCGCCAATTGTAGGAGCCTGCTTGCAGGCGATTCCGATGTGGCTCGCTGCGTGAGCAGCGGGATCACACGCCATCGCCTGCCAGCAGCCTCCCACCCTGATCCAGATCGCGAGGGCTGTCGCTCAGAGGGACTGCGCCCGCCTCCTCACTTGATCACTTGAACGGCCGCGGACTCGGCGTGCTCGAACGCGTGATATCCACCGTCGTCGCACTCCGCGTCGGTGGCGCCGACAGCGCGTCCAGTTGCTCCATCACCTCTTCCGTGTCGATCTCGGCGGCGTCCGACCGCCGTTGCGGCTCGGCCGGAGGAGCCGACGGGATCTTCTCCTGACTCACCAGATCGCGCTCGGCTTCCAGCCAGATTTCGACGTCCTGCCCGACCGGACGCCCCCGCGCACGCCAGATTTCCCGCGCCCGCTGCGTGATGGCGTCATGATAAGCTTGGGCGGACACGAAGGGAGGGTTGGACGTTTTCATGTCGCCAAGAAAGCGCGCGGCGCCCCGTTTTTCCAACCCCGCCGCATGAGAAAAACACGGAGCGAACTCTAGGGTCTTCTCTCATGCCGCTCAGCATCCGCCATCTCACGCCCGCAACCCCAGCTTCGCCCAAATCTCGTCGCGCACGTAAACGCCTTCGCGCGCACTCCGCCGCCGCTCATCGAGCGCCGACCGCCCCGGGTATCGACTTTCTGGATTCGTCTCCGCCAGATGCCGCACGATCGCCCGCGTGCGCTCCGCCGCGTCCGCCCCGCCCAGTCGCGACGGCGCAAACGCCAGGAACACCTGACACACGCCGAGCCCCTCCGGCGTTTTCTCCAGCTCCGCCGTCGTCATCCCGTCCGCCAACACGCTCGCAAACGCATCGAGCATGATCGCCAGGCCCGAGCCTTTCCAAAAACCCGCCGGCCACGCCACACCGCCGTCGAGGATCGCCGCCGGATCGGTCGTCGGTTTGCCGTTCGCATCCGCGCCGCCGGTGACCGGCAGCGGCTTTCCTTCCGCCCGATGCGTGTTCAACCGCCCCATCGAAAACTGGCTCATCGCCATATCGAGCACGAGATGCTCGCCGTCCGCGCCCGGCGCCGCGAACACCAGCGGATTGTTGCCCAGCGCATTCCGGGCGCCTTCCCACGGCGGCATCACCGGCCACGTGTTGGTCCAGCAAATCGCGAGATAACCGCGCTCCGCCGCGCGCCACCCGCAATTTCCGGGCCGCCCCCAGTGCCCCGTGTTCCGCAGTCCGACCGCGCCAATCCCATGCGCGTCCGCCAGCGCCATCGCGCGATCCATGCAAAACTCCGCGTTCAACGCTCCGAAACCCCGCCGCCCGTCGTAACGCTCGAACGCCCCAAACGCCGACACCAACGCCGGCGGATTCTCCGGGTCCGCAATCAGTTTCTCCCGCACCCATTGCAACAACACCGGCACGAACACCGCACCGTGCGACGCCACGCCGTCCGCACTCGCCTGCGCATAGAGCTCCGCCACGCGCCGCG
>JAEYYL010000139.1 GCA_023430825.1 Verrucomicrobiota bacterium | reverse complement strand
TGAGCGCAGGGACCGCCCACGTTTTGGCTAATTTCGGAGGATCGATCTAATGGCTCACGCTGAACATGCCGTCGCCGGCCCGGCGATTCTCAACGAGGTCAAGCCGACGCCGCTCCCGCGTGCCACGCTCGTCGAGCACGGTCGCAGCTTCTCGTGGATCACCGACAAGATCTGCGGCATCATCGAGGGCAAGACGCCCGCGTGGTGGTGGGTTTGCTTCATCGTCGCGTGCTTCGTCGCCTCGTTCACCGTCGCGGGCATCACCTACCTCGTCGCCACCGGCGTCGGCGTGTGGGGCCATGCGAACCCGGTCAACTGGGCGTGGGACATCGTCAACTTCGTCTTCTGGATCGGTATCGGCCACGCCGGCACCCTGATCTCCGCGATCTTGTGCCTCCTGCGCCAGAAATGGCGCACGTCGATCAATCGCGCGGCCGAGGCCATGACGATTTTCGCGGTGGTTTGCGCCGCGATCTTCCCGGTCTTCCACGTCGGTCGTGTCTGGTATGCGTGGTATCTGTTCCCGATCCCGAATTCCAACTGGATCTGGCAGAACTTCCGTTCGCCGCTCGAGTGGGACGTGTTCGCGGTTTCGACTTACGGCACGGTGTCCGTTCTCTTCTGGTATGTCGGCCTGATTCCCGACCTCGCGATCCTGCGCGATCGTTTCGAGGCCGCGGGCAATCGCCTCCGCTCCTTCCTCTACGGCGTGTTTGCGATGGGCTGGCGCGGTTCGAACCGCCACTGGAGCAACTACGAAATGGCTTACCTGATCCTCGCCGGCATCAGCACGCCGCTCGTGTTGTCCGTGCACACGATCGTTTCGTTCGACTTCGCCGTCTCGCTGCTGCCCGGCTGGCACACGACGATCTTCCCGCCTTACTTCGTCGCGGGCGCGATCTTCTCCGGCTTCGGCATGGTGCTCACGCTCATGCTGCCGCTGCGCGCGATCTACCGCCTCGAAGATCTGATCACGCAGTATCACATCGACTGCATGTGCAAGATCACGTTGGCGACCGGCACGATCGTCGGCTACGCCTACGCGATGGAGTTCTTCATCGCGTGGTATGGCGCGAATCCGTATGAAGGCTTCGCGTTCATCAACCGCGCGTTCGGCCACTACGCCTGGGCCTACTGGATCATGATCTCGTGCAACGTGATCACGCCGCAGTTCTTCTGGTTCAAGAAGGTCCGCGAAAACACGACGCTCGTCTGGGTGCTTTCGATCTTCGTCAACGTCGGTATGTGGTTCGAGCGGTTCGTCATTATCGTCACCTCGCTCGCCCGCGACTTCCTGCCGTCGTCGTGGGGCTACTACAGCCCGTCGATCGTCGAAATATTCACCTTCTTCGGCACGTTCGGCGTCTTCTCGGTGCTGTTCCTCCTCTTCATCCGCTTCCTCCCGATCATGCCGATGGCCGAACTCAAGGCGGTCACGCCTCAAGCCGATGTCCACGGTCACGGCCCCGACGACCACCTGCACACGACCGGTCTCGGCGACCCGATCAAGCTCGAGAAACACTAATCTCCGACCATGCCCGCCTCCACTTACGGCTTGATCGCCACCTTCGACACCGCCGCCGACGTCTATCGTGCGGCGCAGCAGGTGCGCGACGCCGGCTACAAGAACTGGGACGTGATCACGCCCTGCCCGATTCACGGCATGGACAAAGCCATGGGCGTAAAGCGCTCGATCGTCCCGCGCATTTCGCTCGTCGGCGGCATCATCGGCTTCTGCACCGGCATGACCATGATCTGGTGGACCGGCGCCTACGACTATCCGCTGATCGTCGGCGGCAAGCCCTATTTCTCACCGATGTTCGCGTTTCCCGTGAGCTATGAGCTCACGATTCTTTTCACCGCCTTCGCGACGATCATCGGCATGTTCGTCCTGAACGGCCTGCCGATGCACTACCATCCGGTGCTGAAGTCCCCGAAGATTCGTCGCGGTCTGGATGACCAGTTCCTCATCGTGATCGAAGCCCGCGATCCCCGCTACAATCTCGCGAACACCAAGGCCCTCCTGGAAAAGGTCGGCGGCAAGGAAGTCTCCGAATTGGAAAGCTGAGCCATGCGCAACGTTTACCTTGTTACAGCTTTCATCGTGGTGCTCGCGGTCTCGATCCTCGGGCTCCGCGGCACCAATTTTGTGAAACCGCCGCTGGATGTCTTTCCGGAATGGGCGTTTCCCGGCATGAAATATCAGCCGCGCTACCAGCCGCAGGGCGAGAGCGCGTTCTTCGCCGATGGTCGGGTCGATCGCCCGATCCCCGCGCACACCGTCGCCCGCGGCAGTCTGCGCGACGACGATGCACTGCACGGCGGACGCAGCGGCAACGGCGAGTTCCTCCGCGGTTTCCCGGAGGGGATCATCGTCGATGAGGCCCTCATGACGCGCGGCCACGACCAATACCAAATTTATTGCGCGCCCTGCCATGGCTCGCTCGGCGATGGTAACGGCATCACCAAGCAATACGGCATGGGTCTGACGCCGACCTACCACGACGCACGACTCCGCGACATGGCCGAGGGCGAAATCTACAACACCATCACGCACGGCAAGGGCACCATGCTGCCGTATGCCGACAAGCTCGTCCCTGAGGACCGCTGGGCGGTGATTCTCTACGTTCGCGCCCTCCAGCGCGCCCATGCGGGCACCGCCGCCGACATCGTCGACGCCGCCGCGAAACAATCTCTCGGCATCCAATGAGCACACACGCTGCCCCCGCTTCCGCGGCTCTGCCGTCCGAAACCTCTCCCGCGTCGTCGGCCGGCAAGGCGCTGACCATCGGCGCCGTCGGCCTCGCGCTCACCGCGATCGGTGCGTTCGTCGCGCCCGACAAGCACGGCCTCGCGCTGTCCTATCTCGTCGGCATCACGTTTTGGACCGCGATCGCCATCGGCGCGCTGATGCTGATCCTCATCCATCACATCTTCGATGCCTCGTGGTCGGTCGTCATCCGCCGCCAATACGAGCATTGGATCAGCGGCTTCAAATGGCTGTTCGTTCTCTTCCTCCCGCTGCTGATCCTCGCCTGGGTGCACCCCGGCTTTGTCTGGCCGTGGATGGACCTGGGGCACGAGCTGCATGGCGGCCACGGCACGGTCGGGACGGACATTCTTTATCAAAAGAAGTCGTCGTTCCTGAACCTGAACATGTTCACCTACATGACGCTCGCGTTCTTCGCCGGCTGGGTGTGGCTCTCGGCCCGCCTCCGCAAGGCGTCGTTCACGCAGGACGCCGATGGCGACCTGAAGTGGACGTTCATGAACCGGAAGACCGCCGCCTTCGGCCTGCCGATCGGCGCGCTCACGCTCACCTTCGCCGCGATCTACTGGGTGAAGTCGCTCGAATATCACTGGTTCTCGACGATGTATGGTGTCTGGTTCTTCGCCAACTGCGTGCGAGCCGCCCTCTCCGTCGGTGTGATCATCATGGTGTGGCTCTGGTTGCGCGGCCCCTACAAGGGCATTCTGAACAACAACCACCTGCACAGCATCGGCCAGCTGATGCTCGCGTTCACGATCTTCTGGGCCTACGTCACATTCTCCCAGTATTTCCTGATCTGGAACGCCAACATCCCCGAGGAAACCTTCTGGTATAACATCCGCGAATTGAACCACGACGGCACCACGAACCAGTGGTGGTATGTCGGCCTCGCGCTGCTGTTCGGTCATTTCTTCGTCCCGTTTCTCACGCTCCTGTCGTATCGCTTCAAGGTCACGCACCACATCATCCGCCGGGTCGCCTACTGGATTCTCGCGGTCGTGCTGATCGACATGTGCTACAACATCCTGCCGGCCTTGCGCGATGCGCACGGCGATCCGCTGCCGTTCTTCTCGCTCAATCTCCTCTGGGTGCTCACCTCGGTCGTCGGCGTCGGCGGCGTGTGCGTGTGGGCTTACCTGAAGAGTTTCCCGTCCGCCAAACTCATCCCGATCCGCGACCCGCGCATCGGCGAGAGCCTGACTCACCATGAGTGACCTTCCTTCGAGCCGTCGCGCCCCCCTCGTCAGCGTGCTGGCGATCTTCGTTCTCTTCGCGCTGTTCCTCGGCGTCGTATATTACGTCTATGCGCCGCGCCGCACCGGCGTTTACACCGGCGACGGCGTGCGCACGAACGAGCAGCGCCTGCAGAATCTCGCCGAGCTGCGCACCAAGGAGGCCCAGGCGGCGACGACCTACGCGTGGATCGATCAATCCGCCGGCGTCGTTCAACTCCCGCTCGAACGCGCCCGCGAGCTCACGCTCCAGCAATACGCGAAGAAACCGTAACCGATGCCCGCGATGCCCCCCGCTTCCTCCGAAGTCAGCGAAATCGACTCGTCCGCCCGCGGACCGCTGTCGCTGCTCATCGTCTCCGCCCTCGGCTGGCTCATCGTCAGCGGTGTGCTGGCGATCGTCCATTACGTGCAGACGCTCAACCCGGCCTTTCTCGCCGATTGTGCCTGGTTCACCTATGGCCGTTTGCGCGGTCTGCAGGAGACCGCCTTCATCTACGGCTGGGTCGCCAATTCCGGATTTGTCGTGGCGCTCTGGATTCTCGGCCGCCTTTCGGGCTCGCCGCTGCGCTCGCTGAACTGGCTCACCGTCGGCGCGATCTTCTGGAACGTCGGAGTGCTCCTCGGCCTGATCGGCATCGCCGCGGGCGACGGCACGTCCACCCCGTTCCTGCGCATGCCGCACTACGTGCAACTGCTGCTCCTCATCGCTTACGGCGCCATGGCGGTTCCCGGCGTGCTCGCGTGGACCGGCCGCAACCGCGCCCGCACGTTCGCCGCGCAATGGTATGCGGTGGCCGCGCTTTTCCTGTTTCCGTGGTTGTTCTCCGCCGCCCAACTCACGCTCGTGTGGTTCCCGGTCCGCGGGGCTCTCCAAGCCGTTGCCGCGGGCTGGTTCGCGCAGAGCGTCTGGACGCTGTGGATCGCTCCGATCGCGCTGTCCGCCGCCTATTACCTGGTGCCGAAAATCACCGGGCGCGTCATTCCGAATTACGATTTCGCTTCGCTCAGCTTCTGGACCCTGCTCTTCGTCGGCGGTTGGACCGGGGGCCGTCATCTCATCGGCGGTCCCGTCCCGGCCTGGGTTCCCACGATCGCGATCGTTTCCTGCGCGCTCCTGACGTTCCACTACATCGTCACGGCGATGAACCTACGTCACGCCTTCCTGGGGCGGGGTGGGGTGGCCCTCAAGTTTGTCGCCGCGGGCGTTGCCGCTTATGTCGTTGGCGGGATGGCCGACGCCGTCACCTCGCTCCGCGGAGTGGCGCAGCTCACGCAGTTCACCTGGATGACCCAGGCCCAGAGCCAGCTCGCGATCAACGGCGGGTTCTCGCTCATCGTTTTCGGTGCGATCTACTTCCTCGTGCCGCGCATCGCCAACCAGCCCTGGCCGTCGACTGCGCTCGTCCGCGCGCATTTCGCTGCGGCGCTGATCGGCACCTTCGGTCTCGTCATCGCGCTCGCCGCCGCCGGCCTCGTACAGGGCGCGGCGCTCAATGACGCCGCTGTTTCGTTCGGCGAGATCGCCCAGCGTTCCCGTCCGTGGATTCTCGCCGCGGCCGGCGCCCAAGCCGTGCTCCTCCTCGGCAACCTCGTGCTCGCCGTTCATTTCGTCCGCCTCCTCACGACGAAGCCCGCAACCACCGCGGTCGATCTCTTCCGTCAGCCCCCGACGATGGAGGCGTCAGTCTCATGAGAAACGGTTTTATCTTTTTCATCGGCGTCTTTTCCGCGGCATTCCTGTCGTGGGCCGCGATCGTGCTCGGCTCGCATGCGCAGCTCGGCCAGTTGACGCCTTATGTCGACCCGAACGAGAGCCGTGCCTTCCCGTTGCGTCACTCGGGCATCGCGGCCCAGGGCCAGCTGGTTTACGACGACCTCGGTTGCGCCGCGTGTCACACGCAGCAGGTGCGGCGTCCAGGTTTCGGTTCCGACAAGGAACGCGGTTGGGGCGACCACCAGAGCGTGGCCCGCGACTACATCTACGAGACCCGCGTGCAACTCGGCGAAAGCCGGCTCGGCCCCGACCTGGCCAACGCCGGCGCCCGCAAGACGCCCTACGACGCCGAGGATTTCTATAAACTGCTCTACGCGGGCAGCGGCACCATGCCGGCTTACAAATTCCTCTTCGAGGAACGTTCGCTCGCCGACCGCCAGCCGTCCGAGCATGCCCTGCGCCTCACCGGCAACCTCGCCGCTCCCGCCGGGACGGAGATCGTGCCGACCCAGCGCGCGCGCGCCTTGGTGACATATCTGCTGAGTTTGAACCACGCCTACGAATATCCGGAAGCCCGCCCGGTCGAACCCGCCGCCAAGGAGGGTGAGCAAAAATGAGCGATCAATCCGATCCCCGTCTCGAGCAGCCCGGCGCGTCCGACGACAGCCTGCTTTCCGCGCACGAAACCGAGCTCATGCCGAAGCTGGACGACGGCGGCCACTATCGCATGGCGCCGCTGATCCTGTTGTTCGTGTTCAGCGGGCTGATCTTCTACGCGGGCACGTATCTGAACGAATACGCCGGTAAATACAGCGCCGACGTCTTCGACGAGACCGCGCCGCCGGTCGATCCCAACGCCAGTGTGGCGGCGATCGATCCGCTCGTCGTCGGCAAGCGCCAATACGAATTGGTCTGCGCGGCGTGTCACCAGCTCAACGGCATGGGCATCGAAGGCATTTATCCGCCGCTCGTCGATTCGGAGTGGGTGACGGGTTCGCCCGACCGGGTGATTCGCGTGCTCCTGCACGGCTTGAAGGGTCCGATCACCGTTCACGGCAAACAATACGGTGCGGCCGTCATGCCTGCGTTCGGTCGCGTGCCCGGTGGAGGTTACAACTGGAACGACGATCGCATCGCCGCCGTGTTGACTTACATCCGCCAATCCTGGGGCAACACCGCCGATCCGATCACGCCCGAGCAGGTGGCCGCGGTGTTCGCGCAGGAAGGGCCCCGCAAGGAGTGGACGGCCGAGGAACTGGAGAAGTTCGTGCAGTAAGGCGAACACCTCCCACCCGTATCCTTTGGAAGCCGCGCTCCGAAAAGGGCGCGGCTTTTTCGTGACCGCGGGGCGCGCTCGATCTCGCTCCAGCCATTGCATTCGACCCGCGGCGCGCTCAACATCTGCGCGTGATCGCGTCCGTTGCCTTCCGCAATTTCAAGGCCCTGCGCAACGCCAGTGTGCAGCTCGCGCCCTTCAACCTCGTCATCGGACCGAATGGCAGCGGGAAAACCAGCCTCATCGAGGCGATCGTCCATTTGCGCACGCTCGCCAGGCTGGCGCCCACCGATGCGGTCTCCAGCACGCCGGATCATCGGCCGCACATCCAATTCGCGTTTGCCCCGCCGCACGACGGCGTGCAGGTGGGCCTGAGCTGTGTCGATGCCGACCGCTGCGACGCGCTTCGCGTGACGCCGCCCGGCGCGCGGGACTGGCCCGTGCTACGCGACGCCATCAGCCGGATTCGCGGCTACATCTTCGATCACGCCGCGATGGCTCGTCCTTCGCCGGCGGACGCCCCGGCCGAGCTCGCGTCCGACGGCGCCAACCTCGCGGCCGCCATTGCCGCGCTGAAAGCCGCGGCGCCGGAGAACTACGCGACATTCGTGGCCGAGGCGCTGCGCCTTTACCCGGAATTCTCCGCTTTCGAAATCGAGTCGCGCGCGGGTGGACAGCTTGCGCTCGCGTTTACCCTGCTCGGGCAGGTGGGTGTCGTCGATGGCGAGAATCTTTCGCAGGGCACACTGCACACGCTCGGGGTGCTTTTGCTCGCTTTGCAGCCTTCGCCGCCGAGCGTGTTGTGCATCGAGGAGATCGACCGTGGGGTGCACCCGCGCATGCTTCGCGAGATTCGCGATGCGCTCTACCGTCTCGCTTATCCGGCCTCGTTTGGGCTCCACCGCCCGCCCGTCCAGGTGATCGCGACGACCCACTCTCCCTACCTGCTCGATCTCTTCCGCGATCATCCGGAGGAAGTCGTGATCTCGCAGAAGCTCGGCCGTGAAGCACATTTCGAACGGCTTTCTGATCGCAGCGACCTCGCGCAAATCCTCGGGGAAGGCTCGCTCGGCGACCTCTGGTTCAGCGGCATCCTCGGCGGCGTGCCGGAGGAGAAGAGTTAACCACGGATGGACACGGATAAACACGGATTCCGAGCCCTGATCTGTCCATTCGTGGCTCAACCGGGTTTGGGTCCGTTTGGAATCCGTGTTCATCGGTGTCCATCCGTGGTTGATTTTACATGAAGGTCGCGATTCTCAGCGAATCGCCGGCGGATGAAGCCGCGCTCCGCGTGCTGGTCGAGGCGGTGCTGCGCGAGCCGCTCGAGCCGGTGCAATCCGGGCTGCGCGCCCGCGGCTGGCCGAATGTCGTGCAGATCCTTCCGGCGATCGCGCGCCACCTCCATTTCAACACCGACGCGGATGGCCTCGTCGTCGTCGTCGATGCCGA
>JAEYYL010000046.1 GCA_023430825.1 Verrucomicrobiota bacterium | reverse complement strand
TTCAGCGGCAGCTACGCGATCAATCCCGTCAACGGCGCACGCGTGCCCATCTGGATCGCCGACTACGTGCTCATGGGCTACGGCACCGGCGCGATCATGGCCGTGCCCGCGCACGACGAGCGCGACTTCGAATTCGCCACGCAATACGAGCTACCGATCGTCCAGGTCATCGCCAACGACGACGCGGAAGGCGTTCTCCCCTACACCGGCGAAGGCCATCTCATCAACTCGCCGGGCTACGACGGCCTCCGCTGGTCCGAAGCCAAGAAGCGCATCACCGCCTCGCTCACCGAACGCGGCGTCGGCCAGGCCACCGTCAACTACAAGCTCCGCGACTGGCTCTTCTCGCGCCAGCGTTACTGGGGCGAACCGTTCCCGATCGCGTGGGTGAACGAAGCCGACTATCGCCGCGCCGCCGCCGCGCGTCCGGGCGACGTCCCGCCGAATCCCGTCACGTTCACGAGCGAGGGCGTCACGCATTTCGCGCTGCCGCTCCCCGCCGCCGCGCTCCCACTCGAGTTGCCCGAAGTGCAATCCTATCTGCCGAGCGGCAACGGCGAAAGTCCGCTCGCCAACGTCACCGACTGGCTCGAACTCTGGCTCAACTTCGAAACCGGCGCATCCGTGCCCGCGTCGCAGCCGAAGCCCGCCGGCGACGCATGGATTCGCGCGCGTCGCGAAACCAACACGATGCCGCAATGGGCAGGCTCGTGCTGGTATTACCTGCGTTTCCTCGATCCGAAAAATCCCGGCGCCGCCGCCTCGCCCGAGGCGCTGCGCTACTGGGGCGTGCCCGATCTCTACGTCGGCGGCGCCGAGCACGCCGTGCTCCACCTGCTGTATTCACGTTTCTGGCACAAGGTGCTCTTCGATCTCGGCGTCGTCCCGCAGACCGAACCGTTCAAGAAGCTGTTTCACCAAGGGATCATCCTCGGCGAGGACGGCGAAAAGATGTCGAAGAGCCGCGGCAATGTCGTGAGCCCCGACACCATCATCGCCTCGCACGGCGCCGACACGCTGCGCCTGTATCTCATGTTCCTCGGCCCGCTCGAAGCGATGAAGCCGTGGAATCCGCGCGGCATCGAGGGCGTCCACCGTTTCCTCCAAAAAGTCTGGCGCGAATGTTTCAACGAGGAAGGCGCGATCAACCCGAAGATCGTCGCCGACGCCTCCGCCGAACCGGCCGAACTCACGCGCCTGCTCCACGAAACGATCAAGAAGGTCGGCGACGACATCGCCGGGATGCGGTTCAACACCGCGATCTCCCAGATGATGATCTTCACCAACGCGCTTCAGAAAGCGCCGCAGGTCAGCCGCGCCTCGATCCTCGCCTTCGTTCAAGTGCTCGCGCCCTTCGCGCCGCACCTCGCCGAGGAAATCTGGCAGCGCCTGGGCCAGTCCCCGTCAGTCCAGCACGCGCCCTGGCCCGCCTACGACCCGGCGAAACTCGAGGTGCGGGAGACCAAGCTCGTGTTTCAAGTAAACGGCAAACACCGCGGTGACGCCCTGGTTCCCGTCGGAATCACGCAGGAAGCTGCTGTCGCGCTGGCGGTTGCACACGAACGCGTCGCTCCTTTCGTCGCCGGAAAACCCCTCAAACGCACGATCTATGTCCCAGGTAAAATCCTGAACTTGGTGGTGGAAAATTAGGTTGCTTTAGCCCCCGGCAATTCTAGGGATTACACCCTAGAAAAAACCGCAACCCGACCTTTTCACCCCCAACCGTCATGAAGGCATCCCGTAACTCCCTGCTCCTCGTCTTCCTGGTGTGCTGGATGCCCTTTGTCGCCCACGGTGCACTGCGCACCCAGAACAGCCTCCTCGGAAAGTTCTATGTCAGCAACGTGAGCGGCAGTGCGACCTGCATCGTCGACGGCCGGATTCTCGACCTCAAAAAAGGCGACACGCTCATGGCCCGGGGCGCCGTCGTCCACACCGCCGCCGGCGCGACCGCCACCCTGGTCTTTTCGAACGGCACCGCCGTCTATACGGACGAAAACACGCGCTTCGAGATCGCGTCCTTCGACCAGGAGTTCTTCTCGCCCAACAACAATCTCCGGATCGAGCCCTCCACGTCGTCCACGCTCGTCCAGCTCGCTTCCGGCCGCGTGGTCATCAGCACGCCGCGTCTCCAGAGCGGCACGTCGATGATCTATGAGACCGCCTTGGCGCAGACCCGCATCCGCGGCACCAAGGTCATCGTCGAAACGTCCGACCAACATTCGCGCACCGTGGTGATCGAGGGTGAAGCCAATGTCAGCCCGCGCGGGCCCGACGGCCAGTTCATCTCCATCGGTCAGCGCGTCACGAGCAACCACGAGGCGTTGATCATCTTTTCCAAAACCGGCGACCAGGCCGCGCTCACCACGCAGGTCTCCGCCGAAGCATCCACCGAGGCCTCCGCCGGCGCCGCCGGCCCAGGCGTCGCCACCGTGGCTCTCGACGGGGCGCCGGTGGCCGCGATCGCCCCGGCCAGTCGGCCTGCGGACGCCTCCAATCCCTCCGCTCCGCCCGTGACCACCGAGGTCGAAGCGCTCGTGCTCCGTGTCGCCGGCATGGCCACCGTTCGCCTCGCCAACCAGTCTTTCGACTCCCCGCTGACCGAGGGCGCCACCGTCGGTCGCGGCGCCACCATCATCACCGGCGAAAACGCGGAACTCCACCTGCAAGCCTACCCCGGCGCCATCGCCACCCTCCGGCCGAAATCCACCGTCGAAATCGAACAGCTCTCCGTCACCACCGCCAACGGCGCGATCACCCGCCAGAGCGCCTTGCTCAACGTCAAGGCCGGCACGGTCGTCTCGATGATCGATCCCGCCCGGCGGCTCACCAATCACTACGGCATCCGCACGCCCAAGGGCATCGCGATGGCCCAGGGCACGTCCTTCGCCGTCACCGTCGAGGACGACGGCTTCAGCGTCGCCGCCACCGCCGACACCGTCACCTTCACCTCCGCCACCGGCGATTCCTACACGATCGACGCCGGCAACGTCACCATCACCCCGGCCGGCGGCGATCCGCTCCCGCCCATCTCGCTCGCCAACGCCGTCGCCACCTACCCTGCGTTCGCCGCCACGGTTCAAACCGCGTTGAACGTCGTCGCCAACGTCGTTCAAAACAACATCGGCACCTTCCCCGCCGGTTCGGCGACGGATCTTCTCACCAAGGTCGCCGCCGCCGCAGCAGCAGCGCTCCCCTCGCAGGTCGCCGCAATCACCACCCAGGCGGTTAACGCGGTCAACTCGCCCTCCGCCGCCACGTCCTCCACCCGCGCCAGCTCCACCGCCTCCGTCACCGAAGCCATCGCCGCCGCCGCTCCCACCCAAGCCGCCCAGATCGCCACCGCCGCCGCCATCGCCGCTCCCACGCTCGTCACCACCGTCGCCGCCGCCGCCGCCAAGGGCGCCCCCGCGCAAGCCGCCCAGATCGCGTCGGCCGTCACCCAGACTTTCGTCCAAACCGCCGCCGACGGCACGGTCACCACCACCTCGGTGCAAACCGCCGCCGCCGTCGCCGCCGCCGTCACCTCCTCCGTCCCCGGCGAAGCCGCCCCCGTCGCCGCCGCCGTGATGCTCGCCCTCTCCCAGGCCGCACCATTGACCACCCCGCTTTCGAGCGCTCAGACCGCCTCCGTCATCGCCTCGGCCGTCACCGCCGTCGCTCCCACCCAGGCCGTGCCCGTCGCTTCCGCCATGATGCGCACCATCGCGCAAACGCCGACGTTCGCCGATGCCTCGCCCCAGGCCGTCGCCCAGGCGGCCGCCACCCTCGCGACCGCCGTCACCAACGTCGTCCCGCCCCAGGCACAAAACGTCGCCAGCGCGGTCATGCAGCTCGTCGTCGAAATCCAGCCCAACTCCTCCCCTGCCGCCCTCACCCAGGCCGCCGGCTTGATCTCTGCCGCCGTCGGCGGCGTCGTGCCGGCCCAGGCCGCCGCCGTGACCCAAGCCGTCGCCCTGGTCGCCAACCAACCTCTCGTTTCCGTCCAGGCCAGCGCCGCCCAATCCACCCAAGCCGCCGCCCTCATCGGCCAGCAAGTCGGCCTCATCAATCAGTCCGCCGCCATCGCCAACCAACAGAGCAGCACCGCGGTCGCCGCCGTGGCCGCCGCCGCCACCAACTCCGCGGGCATCGTCGCCGCCGCCGCGCCCGCCAACCAACCCCTCGCCGGTGGCATCACCAGCACCGCCGAAGTGCCCATCTCCACCCTCCCCGCCGGCGGCGTCGCCGCCTCCACCACCGTGGTCATCAACGAATTCGATCCCGCCGGCGTCACCGACCTCATGTCCGATCTCGACGCCGCGATCGTCGGCCAAAACAGCGTGCAGTTCAGCCCCGACACCACCACCGGCGGCGGCGGAACGGGCGGCACGCCCACCGTCACGCCCACGCCCGTCGTTCCTCCGATCCTCGACAGCAATCTCGTCACGAGTCCGGCCAACGGATAATGATCCTCTCCCAGAACGCTTCCCGACTCGATGATCCGCCGCTGGAGAACCAGTATCTGCCTTTTCGCTTGTCTCGCCGCAGGTCCGCAACTCCACGCGCTCTTCAACTTCAATCAAGGTAAGGACATGATCTTCGTGAGCACGTCCTACACCGTCGGTTTCGATTCGAACGTCTTCACCCGCTCGACCGCCCGCGATTCGGTCACCCAGAATTTTTCGTTCTCCGCCGACTACAGCCGCAACGCCGGACTGATCGGCGTGACCGCCAACATCGGCACGTCCACCGGTCGCTTCGAATCCGTGCGCGATCAGGATTTCACCGATCCGACCCTCTCCGTGACCTTCCGCAAGCGCTACGGTCGCACCACGGGCGCCCTCCGCCTGCAGACGCGCCGCGAAAGCCAGCCCGACCCCGATGCCGGCGAACGCACCGAGGCCTGGAACCACAACCTCGGCCTCGATCTGCGTTACCCCGTCAACGACCGCTACTTCTTCACCAACGGCTTCACCTTCGCCACCCGGCTCTATACCAACAGCACCACGTTCAGCGACCTCACGTCCTTCTCGGATTCGATCGCAATCAACTACGCGTTCTCCTCCAAGCTCGACCTCAACGCCGCCTACGCCTTCGGCTACAACGAGACCTCGAAGAACACCCACGCTTTCGACCACCGCCTCACGTTCGGCGCCTCCGGCGGCATCCTCCCCAAGCTCAGCGGTTCGATCAACCTGGGCCTCGTCCGCCGCGCCAACGAAACTGCCACCGGCATCGACGAGACCTTCCACGGCTTCTCCTCCGGCACCTCGCTGAAATGGCTCTTCTCGCGCCGTCTGTCGTTCAACGCCGACCTCAATTCCGACATCTCCACCACTTCGACCGACGTCTCCGTCTTGCGCACCAGCGGCGGCTTTCACGCCACCTCCTCCATCACGAGCAAATACGTCCTCAACACCGGCGTGATCTACACCGTCAGCCGCTTTCTCGGTCGCTCCGGTGCCGGTCGGGCCGACGAAATGCTCCAGTTCAACGCCAGTTTGGGCCGTGCGCTCACCACGCACATCAACATGAGCCTGTCCTATGTCTATATGCTCAATCTCTCCAATACCCAAAACGCCGATTTCGAGCGCCACACCGTATCCTTCATGCTCTCGGCCACGTATTGATTAATGTCATGTCGGGTTTCCTTACCGCTCTTCTCCGCCCGCTTCTCCTCGTCGCCCTCGCCGTCGCCGCCTTTCCCGCGCACGCTCAGGAACCCGCCGCCGCCGACGCCGAGAAAGCGAACTACATTTACCGCCTCACGATCACCGATCGCATCCGCATCTCCATCTTCCAGGAGGAGGACCTCGCCGTCATCGTCCGCATCGACGCCCGCGGCAACGTCAACCTCAAGCTCGTCGGCGATCTCCATGTCGCCGGCCTGACTGTCGCCGAAGCCCAACGCGCCATCGAACAGGCCTATATCGACGGCCGCTACCTCCGCAATCCCCAGGCCACCATCTCCATCGAGGACTACGCCCCGCGCGAGGTCTCCATCTCCGGCCAGGTCAAAGCCCCCGGCCGCTACCTCCTCCCCATCGAATCCACGCTCTCCATCATCGAACTCGTCACCAAGGCCGGCGGCCTCACCGATATCGCCAGGGGCACCAGCGTCGTCGTCAGCCGCACCGCTCCCGATGGCAAAATCACCACCATCACCGTCGATGTCGACAGCCTGATCCGCGGACGCCGGTCCAACATCCCCAACAACAGCGCCATCCTCCTCGAGCCCGGCGATGTCGTTTACGTCCCGGAACGTATCATCTAAGCCCGCCATGCCGATCGCCGACTCCAGTCCCAAACCGCCCGCTCACGTCAGCGGCGCCCGGGACGAAGACAACACCATCGAGCGTCGCACGCTGCGGGATTACTACATCATCCTCCGCGAACGCCTTTGGATCGCCCTGCCCCTCGCCCTCCTCGTCGCCGTCCCCATGGGCTACTTCAAGGCCCGCGAGACGCCCATGTATGCGAGCACCGCGACGATGCAGTTCGAGAAACCCGAGACCGTCGTCACCTCCCAGGTCGTCGTCGATGCCGCCGTCCGCAGCGACATCGAACTCAATACCAACATCCAAATCCTCAACAGCGGCCGGCTCCGCACCCGCGTCGTCGATTCCTTCACCCCCGACGAGGTCAAGATCCTCCAACGCCCCTTCCTGAAAATCCTCCCGCCCGGCACGCCGCCGCCCTCCGCCGGCGGCGCCATGGGCTCCGTCTCGATCGAGCCCGCCCGCAACTCCCTCCTCATCAGCATCACCGCCCGCCACCCCGACCCCGAAGCCGCCGCCCTCGTCGCCAACCGCTACGTCACCGAGTTCATGGGCTACCTGCTCGACCGCGTCAGCGGCGGCAACGAGCTCGCCGTCGAATTCCTCCGCACCCGCGCCGAACAACTCCGCAAGGAATCCGAGGAGGCCGACCAGAAACTCCAGGCCTACATGAAGGCCCACAACCTCATCTCCCTCGACAAGAGCCGCGACATCGTCGGCGACCGGTTGAAAACCATCAGCGGCACCCTCACCAACGCCCAGCTCCTTCGCCTCAATTTCGAGAACCAGTTCAACCTCGTCGAATCCTACCGCCGCGACGGTCGCAACCTCGTCGAAATCCAATACATCGCCAATCACGGCACCGTCCCCTCCCTCAACAGCCAGCTCGCCAGCCTCCGCCAGTCCCAAACCGTCCTCGCCGAACGCTACCTCGAACGCCATCCGCGGATGGTCGACCTCACCAACAGCATCACCGTCGTGGAGGAACAGCTCGCCAAGGCCATCGACCTCGCCATCGCCGACCTCGCCACCCGCCTCGGCGAAGCCCGCGAATCCGAACGCACCCTCCAGCTCGAATTCGCCCGCGCCGAGAAAGACTCCCTCGAACTCGGCGACATCGCCGTCGAATACCGCTCCCTCGAAAACCAGGCCCAGATCACCAAGTCCAACTACCTCCAGATCCTCGACCGGTTCAGCCAGACCTCCACCACCAAGAACCTCGAGAAAATCCCCCTCCACATCCTCGACCGCGCCGTGCCCGCCGGCGGCCCCTACGCGCCCAACATCCGCGCCATCATCCGCAGCTGCGTCGGCATCGGCGTCCTCGTCTTCCTCGGCGTCGCCATCGGCCTCAGCTTCATCGACGACCGCATCAAGAGCGCCTGGGACGTCGAATCCTTCATCGGCGCCAATCTCCTCGGCATCATCCCCGACCTCTCCTCGATGAAGGACGACGAGCGCTACTCGCTCCTCCTCCAAAACCAGCAGGCCCCCGGCGTCGAAGCCTTCCTCAGCGTTTACAGCTCCGTCAAAATCCACTCCAAACTCGATTTTCCCAAATCGATCCTCGTCACCAGCACCATCCCCGGCGAAGGCAAAACCCTCATCTCCTGCAACCTCGCCGGCAGCTTCGCCCGCCACGGCAAGAATACCCTCCTCGTCGACTGCGACCTCCGCCGCCCCATGCTGCACCGCCATTTCAAGCAGCAAAACACCGCCGGCCTCGTCACCTGGTTCGACAGCGGCGCGCCCCTCGACACCGAGCTCTCCACCAACCCCGCCCTCGGCATCATCAAGATCTCCGAAAACCTGTCGCTCCTCTGCTCCGGCGGCCGCTCGAAGAGCCCCACCGAAATCCTCGAAAACCCGATCTTCGCCCAGCTCCTCGAAAAGCTGAAACGCGAATACGACCTCGTCATCATCGACTCGCCGCCGCTCGGCGCCGTCACCGACAGCCTCCTCATCGCCGAACGCACCGACGAAGTCATCTACGTCTGCCGCTTCAACCGCGCCTTCCGCAAACACATCCGCCTTTACATGAAGGCGCTCCGCAACGGGAAAAACGAGGTCCTCGGCGTCGTGCTCAACGGCCTCTCCCCCCGCCGCATCGAGTATTACTCCAACTACCGCTACTACCGGAGCTACAAAAAATACTACGGCTCGCAGGGCTAAAAAGCGGAGAAGCTGAAACCCTGAAAAACGGAAACACCTCCGGCGTTTCCGCCCCGCTCTCACCCCTGGAGGGCCGAGCTCCGCGAGGCCCCAGTTTTGCTCCGCGAGGCCCCAGTCTTGCTCCGCGAGACCCCAGTCTTGCTCCGGGAGCACCAACCTACCCGAGGCCGCAGAACGCAGCTCGCCAATTTCAGCTTTTCCGTCTTTCAGCTTCTCAGCTTTTTCCCGCCGTGCTCTCCGCGTTTCTCCCGCCCGACTTCGATCCGCGCCGCCCCATCGCCCTCATCGCCGGCCAGGGCCTCTACCCCCAACTCGTCGCCGCCGCCGTCCGCCGCGCCGGCGTTCCCCTGAAACTCATCGCCTTCGACGAGGAAACCCGCCCCGACCTCGTTGCCTCGTTTCCCGACGCCGATCGCCGCACCCTCCTCGTCGGCCAGCTCGGCCGCATGCTGAAAACCCTCCGCGAGTTCGACGCCGGTTACGCCATCATGGCCGGCCAGATCTCCCCGCGCCGCCTCTTCAAGGGCCTGCACCCCGACCTCAAAGCCGTTCGCATCCTCGCCTCGTTGAAGCGCCGCAACGCCGAAACCATCTTCGGCGCCATCGCCGCCGAAATCGAAAAACTCGACATCCGCCTGCTCGACGCCCGCTCCTTCCTCGACGATCAGCTCGCCACGCCCGGCTGCATGACCGGCCGCTCCTTTCCCATCGACTCCGACTACGTCGAACATGGCATCCACATCGCCCGCGAATGCGCGCGACTCGACATCGGCCAGGGCTGCGTCGTCCGCAAAGGCACCGTCCTCGCCGTCGAAGCCTACGAGGGCACCGACGAAACGATCCGCCGCGCCGGCACCTTCAAAACCGACGGCACCCTCTTCGTGAAAACCGTCAAGGCCGCGCAGGATTACCGCTTCGATGTCCCCTGCTTCGGCCAGCGCACCCTCGAGACCATGCGCGAAGCCGGCATCGCCGCCGCCGCCCTCGAAGCCAACCGCGTCATCATCCTCGATCGCCCCGCCGTCCTCGCCCAGGCCAAAACCTGGGGCATCCACCTCCTCGGCTTCGAGTAGCGCCGTCCGCTTCCCGTCGCATCTCCCGCCCGCCGCCTCCCCGCAACACCCGGTCGAAATTTCGACCGTTCCGACCGGTGGAACCCGTCGTCCCCTCCGGTCGGCTCGAATCGCCCCCTCGCACAATGTCATATAATGTATGACATTCTCCCCGCACGCGTGCGGCTCCCGCGACCTGTTTTCCCTGCGCCCCTGACGCACGACGTTTTCCCCTCCCCTACCCACCGTCAGACCGAAGAAATCGCCCCGCCTCCCGCCGACTTGCGCTTTCGCCTCCTCCCGCCCATCTCTTCCGCATGCAGAAAGATGTCGTCCCCATTGCCGTGAAGGGCGTGATGCCCACCGCCAACGGCTGCGCCGTGTTCCTCGGCAACGACGAGAAAACCTTCGTCATCTACGTCGACCACTCCGTCGGCAACGCCATCCAGATGACATTGAACGGAGTGAAGAAAGACCGCCCGCTCACCCACGACTTGATCGGCAGCATCCTCCTCGGCCTCGGCGCACAGCTCGACCACGTCACCGTCAACGACGCCCGCGAAGGCACCTTCTTTGCCCGTATCCTCCTGCGCATGGAAAACGAACTCGGCAAAAAAATCGTCGAGATCGACGCCCGCCCGAGCGATTCCATCGTCCTCGCTCTCCAGCAAAAACGTCCGCTCTTCGTCGCCCGCACCGTCCTCGATGCCACCGAGGACATGACCGAGATCCTCGAACGCGTCCGCCAGCAACAAGCCGAGGAATCCGACGAGGAAGAACAGCCCTAGGCGTCTCCGCCAGCGTCCGCCCTCGCTGCGCCGCGGCCATCACGATCCCCGCCGCGCCCCACGCCTCCGCTCGCCGCCTCCCGCCACGTCACGCATGTCCGTTCCCACCCGCCACCCGCTGCCCCCCGGTCATACTCCCGGCAGCCCGCTCACCGCGCTCGCGCCGATGCAGGACGTCACCGACCTGGCCTTCATGCGGGTCATCGCGCACTACGGCGCGCCCGACTATTTTTTCACCGAGTTCTTCCGCGTCCACGCCCAGTCCCGCCCGGAAAAACACATCCTCCGCTCGATCGACGAGAACGCCACCGGCCGCCCCATCTTCGCCCAGTTGATCGGTGAGGATCTCCACCATCTCCACCGCACCGCCGTCGAACTCCAGCGTCACCCGATCGCCGGCATCGATCTCAACCTCGGCTGCCCCGCGCCCAAGGTTTACAAGAAAAACGTCGGCGGCGGCCTGCTGCGGGACCCCGCCCGCGTCGACGAAATCCTCGCCACCCTCCGCGCCGCCACGCCCGGCCTCTTCACCGTGAAGATGCGTATCGGTTTTGACGATACGGCCCCGTTCGACCGCATCGTCGACCTCGTCAACGCCCACCGCGTCGACCTCCTCAGCGTGCACGGCCGCACCGTGAAGGAGATGTATCGCAGCGAGGTCCACTACGATTTCATCGCCCGCGCCGTCGCGCGCGCCCAGTGCCCCGTCCTCGCCAACGGCAACATCCTTTCCGCCGCCCGCGCCGCCGCCGTTCTCGCCGACACCCGCGCCGCCGGCGTCATGATCGGCCGCCACGCCATCCGCAACCCCTGGATCTTCCGCCAGTGCCGCGAACAGTTCGCCGGCCAGCCCGTCAAGCACCTCACCCTCGCCGACGTGCGCGACTACGTGGAGCGGCTCTACCGCGAAACCCAGACGCCCGGCCTCCTCGAGCGGTTTCACGTGAACAAGATGAAGAAGTATCTGAACTTCGTCGGCCAGAGCGTGGACCCTCACGGCGCGTTCCTGCACGACATGCGCCGCACCGAAACCGAGCGCGATCTCTTCGCCGTCTGCGACCGCCACCTCCTCTCCGACCCGGCGCGCGAGTTCGTCGCTGAACCTTACGCCGGCGTCATCGCCCGCCCGAATTGCGAGACCCCCGCGGCCGCCACCGACGGCTGCTCGCTCGAAACGATCACCGCCTGAGCGCCGAGAGCCGGAAGGTAGGAGCCTGCTTGCAGGCGATCTGGCGCATCACCCGCTTTCGTCGCTGCCATCGCCTGCAAGCAGGCTCCTGCCTTCAAAGTCTACCCCCGCTCACTCCAGCCCCAGCGCCAGTCGCCCTTCCGGCGAAATCATCTGCGGCGTCCACACCGGGTCCCACACGATGTGCACCTTCGCCGCCTCGACCGTCGGCAGCGCCGCGATCTTCTGCCTCGCGTCCTCCGCGATCACCGGACCCATGCCGCAGCCCGGCGCCGTCAACGTCATCTTCACGTCCACCTTGTGGCCGCCGCTTTCCGTCTTCTCCGTCGCCAGATCGTAAACGAGTCCGAGATCGACGATGTTCACCGGGATCTCCGGATCGAAACACGTCTTCAACACCTCCCACACCGCCTTCTCGCTGAACTCTCCCGCCGACGCCGCCGCACCCGCCCCCGCCGGCGCCGCCGGCACGTAGCCGGCGATCGCCCCCGCGTCCGCCGCCGCGATGCGAAACAGCCCCCGGTCGGTGCGCACCGGCACATTGCCGCCGAGCGTCTGCGTGATGAACACTTCGCTGC
>JAEYYL010000449.1 GCA_023430825.1 Verrucomicrobiota bacterium | reverse complement strand
GCAGCACGCTGCGCGCGCGGGAATCGGCGTTCAAAACGGCGCTGGCGGCGGAGATCGAGGCGCAGGTGTGGCCGCTGGTCGGGGCCGGGCAGGTGAAGGCGAACGTATTTCGCGTCTATCCGATGAGCGAGGCGGCCGACGCGCACCGGCTGATGGAGAGCAGCGCACATGTCGGGAAGATTGTGCTGACGATCGGGCGCTGAGTTCGCGGCGCCGTTTCCGGGCGACGGTTGCTAACCCACATAAGTCACACCCCAACGAAAAACGGAGGAACACAGAGGACACTGAGCTCCGTCACAGAGCCACCGAGCGACATGTTTGAGGCACCGAGCCTTCATCGTCGTCGCCCTCGCCTGCATGACAGACCCCAAAACACCTTGTGGCCTCCTGCTTCCTCCGTGTCGGTCCTCCGTGATCTCTGTGTAACAAGCCTTGATGGAGTTGGGTGTATTACAGTCTGTCCGGGTTAGTCGGACTCACGCGGCGGGCGGTGGAGCCCAGCCCTTCGCGGGAGATTTCTGAGGCCGGCGCGCTCTTCGGTTTATTTGCCTTCGCTTGTTTTTGTGGCGCGCCCGGATTCCCTCCGGCCATGGCTTCACCCGAGACTCCGGTCGGATTCGACGAACAGAACGCCGCTGCTTACGACGATCGATTCGCGAAGATCGCCGCGCTACGCGACTCGCTCCTCCTGCAGACGCGCGCCCTGCTCGGCGACCTGCCGGACGACGCGAGGATTCTCTGTGTCGGCGCCGGCACGGGACAGGAATTGCTGGCGCTCGCGCCGCATTTTCCGCGCTGGCAGTTCACCGCGGTCGAACCGTCTGCGCCGATGATGGCGATCTGTCGGCGTCGCGCGGCCGAGCACGGCTTCGCGGATCGCTGCACATTTCACACCGGCTACCTCGACACGCTGCCGCCGGGCGAACCGTTTCACGCCGCGACGTGCCTGCTCGTGTCGCATTTCATCGTCGCGCCCGATGCGCGCCGCGCTTTTTTCCGCCAGATCGCGGACCGGCTTCGTCCGCACGGTCGGCTCGTGAACGCCGATTTGAGCGGCGATCGCAGCGCGCCCGATCACGCGCAACTGCAGAGTGGGTGGTTTCGCCTGATGGAAATTGCGGGCGTGCCGCCCGAACAACACGCCAACATGATCCAAGCCTGGCAAAGCAGCGTCGGGTTTCTTCCCGTTGCGGAACTGGAAACGCTCATCGCCTCGGCCGGTTTCGAGCGGCCGGTGCTGTTCTCGCAATCGCTCCTCATCCGGGCCTGGTTCGCGCGGTGCGCGGACTGAGGCGTTGTCGGTGCGCGGCGCCGATGGTGCGAGTCCGGCTGCAACTTCGCGCGCCCCGACGGGGTAGTGTTCCTGCATGAACCATCTCCGCCTGGCCCTGCGGTTGCTCGGCAAATCGCCGGCGTTCACCGCGCTCGTCGTCTTCACGCTCGCACTCGGGATCGGCGCCAACACCGCCATTTTCAGTCTCGTCGACCGTATCTGCCTGCGTGCGCTGCCGTATCCCGACGCCGACCGGCTCGTGCACATCACGGAGCGGTCGGGCCAGTATTCCGACATGAGCGTGTCGTATCCAAATTTCCTGGACTGGCGCGCCGGGCAGGAGGCGTTCAGCGGTCTCGCGATCTACCGCACGAGCGGTGCCAAACTGAAAACGACCGACGCCGCCGAGCAGGTCACGGTCGCCCAGGTGTCGCAGGATTTTTTCAAGGTGATGGGCGTGCGCGCGGCGCTGGGACGCGATCTTCGCGCCGACGACGACCGCGTGGGCGCCGCGCCGGTCGTCTGGCTGACGCATGCGAGCTGGCAGCGGTATTTCAAAGGCCAGCCCGAACTGGTTGGCCAGACGGTGATGCTCGAAGGTGTCGCGACCACGGTCGCGGGCATCCTGCCGGCGGAGTTTCGTTTTCATCGGTCGGCCGACGCGTATGTGCCGATCGAGCCGATCGCGGACAGCCAGTTCATGCGCGAGCGGGCGAATCACAACGGCACGAATGTCGTCGGCCGGCTCAAGCCCGGGGTCGCGATCGAAACCGCCCGCGCGCAGCTGGTCGCCATCGCGCAGCGCCTCGAGCAGCAGTTTCCGCAGGCCAACGCGGGCGTGGGCGTGAAAGTGCTCCCGTTGCGCGAACGTCTGCAGGGCGACGCGGCGACGCGCTCCTTTCTCCTGCTCGGCGCCGTCGCGATGCTGCTGCTGATCGCGTGCGTGAACGTGGCCAATATGCTCCTTGCGCGCTCGTTCGCGCGCGCGCGGGAGATGGCGATCCGCACGGCGCTCGGCGCAACGCGGCGCGATCTGTTTCGCCAGTTGCTCACCGAAAGCCTGCTCCTCGCCGCGGGCGGCGGGATCGCGGGGCTGCTGGTGGGGCGCTGGGGTTACGCGTTTGTCTCGCGGCTGGCGCCGTGGGAAATGCGCACGCTGCTCGAGGGCGCGAACGGCTTCGATTACGGGATGGGGCTCTTTGTCGCCGGACTCACGCTCGTCACCGGCCTCGCCTTCGGGCTCGCGCCCGCCTGGCAGCTTTCGCACGCGAATCCCAACGACGCCTTGAAAAACGTGCGTCCGACGATGCGCACGGTCTTCGGCCGGTTTCACCTGTCGGACGCGCTCGTCTTCGTGCAAGTCGCGCTCGCCGTGATGCTGCTCGTCGGCGCCGGCCTGCTGATTCGCAGCCTGCAGCGGCTGTCCGCCGTGCCGACGGGTTTGCAACCCGAGCAGGTGCTGACGCTGCGGGTGGCCAACCCGCCGACGGCGTCGATCAGCAGCAACGCCGATGCGTTTGTCCGGCATCACGAAGCGGTGCTCGAACAGGTGCGCGCGGTGCCCGGAGTCGAGTCCGCGGCGTTCGCATCGTCGCTGCCCTATACTTGGAACACGTCGAGCAATTCGTTCTTCCGTCCCGACCGTCCGCCGCCGGAGCCCGGGAAGTTTCCCAACACGAACCTGCATGTGGTCACGCCCGACTATTTCCGGACGATGGGGATTCCGCTTTTGCGCGGCGCGCTGTTCGACGGACATGAACCGCGTGCGCCGCTGCCGACGGAAGCGATCACGATGCAGTCGATCGCGAGCCTTTACGCCGACTTCGTCGTCGACGCGGTGATCAGTCGCAAGATGGCGGAGCAATTCTGGCCGGATGAGGATCCGATCGGGAAGCAGTTTCAGATCGGGCTCCCCGAGATGAAACTCGCGCGGATGCGCATCGTCGGCGTCGTGGGCAACACGACGCAGGTCGGGGCGGAGCGCGGCGAGCAGGTCGAATACTACACGCTGTTGTCGCAATGGCCGGCGACGATCTCGCTGCATCTGGTCGCGCGCACGCAGCAGGACCCGCTTGGGGTCGTGGCGTCGCTGCGCTCGGCGATCCGCGAAGCGGCGCCGGACGAGCCGATTTTCGACGTGGAGCTGATGTCCACGCGCATCGCGAATTTCTCCTCGGACCGCCGTTTCAACATGGGGCTCTTCGTGTTTTTCGCGGCGACGGCGTTGCTATTGGCGACGGTCGGCATTTACGGCGTGCTGGCCTGTCTGGTCGGACAGCGCACGCGGGAGATCGGGATTCGCATGGCGCTCGGCGCGCGGAGTGGCGACGTGTTGCGCAACGTCATCGGCCGCGGGCTCAGCGTTGCGGTGCCCGGAGTGGTCATCGGATTG
Source organism: Verrucomicrobiota bacterium (assembly GCA_023430825.1). GTDB lineage: Bacteria > Verrucomicrobiota > Verrucomicrobiia > Opitutales > Opitutaceae > Opitutus. The sequence continues at coordinate 2,894 of JAEYYL010000449.1, read as the reverse complement.
GCGGGCGCGTGGGCGGGCAGCCGCGCGTTGAAGTCGCAGCTTTTCGGGGTGGGCGGCGACGACCTGCTCACGTATGCGGCGAGTGGGCTGCTGCTGCTGATCGCTGCGCTGGTGGCGTGTGCGATGCCGGCGCGCCGGGCCGCGAAAGTGAATCCGACGGAAGCGCTGCGCACGGAGTGATCGCCCGCCGGATGGCGCCGCGGCGCTCTTGCCGCGTCACGCGTGTGAAGCGCGGCGGGGGCGCCGCGGCTCCATGATTTGGCTGATGGGGGATTGAGGTAGGCGCCTGTTTGCAGGCGTTGTTCCAGCGTGGCTCGCTGCGTGAGCAGCGGGATTTTGGCGCGTCAAATCGCCTGCAAGCAGGCTCCTGCCACCGGCAAAAGCCGCGCTCAGGAGTTTTACTGTCAGCGCGTTTGCGGTTTTGAAACGGGGGCCGAATCGCCCAGAAAGGACGCGCTCACCCCATGTTACCGGCCGACTTCGTGCGGCTTCCGCTCCCCCGATTGTCATGAACCTCCCGCCACGTTTCGCTCTGCTCATTGCTTCGTTCATGCTGACTGCGCTGGGCGTGGTGCCGCTCAGCGCGCAGGCGCCCGATCCGCTCGAAATCGAATTTCGCGCTCCGCCATCGTCCGCGCTCCCGCGCACGTGGTGGCACTGGACGATGAGCAACGTCACGCACGACGGGATCACCAAGGATCTCGAGTGGATGAAGCGCGTCGGCATCGGCGGCTTCATGCTCGCAGATGTCGCTTTCGGCCGCGGCCAGACCGTCGATCCGCCGACGCCGTTCGGCACGCCCGAGTGGTATGAGGCCGTGCGCTTCGCGGCCGCCGAGGCCGATCGGCTGGGTTTGGAGATGTCCATTTTCAGTTCGCCGGGCTGGAGCGAGACCGGCGGCCCGTGGGTGAAACCCGCCCAGGCGATGAAGAAATTCGTGTGGAGCGAAACCGCCGTCGAAGGCGGCCGGCGCTTCTCCGGCAAACTCGCCGCTCCGCCGCATCAGATCGGCCAGATCCGCGACACCGGAGCGAGCTACTACGCGAGCGATTCGGCAGAGGAGCCGTTTTACGCGGATGCCGCGGTCGTCGCGTATCGCACGCCGGACGCCGAGCGCACCACCGCGGCGGTCGCGCCACCGAAGGTCACGACCCACCAGGGTCCGATCGACGGCACGCCGCTGCTGGACGACAAGTTGTCCACGTTGCTCACACTCGCTGCGCCCGCCGACGGCGGCGCCGCCTGGATTCAGTATGAATTTCCGCAACCCTTCACGGCGCGCGCGATCACGCTCGGCGGCAAAGGCGGCAGCGCGAACGGCATTCCGGTCGGTCGTGTGCTGGCGAGCAACGACGGCGTGCAGTTCCGCACGCTGGTGACGCTGCCCGGCGCGCAACTTTATCGGCAGGGTATGGTGCGAACGTTTTCGTTTCTGCCGGTGACGGCGAAATTTTTCCGGATCGAGCTCACGGGGGCGCCGCTCGGCCCCGCCGCGACGATGAGCCAGGCGGCGTCCGCGCCGGCGAAAGAGTATGTGCTGAGCGAAGCCGTTCTGCACGGCGGCGCGCGCGTGCATCGGTGGGAGGAGAAAGCCGGTTTCAGTTTTCTTTTCGAATACGGTTCGGTGCCGACGCCGGAGTTCGCGGCGGACGCGATCGTGGCGGTTGACGGCGTCGTCGATCTCACCGACCGCATGCAGCGCGACGGCACGCTCGAATGGGAAGCGCCGCCGGGCGCCTGGAGGGTGCTGCGTCTCGGTTACTCGCTCACCGGCGCGAAGAATCGTCCGGCCACCCCGGCGGGTTCGGGTTACGAGGCGGACAAGTTGAGCCGTGCGCACATGGAGGCGTATTATCACGGCTATTTCGACCCCCTCGAGAAAGCGCTCGGCCCGCTGTTCGGGAAAAGCCTGCGCTATGTGATGATGGACAGTTGGGAGGCCGGCACGAACAACTGGACCGACGAGATCGCGGCGGAATTCCGCGCGCGCCGTGGCTACGATCCGACGCCGTGGCTGCCGGTGCTCACCGGCCGCGTCGTCGGCAGTGCGGATCGGAGCGATCGTTTTCTGTGGGATTTTCGCCGCACCCTCGCGGACCTGTGGGCCGATGCGCACTACGGCACAATGGCCGACAAGCTGCGCGAGCGTGGCATCGGCCTCTACGCCGAGGCGGCGGGCGTTTCGCTCGAGATGCCGGAGGACACGCTGCTCAACAAGAGCAAGGTCGAGATCCCGATGGGCGAATTCTGGGTGCGCGACCTGCATCCGCGGCTGATGTATCTGCAGGACATCCGGGGCGCGGCGTCGGCGGCGCACGTTTACGGCAAGCCGCTGGTGGCGGCGGAGGCGTTCACGGGCGGTGGCTACGAATCGCCGGCGACGCTCAAGCGCGTCGCGGATTACTGGCTCGCGCAGGGCGTGAACCGTCTGGTGTTTCACACCTCGGCGCACCAGCCGCTCGACACGAAGCCGGGCAACACAATGGTCGGCACCCACCTCAATCGAAACATCACGTGGGCGGAGCAGGCGAAGTCGCTGTTCACCTATTTCGCGCGCGCGAGCCATCTGCTGCAGCAGGGGCTCTTCGTCGCGGACCTCGCTTATCTGTTGGACGAAGGCGCGCCCTCGACGCCGCCGATCTGGGGCCCGGGCACGCGTCCGTCACCACCCGATGGATACGATTACGACTTCATCAACGCCGACGTGCTCCTGAACCGGCTCCAGGTCGCGGACGATGGCCGCCTGGTGCTGCCCGATGGCATGAGCTATCGCGTGCTGGTGCTGCCGGAAACCGACCGGATGCGGCCGGAGCTGGTGCGCAAGTTGCGCGAACTCGTCGCCGGCGGAGCGACGATCGTGGGGCCGAAACCGGCGCGTTCGCCGAGCCTCATGA
>JAEYYL010000448.1 GCA_023430825.1 Verrucomicrobiota bacterium | reverse complement strand
ACCATCCTCACCTCGACCGATGGGCTGACGTGGCAGAACAGGTCGGTGCCTCTTCCTGACAGCTTGTCCATGACCGCGCATGGCAACAAGTGGATAGCCTTGGCAGGGGTTCGGATCTATATTTCGGCGGACGGCCTGAACTGGAATCAACACGCTCTGAGCACGTCCATCGGAGGGGCGTGGATCACGAGCTTGAGCGGAGAGGTATTGATCTCAGGACGCGGCCTGAACGAAATCTATCTCTCCGAAGATGGCCTGGCTTGGAACCCCTTCCAGTTCGCCGCCACGAACGACCACCGCGCGGGAATTGAAGCGGCGTGTTCCGCTGCTGATGGCACGGTCGTGGGCGTCGGCTTCGACGGATTGATCGTCCGCTCCTCCTTGAAGAGTCAGCTTTCGGCCGCCCCGGTCGTGACCACCCCTCCGAAAAACTGCGTCGCTCCAGCGGGAGAAAGCATTACGTTCAACGTGGAGGCAAAAGGAACCTATCTCACCTACGCTTGGGACCGCAACGGCGTGCGGCTCGCAGGAAAAAACCACTCTCAGCTTTCGCTCGACGATGTTCAGCCCGATGATGCGGGGCTCTACTCCGCCACCGTTTCCAACGCAGTCGGCATCGCCACCTCAACCGCCCCTGTCGTCTTTGGCCTTTCGCTCACGAAAAAACTTTCGGGGGCCGCAGAACAAATAGCGGCCGGCATCGCTCACCCCAACGGCAACATTTACGACCAGGTGCTGCTCACCGGTTCCGCCGCCGCACTCACCGCCGAGCACACCTCGAATAAGATCACGCGAACGTCCTTCGTCGATCTCGACCACGACATAGTGCAGGTCGAGCTCTCGGGTCCGGGCACGCTCTCCATCGTCCTCGACGGCGCCACGCCTCCCGCTCCACCCACCACCTATAACCAACCCGATGTTTCCTATGTGAGGGGCCATGCTGGTATCGTCATCACCGGCGCCGACGAGCGGACCAATGTCTCCATTTTCACGGTCGGCCGTCTCACCGCCGTAAATCAGGCGCTTTTTAAACCCACCGTGGATTACGACGGTATTGCCGATCTGGCGTTTGTCGCGATCTCCAGCACCAACGGCAAATTCGGCGGCTTGCGCACGGCGAATGCCCACTACTTCGCCAGCGAAGGTTGGACGGGCATTTATGCTCCCGGCGTCGCTTTCCAAGGCCCCCTCTATGCCGGCGACATCACCGCATTCGACTCGGCGAAGCCGGTCCTCGTGGTGGGCTCCGCCACCGACGTCCGCATCACGGGCGGCGATCTTTTTCAGGACAACGGCGCCGCGATCGAAACGAGCGGCATCACCCGGCTAAGATTCACGCCCGGCTCCGACTCCCACGGCGCCGAGCTCTCCCAAAAATCCAATCGCGGGGTCCTCCAGACAAATGGAACAGACGTCACTGCAGACATCGTCGGGGATACCGAGCCCTGACGCTCCGCAAAAGAGACCAGAAGCGATCTGGTGGAGGAACGGGCCGCGCGCTCCCGGCGCGACGACCACACCAAACGACAAGTCGCGGCGTGAAACGCTTCCGTTGGCGGCGCTCACCCTTACGCCTTCGCAAAATTGCAGGTGAACCTCGTTTGAAATGCATCGCGCGGCTCGCGCACGCGGCGCCGTCTCATAGCCGTGATGAGCGCCGGTGCTGGTTGCACGTCGGATGGAAAGACGGTTTGCCGACGCGGGCCGCGAAACCAGCGTCGCACTCGTATGAACACCACTCTGCAGCCCGGAGGTCGCAGCATCGAAGAGTTCCTCGGTCAGTCCAAAACCGGCGACTTCAACCATGCGCTGAGCGAGGCGATCAAAGAGGCGAAGCTCACGCTGCACTCCGACACGATTCGGTGGCAGTTGCTCTATCTGAGCGGAACGACGACGCCCGCCGGGCCCGACAGGTTGGCTGTCACCATCAAGGCCAAAGTGTGTAACGAGAGCTGAACGCGACCCACGCCGGCCAAAGGCAGGCGCGGTCGACATGCTCACGCCTGCGGTTCGCGCTGGGTCCGTTGCGCGAACCACGCGCGGATCAGCAACGACTGCAGAAACAGCACCGGAGGCTCGAAGCCGGCGGACGCGATGAGCGCTTCCTGTTCCGCGACGGGGAGAAAACCGACGTCGCGCTGCCAGGCCTGGCGCAGGTTGGCGTGCTGCTCGGGTGGCACGCCCGCGATCTCCATCAGGCGGAACCACACGGTTTCGAGTTTCGCGTGCTCCGGCGTGCTGCGATCGCCGCTCAAATCCGCGCTCACGAGCCGGCCGTGCGGACGAAGCCGCTCCGCGATCTGGCGGAAGAAGGTGCGGCGCGCTTCCGGTGCGACGATGAAGTGCGACACGAGCAGGCACGTGGCGGCGTGAAACGGTTCGCCCGCCGGCAGCGTGTCGAGATAACCGGTGTGAAATGAGCAGCGCTGCGCGAAACCGTGCTCGGCGGCACGACGCCGGCAAATCGCCATCATCGGCGCAGACGGCTCGACCGCCGTAAAATGCCAGCCCGGAAAATGCGTGGCCAGGGCCAGCAACTCATGTCCCGTGCCGGCGCCGACGCAGAGAATCCGCGCGTCCGCCGGCAGATCGCCGAGGATCGCGCGCGTTTGCAGGAGCAGCGAATCGCGCAGCGCGCCGATCTTCGCGAAACGATCGTCGTAAGCGGCCGCATTCTGTTCGTCGAATCCGACCGGAGTTTCAGGTGAAGCCATGCGCGGAGAGAATCCGCGTCGGCCGAGAAAACAAGCCGACGCGAAACGACGATCGGCGATGGGAATGAACGTCGTATCATGACCGACTAACTTGGATAAATCCCACTCTCCTTTGTCATCGCGAGTCCGAGGAATGAGGGCGTGGCGATCCAGCTCGATGGATTGCTTCGTCGCTGCGCTCCTCGCAACGGCCGGACTTTTGAGCGCTTTCAACAAAGCTGTAGCCATTTCTGGAGGGACGACCTCCGTGTCGTCCGCGGTCGGCTCCAGAGTGCAGCAACAGTCGGGGAAACTCAGAAAGGCGCAAAGTTTCGGATGGTTTTCAGAGACACGGGTGGCCAACGTCCCGGCGTTCCGCTTTCGTTTTTGAGCCTGTCCCGCTCCATCCCGCTTTAGCTCTCGGCGCGCCTCGCGTCACTCCTCGGCAAGTTCATGAAACCTTACGATGCGCCAAGCGGCGCCGGCTCCGCTTCCGTTTCCGGTCCGCCGCTGGCACCTCACGTTACGCTGACCGACGACGCGCTGCTCGCGGCAGTGCAGGCCCGCGGGGAGGACACCGGCAAGGCCTCATCTGGTCATGCGCTGATCGCGACGGCCGTTTTGTTTCTCGCACTCGGCGGCCTGAGCTGGGGCTGGAAATCGGTGGTGTTCCTCGCGATCGCGGTGGCGATACACGAGTTGGGCCACGTGCTCGCGATGCGGTGCTTCGGCTACAAAAACGTCCGCCTGCTTTTCCTGCCGCTTTTCGGCGGACTGGCCACCGGAGAACCGCGCGAGCTGGATGCGACCAAGAATGCGCTCGTGTCGCTGGCGGGGCCGGTCCTGGGACTCGCGAGCGTGCTTGCCGCAGGAGGCGCGGCGCTGGGGGTGGACGATCCCACCTGGTTGGTGGAGTTCGCCTGGGTTTCGCTCTTTCTCAACGCGTTCAATCTGCTGCCGCTTGTGCCGCTCGATGGTGGGCAGTTCACGAACGACGCGCTCTTCGCCCGGTTTCCCGTGCTGGAGTTGAGCTTCAGAATCGTCGCCATGGCGGCGCTGGCCTGGATCACGTTTGCCTTGGAAACCTGGCTGCTGGGGCTTGTTGTCCTCGCGATGCTCGCCGGCACGCAGCTCTCTTATCGCCGGGCGCGGCTCATTCGCGATGCGCGCCACGATCCACGCTGGCAGACACGCGAGCTCGATCGCGACGCGGTGGTCGAGCTGCGTGCGATTGTGGCCGCCACCTTCGAAAACGTGCCGGCCGCCAGGTATCAACCGAAGCTCCCTGAACACGTGCATGGAGCGTGGCTCGAGATCCGAAAGCGATTCCCGGGGGTTGGGAAAACGGCCGCGCTGTTGGTCGCTTATGGTTTTGTCAGTTTCATTGTCGTGCCTGCCTTGGCGGTGTTTCTCGCCCGATACCTGCCGCGTCCGGAGTTCTAAAGCGGTTTCACCAAAACCATGGCCGCTCAGAAGGAGGGCCCGCCTCCGGGCCGGCCCGCGGCCGACACGGAGGTCGTCCCTCCGCCTCGATCCATCGTTGGAGCGATGAACGTTTCGCACAGACAGTCACCCACCTCCACCCAAACCTTCGTCGTCTGCACTCGTGGCAGAAAAGACCTCCCAACCCCTTGTGACCTCTGTGTAACACGCGTTGATTGATCAGGGGTGGGATTAATCCGCTCGACTGTCGGTCGAGCCCTTCTGTGAACGCTTGCGAGGGAGGCGCGGCTCAACTCTCGAAGTTCAGCACGATCTTCCCCACGTGCCCGCTGCTCTCCATCAACCGGTGCGCGTCGGCCGCCTCACTCATCGGATAGACGCGAAATACGTTCGCCTTCACCTGCCCGGCCCCGACCAGCGGCCACACCTGCGCCTCGATCTCCGCCGCCAGCGCCGTTTTGAACGCCGATTCCCGCGCGCGCAGCGTGCTGC
>JAEYYL010000373.1 GCA_023430825.1 Verrucomicrobiota bacterium | reverse complement strand
ATTCGCCTCGCGACGTCGCAGTTGCCCTTCGGCTAGACCTTCCCTCTGCCGGGCGGTCAACAGACTGACATGTCGTTTTTGACTTCATGTTTCACTGTCCAGCAAGTGCGCCCTGCCGGGCGCACCGTAAACAAAAAGCTCCCTCCTTGCGGAGGGAGCTTGCTCTATTCTGCACAGGAACGGTGGCGCGGCTTGCCGTCGCGCCGGCCGGTTTAGAAGTCGAAGGAGGTCGTCAGGATGAACTGGCGCGGATCGACGATGCGGAAGGCATACGGCGAACCGTCGAGGTTCACCGACACCGGCTGCAGGCCGCCGCTCTCGAACACGTTCGCGACGTTCAGCTGGATCTTCATCCGGACCTTTTCGTTCATGATCCGGCGGCTGTAGCCGAACCAGAGGTCGGTGTAGGAGTTCGCGCCGTCGTAGATCGGGCGGCTCGTGTCGGAGATGTCGATCTGCGTGCCGTTGGCGCCGCTGACCTTGCCGTAGTAGCCGATGATCGACTTGCTCTCCCACCGCTGGCTGCCGCCGGCGAAGAAGCCCTTCAGCTTGCCGTCGGTGAAGTTGTAGGAGGTCAGGAACGACGAGCGATACTTGCGCTGGCCGGGCGAGGACTGGCCCTCGAGTTCGCGGTTCAGCAAGACCTGCGGCAGCACGACGATGTTGTAGTAGTTCTGCACGTTGCTCCAGCCGTCCGGATGATCCGCGCGGATGTCCGAGACGTAGCCGGTGCTCGTCATGAAGTTCGTCAGGTCGACCTCACGTCCGCCACTGGTCGTGTAGGTGGCGAGATCCCGATATTGCGGGAGCAGGTAGTCGGCGGCCCGGGCGGACTGCCAGATCGGCGAGCGCTCGGCATACCAGTCGTCGAACTGCTTCAGCACGTTGTTGTATTTGGTGTCCTGCTTGCCGAAGGTCAGCTTCATCGTCCAGTTCGGCGTCGGGTTGTAGTTGATCTCCGCTTCGACACCCTTCGCTTCGGCGTCCTGGGTGGCGCCGATGCTGCCGACGTTGTCGTAATAGAGGTAGGGCTGCTGCCAGATCTCGGCGGCGGCCGCGCGGATCTGCTCCTCCTTGTCGGGGGAGATGCTGGCATCCCACGAGCTGGCGATCCGCGGATCGTCACCCATGTTGATGCGGGCGATGGTGCGGGCCCAGTTGCGGAACGCCGTCGTGTCCATGTGGCCGGTGAGGCGCGCGATGCCCGTGACCGAGCTGGTGCGCTCGTCCTTGCTGCTCGCTTCGAACCAGGTGATGCGGGCGAACAGCTTGTCGTCCAGCAACGAGAACTGGATGCCGTAGTCCTTGCCCTCGCCGGTCGGCTTCGGCAGCGGGCGGCCGAAGGCGTCGGTCTGCGACGAGGTGGGCGGGTTGAAGTTGTCGGACTGGTTGTAGCTGACGCCGAAGCTGCGGACGAACTGCCAGAACTGCGAACCCGTGTCCGCGCGGCTGTCGATCGTGTTCCAATTGCGGAAGGGGCGGAACACGCCGCCGAGCGTCTTCGTCGTGCCGGTCTGCTCGTCCCAGCGGTCCCAGCGGTTGAAGAGCGTGTCGAGCTGGTAAACGCCGCCGACCCACTTCTCCGGATTGGTCATCGGCCCCTGGACCGCAACGCGGCCGCCCGCCGGGACGACCACCCCGCGGTAGTTGACGTCGTTCGTCGCGCTGCCGGTGGAGAGTTCCTGGCGGTGGATGTCCGCATTGGTCGTGGCGCGCGCCTTATACTCGTCGCGGCGAACGCCGAAGGTGGTCACGAGGCGCTCGTTCCAGAGGTAGTTGGTCATGCCGGCGCTGAGCGATTCGACTTCGCGCTGGTTGCGGCCGGTGTGCGCGTCGAACGGATTGAAGACCGTCGTCATGTTGACCGTGTCGAAGCGGCTGTTCGCGTAATCGTAAACCTTGATGTCGCCGGTGTAGGCGAGGTGGTTCCACTCGCCGGAGGAGCGGGTCACGGTGCCGTTCGGATCGCCCGGTTGCGCGAGATAGAACTGGCGGCGCAGCGAGGTCGTCTGGAAGTTAAAGCCAGTCGGGGAGCCATCGGCGCGGTTGTTCGCATTCGCCATGTAGCGCGCGCGGCCCGCGAAGCTCGTGCTGTCCACGTAGTTCAAGCGCTGGCGGATGCCGGTGGCCATCGCTTCGTCGCGCGACCAGAGGCCGAGCACCTGGTGGCGGCCAAGCCAGCGGAGCCAGCCGTCCTTACGGGTGAAGTCGGGCGTCCACGCGAGCATCGCGCGGTAGTGATCGTCGAGCGACTTGTTGATGTAGCGGTCCGGGTCCTGGTCCTCGACGTAGGGCTTGCCGAAATACGGGTTCGCGCTGCCGTCGGGAAGGTTCTTGTTCGTATCGACGAAGAGCGTCGCGACGTTGAGCTGGGCGACCGTGTAGTTGGTCTTCGAGATGTAGTCCTGGCGGAACCAGCCGGCGTTCAGGTAGAGATTCGAAAGGATCTGCTGCTCGAGCTCGATGTTGTAGTTCGAGTTCTTGTCCTGACCGAAGTTCATCTGGTTGATGTTCACGTTTTCCCAGTCGTAGATGGCCTTGTTGGTCACGCCGGGATACTTGTAGCCGATGATGTTGTTGCCGATGCCGCTCCAGCCGGTGGACTGGGTGATGCCGCGGTTATACATGTCGGACCAGGTGTTGTTCGCCCAGATGGTGGATTCCGGATCGGGCTGGAGGGGAGCATTGATCTCCGGACCGGCGGCGGTGCCCCAGGTCGTGCGATAGCGCTGGCCGCGGAGCGGCTGGAACCAGTTCACGAGCTGGCCGTCGGCGATGAGCATCGTGCTGCGCGCGGCGTTGGCCCAGGTGATGCCGGGCACGAAGAGCGCATTGCGCGAGGCGGTGTTGCTGGAAGCCACGAAGCCGGTGTTGGTCGTGAGCGCGGCGTCGCCGAAGATATTGATGCCGTTGTATTGGGTCCGGGCCGCGTTCCAGAGCGCGGGATTGTAGCCGGGCTGCGATTCGATGAACGCAACCACTTCGCCGGCCTGCGGGGCCTGGGCGTTGATCACATAGGAGCCGACGACGCGATTGTCGGTGCCGCGCATGATCTGGCGCGTGAGCGGATCGTAGTAGGGCTGGCCGGCATTGTTCCACTCGGTCACGAAATCGCGCGGCGTGAGGGAGTTCGGGCGGCGGTTGTCGTTCTGGTAACCTTCGACGTTCGCCCGGATGATGGTCTTCTCGAAGGGCTTGAACGTCAGCGCCGCATACGCGCGCTTCGTCTTGTCGTAGGCCGGCTCGCGCTCGAACTTGCGGTGATCGTAAACGCCCGCGACGTAGAGCGCGAGTTTGTCGTCGAGGATGCCTTGGTTGACCCCGAAGCTGCCACGATAGGAGCCGTTGTGGTCGACGCGGGTGGTGACGTTGATCGTGTCGCGATTCAACGCCGCCTGTGCGGTCGACTGGTTGACGATGCCGGCCGGGCTGCCGAGACCGAAGAGCATCGAGTTCGGGCCGCGGCTGATTTCGAGCGATTGGACGTTGTAGGAGTCCATCGGGATCGTGCCGATCGCCGGATAATAGTTGATCGCATTCGTGGGCGCGCCGAGACCGCGGACGCGGTTGGCGTTCGCATTCGTGTAGATCGACAGGCCGTTGCCGAGCGTGGCGCCCGCGCCGAAGTCGCGCACGCCGTCGTTGCGCATCGAAAGATTATTCGCGCCCGCGGGCGTGTAGGTGGACGAACCTTCCGTGTTGATTTCGTAACGGAAGACATCGTTGAGGTCGACGGAGGCCGTGTCCTCCATCTGCTGCTTCGTCACCACCGAGATCGACGCACCGAGATCGGAGATGTTCGTGTTGAGGCGGCTGCCGGCGAGGGTGTTCTGCGCGAAGTAACCCTTGTCCTGCGAGGCATCGACCACGAACGGCGAGAGCACGATGGCTTCGTCCTCCGGGATGGACGGGGCGACCGCCGGAGCTGGCGCGGCTTGCTGCGCCAGGCACAGGGTGGAGGTCGAGAGGGCGAGCAACGACGCTCGAAAGCGTCGGATTCCGTATCGGAATGGGGTTTTCAGTGTGGTCATAGTGTAGTCGTTGAGAGGGGACGGATTGAAACGCCGATTCTTTCACCACAAGGGTGACGTTAACAGACGCCCGACAAAAAGGTCGAACGGGGGAAAGGGGAAAGGGGAAAGCGACTGAGGCGCCTGACGTGAAGCGTCTTCGCTCCGCTCACACAATCGAAGCGATCCTCAGACAGTCCGAAGCGCGTCCGGTGCGGCGTTGGAAATCACCCACGTATTCTGTAAATCGATACATCATCGCCGGCCGCCGCATTCATCGCTTCGCCCCCGACAGGGCCTCCGCCCGCTCCAGATTTTCCCGCACCGAACGATCATCCGGCCGCAAGCGCAGCACCTCGCGATACGTCTCGATCGCCTCGCGCGTCCGTCCTGTCACCAGGTAAACGTTCGCGAGATTGTTGCGCGCCCCGACATGGTCCGGCGCGAGTGCGAGTGCCTGGCGATAATCTTCGGCCGCCGGCGCGAAATCCTGCGTCGCGGCCGCGAGATTGCCGCGCGTGAAAAGCGCTTCGACATGACCCGGCATCACCCGCAACGCCTCCTCCACCGCGGCACGGGCGTCGTCGAGCCGTCCCTGACGCACCCGCGCCTGCGCCTGCTGCACCAGCGCATCCGCCAGCGCCTGCGCCACGTCCGCGGCCTCCGGTTGCAGCCGGCGAACTTCGGCCAGATGCGCCACCGCCTCGTCGACGCGCCCGACTTGCGCGAGCGCCTCCGCCAGATTGACGCGCGCGATCCCATTCGCCGGCGCGAGCCGCACCGCCGCTTCACCCTGCTCCACCGCTTCCGCGCTCCGACCCAGTCGCGCGTAAACCTGGCCGAGATTCGCCCGAAGGTCGGCCGACTCCGGCTGGAGCTGCACCGCCGTTTCGTAAGCCGTCGCCGCTTCGGCCGGACGACCGCTCTCCAGCAACGCCTGCGCGAGATTCGCCTGCGCCCGCGCATTCGTCGGCACCTTCGCCACCGTGTCGCTCCACAACGCCACCTCCGTGCGATACGTCGCGTTGCGCGCCATCGTCAACGCCCCCGCTCCGACGCTCAGCCCGATCAGCCACAGTCCCACCGACCGCCGTCGCAGCAGCGTCTGCGCACCGACCGCGAGCGCCACGATCACCGCCGCCAGTGGCAGATACATCCGATGCTCCGCGATCGTGTGCGACGCAATCGGCACGATACTCGACGTCGGCGCGAGCATCAGGAAAAACCACGCACCGACAAACCCGATCGTCGGCCGCCGCCACAACGCGACCACCGTGCCCGCCAACAACGCCACGACCGACAACGCCTGCGGCCACACCTCCGCGAGTCCGCTCACCAGCCGCTCGCCGTAGTCGAACACCAGCGGATGGGGCCACACCGCGAGTTTCAGATAAAGCACCAGCGCTTCCGCCTGCGTCAGCAGGTAACGCCACGGCGAAACGCCTGCCGCAAAACCTACCGTGCCGCCCCGCCCGTCCGCGCCAGCCATCCACGCGCACAGCAACAGCCACGTGCCCGCGAGCGCCAGATAGTAAGCGCGCCGCCGACTCCACGCCGCGTGAAAACTTCCCGCGACAAACGTGCGGTCGTAAAGCAGCACCACGAGCGGCGCCGTCACCAGCGTTTCCTTCGTCGCCACCCCGAGCACGCACGCTCCGACGGACAGCACGAGCCAGCGCCGCGCTCCGGCGCGCGCAGGTCCGGGCTCAGGCTTTGGCGTTCCGGGTTCAGGGTTCCGAGTTCCGAGTTGCCTGCGATTCACCCGCGAATCGCCCGTTTCCAAACCCGGAACGCGGAACTCCGAACCCGGAACCCTCATCCCCTCGGTCGCGCGCACGAACCCATAGAGCACGAGCAGATAAAAAAGCCCCGCCAGCGATTCCGCTCGCTGCACGACATACGTCACCGCCGCGGTCTGCAGCGGATGCAATGCCCACAGCAACGCCACACCGCCGGCGAGCAGCGTCGCCTCGTTTTCCACCTGGCTCCGCTTCGCCCACGTGCGCCGCACGACGCCGAACAGCACCAGCGCCGCCAGCGCGTGAATCACCCCATTCACCACATGATAGCCCGCCGGATTCATCCCGCCCCACGCGTAGTTGAAAGCCAACGACAGGTTGACCACCGGCCGCCCGCTCACCGCGAGCCCGCCCGCCGGCGGCGACAGCGCCTC
>JAEYYL010000372.1 GCA_023430825.1 Verrucomicrobiota bacterium | reverse complement strand
TCGGCATGGGCCTCAAGGCGCCCATGGTCATCCGCTTCCAGGATCTCCTCCGCCACCGCGTCATCCAGATCAACGAGATGTTTGCCAAGGCCATCAAGGAGGAGGGCTACAAGGGCGAATACCGCGGCGTGTTTCCGATCAAGGTCAACCAGCTGCGCGAGGTCGTCGACGAGATCGTCGCCGCCGGCAAGGACTTCAACTACGGCCTCGAAGCCGGCTCCAAGCCCGAACTCATGATCGCCCTCGCCATGCACGAGGGCACGCAGCGGCTCATCATCTGCAACGGCTACAAGGACCACGATTACATCCGCCTCGCCCTCCTCGGCCGCAAGCTCGGCAAGAAAATCATCCTCGTCGTCGAACAGCTCGCCGAACTCGACGACATCATCCGCATCGCCGCCGAGACCGGCGTGAAGCCGATGATCGGCTTCCGCGCCAAACTCCAGACCCGCGGCGAGGGCAAGTGGGCCATGTCCACCGGCGACAACGCCAAGTTCGGCCTCAACACCGCCGAAATCCTCTTCGCCTGCGAAAAACTCAAGGCCGCCAAACTCACCTCCGCGCTCCGTCTCGTCCACTTCCACATCGGCTCGCAGGTCCCCAACATCATCACGATCAAGAACGCCGTCATCGAGGCCACGCGTTTCTACTGCCAGCTTTCGCGCATGGGTTTCCCCATGGGCTACCTCGATGTCGGCGGCGGCCTCGGTATCGACTACGACGGCTCGCGCACGAACTTCGAGAGCTCGATGAACTACTCGATGGAGGAATACGCGCGCGACGTCGTCTTCAACATCCGCGAGATCTGCACCGCCTCCGACGTCGACGTCCCCGACATCGTCAGCGAATCCGGCCGCGCCATCGTCGCCCCCCACTCGCTCCTCGTCGTCGAGGTCTTCGAACGCATCAACAAACGCGAATCCCTCGGCCAGCAGCACCAGCCGAAGGTGAAGCACAAGGTCGTCACCGACCTCGAGCTGATGCTGAAAAACAAGTCGAAGCTCGGCCGCCTCGAACGTTTCCACGACGCCATTCAGAAAAAAGAGGAAGCCTTCTCGCTCTTCAATCTCGGCTACCTCGACCTCGAAAACCGCGCCGCCGCCGAATCCCTCTACTGGCAGATCTGCGAACAGATCGCCAAGGAAGGCCGCGATTCTGGCTACCAGCCCGAGGAACTCCACGATCTCAATACGCTCCTCGCCGACCAATACGTCTGCAATTTCTCCGTCTTCCAGTCGCTCCTCGACCACTGGGCGCTGAAACAGCTTTTCCCCATCGCCCCGCTCCATCGCCTCAACGAAAAGCCCTCCGTCAACGCCATCCTCGTCGACATCACCTGCGACTCCGACGGCAAGATCTCGTCGTTCATCGACCTGCAGGACGTGAAGGACTACATCGCCCTCCACCCGCTGAACAAGGAGCCCTACTACCTCGGCATCTTCCTCACCGGCGCCTACCAGGACATCATGGGCGACCTCCACAATCTCTTCGGCCGCGTCAACGAGGTGCACGTCTTCCTCGAGGACGACGAACCCAACGGCTTCTATATTGAAGAGGCACTCAGCGGCAGCCGCATCGCCGATGTCATCGAGGGCGTGCAATACCAGCAGGAGGATCTCTGCCGCAAGATGAAGGCCCAGATCGACGCCGCCACGCGCAAGGACATGGTCAAACCGCGCGAGGGCGTCCGCCTTCTCGAACTCTACGAGAGCCAGATGCTCAACAAGACCTACCTGAACATCGAGCCGAAGAGCGCCCGCAAGAAACCGCGCAAATAGCGGAAACCAAGACCGGGCCGCTGCGGAGCCGCCTGGGCTGGGGCAAATTCGACTCCGGGCATTCCGCAATCCCGGCACCGTATCCTAGGTCCGGATACCAACATCCGCCGCGAACGCGGAGCCGGGAACCCCGGACTCCGAACGCGGAACCCCGAACTCGCCCCCCGCCCCTCCGCCTACCCCGCGCGCTTGCGCGCCAGCGCCGCCAGTGCCCGGTCGAGCGCCTGAATCGTCACCGGCTTCGTCAGGTGCACCGCGAAACCCGCCGCCTGGCTGCGCACCACGTCATGGTCCATCCCATAACCCGTGAGCGCGACGCCCTCCAGTCCATGACGCTCCTTAAGCTCTCGCATTAATTCGTAGCCGTCCCCATCCGGCAACCCCACGTCCGAAATCAGCCAGTCGATCTCGCCCTTTTCCGCCCGCGCCCGCGCTTCCGTCACGCTCGCCGCCGTCACGACTTCGTAACTCCGCCGTTTCAATAGCGCCGCCAGCGCCGCCCGCGTCGGATCGTGATCTTCCACCAGTAAAATCCGGACGCGCCGCTCGGCCGACGCGACGCCCGAAACCGGCTCTCCCACCGCCTCCTGCGCCGCCGTCGCCACGGGCGACGGATATTCCTCCGGCTCCAGCAACGGCAGCGTGATCGTGAACCGAGCACCTTTCTCCCGCCCGTCGCTGTGAGCCTCGATCGTGCCACGATGCATTTCCATCAACATCCGGGAAATTGCCAGCCCCAGCCCCACGCCCCCGAAACGGTGCGAACGCGCCGTCCCGGCGTGATCGCCCTGCGAAAACGCCTCGAATGCCCGCGCCCGCTCCGCCGCCGTCATGCCGATGCCCGTGTCGATCACTTCGATCCGCACGCCCGCACCGTCGTCGGTCCGATCGCTCCGCACCGCGATCGCTCCTCCCTCCGGCGTGAACTTCACCGCATTCTTCAGCACGTTCCATAGCACCTGCTGCAGCCGCACCGCATCGCCCCACACGGTCGTCTCCTGCGCCTTCAACTCGACCGTCAGCGCGAGTTTCTTCTGCTCGATCTCCGCGCGCAGGGTTTCCACGGCATCCCGGAGCACCGAGTGCAGATCGATCGCGGCGAGGTTGAGCGACAGCTTCCCCCGCGTGATGCGCGTGAGATCGAGCAGGTCGTCGATCAGCCGCGCCTCCAGCTCCACGTTCTTGCGGATCGTCGCAAAATCCTCGCGCACCTCCGCTGGCAGCGACGCATCCCCCGCCGCGGCGCTCGCCAGCAGCAACACCGGGTTCAGCGGCGTGCGCAACTCGTGCGACAACGCCGCGAGAAAATCGTCCTTCGCCCGCGAGGCCGCCACCGCCTTGTCGCGCGCCGTCTCCATTTCCTGCTCCGCCTGTTTGCGCGCCGTGATGTCCGTGATCACCGCCACCAGTCCGACCACCTCGCCCGCGGCATCCCGCTCGGGCTCGTGAATCACCCGCATCCACCGTTTTCCGAACTGCTCATACGGTATCTCCGTCTCGAACTCGACGCGCCGCCCGCGCAGCGCCTCATCGATGTGCGGCTTGAACGTCGCGAACGCCGCCTCGCCCACCAGCTCCGCGATGGGCCGGCCCACCAGTTCCGCCGGCGTCCGCCCAAATCGCACCGCATACGGCCGGTTCACAAACTTCAACCGATACGCCCGGTCGCATTGCGCCAGATACACGATCGCGTTGTCCGTCACCAATCGCAGCTGCTGCTCGCTCTCGCGCAACGCCTGCTGCGTGCGCTTCTGCTGGTCGAGCTCGCGCTCCAGCGCCGCATACAGATTGGCGTTGTCGATCGCGATCGCCGCCTGCGCCGCCACCGCCACCAGAATCCGCTCCGCTTCCTCGGTGAACACGTTCGCCGCCGGATGCCCAAAAAAAAGCCCGCCCAACACCTGCCCCGACCGCGACACCACCGGCACCGCGAGATAGCTCCGCACCGGCAGATGCCCGCGCGGCATCCCATGGTGCGGCGCCATCGTGCCGTAACGCGAATCCGTCGTCACATCTCCGATCCGCACCGGCCCCTCCCCCTTGAAGGTCGGCGCAAACACCGGCGTGTTGCGCGGCGGGCCGAACTTCTCGAAGTCTTCCCGCTGCGCGCCCGACAACGTATAAAGCAGATAACTCCCACCCGCTTCGTCCACTTGGTTGTAGAAAAACGCCCCAAACGCCGCCCCGCTGATCTCCCGACCGGCATCCGTCACCCGCTGCACGATCTTTTCCAGATCGCGCTCCGCCACAAGCTCGCTGCTCAGCCGGTTCACCAGCTCCAGCATGTGAGTCTGCGTCTGCAGGTTTTTCTCCACCCGCTTGAATGCCGAAATGTCGAGATGAATGCCCGCCCAATGCGCGATCCGACCCTCATCGTCGCGAATCGGCACGCCCCGCGCCAGCACCGGATGCCACGCCCCATCGGCGCCTTTGAACCGATGCTCCCGCTCCCAGAAACTCCCCGCCCGCACACACGCGCGCCACGCCTCCGTCGTCGGCCCGATTTCGTCCGGATGCAGCGCGCCCGTCCACCCCAGCCCCGCACACGCTTCCGGGCTCAACCCCACCAGTTTCAGGAACGAATCGTTCGCATAGACGTTGTTGCCCGCCGCGTCGCTCACCCAAATCCCGTAATCGTTCGATTCCCCGATCGCCCGATAAAGCTTCTGCTGCCGGCTCACTTCGCTCTCCGCCGTCTTCCGCTCCGTGATGTTGCGCGCGATCTTCGACGCCCCGATCACCCGGCCCCGCCCGTCGCGCATCGGCGACACGGTCAGCGACACCTGCACCAGCTTCCCGTCTTTCCGCCGCCGGGTTGTTTCATAATGATCCACCCGCTCGCCGCGCCGGATCTTCGCGATGATCCCCGGCTCCTCGTCCTCGCGCCCCGGCGGGATCAACAGCATGATCGACCGTCCGATCGCCTCCGCCGCCGTGTAGCCGAACAGCCGCTCCGCGCCGGCGTTCCAGCTCTGGATAATGCCATCGAGATTTTTGCTGATGATCGCGTCGTCCGACGATTCCACGATCGCCGCCAACCGCTGCATCGCCGCCTCCGCCTGCTTGCGCTCGGTGATGTCCGCCACCGTTCCGATGTGTCCCGCGACCGCGCCGTGCGCATCCCGCACCTGCACCGCGCGTCCTTCCAACCAGCGCACCGAGCCGTCCCGCCGCAGAAAACGAAACTCCGCCGCCGAGGACACCCCTCGTCGCACCGCCTCCTCCCAACCGCGCTGCACCTCCGCCCGGTCTTCCGGATGCACGGCCTTCAGCCAACCCGAGCCGCGGGCCGATGCTTCGTCCATCCCCGCGAGCTCGCACCAGGTCGCGTTGAGAAAAACGCTCTCACCCTTCGCGTCCGTTTGAAAAATCCCCACCGGCGCCTGGCTCGCCAGCCAGCGGAATCGCTCCAGATCGCGCGCCTGATCTTCCCCTCCGCCGTCCGGCGCTCGCTCCGGAGCGGATGACGACGGCGGCGGCGGCAGACCATCGTTCTTCGTTGGCCGCGGCGACGTCATCGCGCCCGACCTTCGATGACATGGTCGCACGCCGAAGCGTGCTCAAGCTCGTTTCGCGGCGCTGGATAACGCATGGGCTGTTTCGGCTGGATGAGCAATAGACCGACTGCATCCCGTCGGTTCCCTGCCGCCGTGAATTTACATCCGCCAAACGTCCGCCCCGCCCACGCGTAATTGCCAAACAACTACGTCGCCGCCGCCCGCCCGCCGCGTCGTCGCATTCAGGGCAACTTCGCCTGGACGAGCCGGCTCGCGACCCCGAAATCGATCAGCCCGGCTTCCGGCCGCTTCTTCAGCGCGCCGATGACTTTCCCCATCTCCTTCTTCGACTGCGCCCCCGTCTCCTGAATCGCCTCCGCAATCAGCGCATCGAGCTTCGCCGCGTCGAGCGCCTGCGGCAGATATTTTTCCAGTATCCGGATTTCCACCTCGTTCGCCGCCACGAGATCGGCGCGCCCGCCCTTCGCAAATTCCTCTTTCGCGTCCGTGAGATTTTTCACCGCCTTCCGCAACGCCGTCGTCGCCAGCGCATCGTCGATCGGTTTCGCCGTATCCATCGCCGCCCGCTGGATCGCGGCGTCCGCCGTGCGCAACGTCGTCGCCGTCAGTGTATCGCGCGCCTTCATCGCCGTGATGATGTCTGCCCGCAGGGTCTCGTAAATCGTCGCCATCCCGCGAGCATGCTGCCCGGCTCGGCCATGTCCAGCGCGCGGGTTCAACGCCCGCGTTTCACCCGCGCAAGAATCTCCGCCGCCGCCCGCTCTCCGCTCGCGAGCGCGCCATGCACCGTCCCGAGATCCAGCGCATCTGCCGTCGCCTCTCCCGCGAAGAACAACGTCCCGCCCACCGCTTGCGCCAGCCGCCGGTGCACCGTCTCGCGACCGGCCGCGGCAAAACTGTAGGCGCCGCAAGTGAATCGATCCGCCGCCCAATCGTGCGTCCGCCAGTCGACGATCATCTTCCCCAGCATCGCTTCATCGCAGCCCAGCAATCGAGCGAGGGTCCGTTTCGCGGCCCCGAACACGCGCTCGGGCGCCCACCCCGCCATCCGTTTCACCGCCGGTCCTCCCGTCCACCCCACCAGCACCGGACTCGGCGCCAGCGACCACCAGACGGGAAACAACGCCTCGTCCGAATGCAGAAAACCAAACGCCCGTCCGCGTCGCGCGCGCAACTCCGCCGGCAACGGTCCTCGCTGCCAGACATCCGCGCGCAGCCTCAGCACCACCCGCAACGCCTGACCGCTCTCCAGCGAACGCCACAACGCCTCCTTCGCCGCCAACTTCGGCGCGAACCGGATCGCCCCGCGTTGCAGCACGCCGAGCGGCACCGTCACCACCACCGCTCGGGCCCGCCACGTTTCGCTTCCCGTCCGCACCGTCGCACCACCGCGCGTCCAGTCGATCCGCGTCACCTCCGAGTTCAATCGCAGCTCCACCTTCGCTTTCGCCAGCTCCGCCGCGAACGCGTCGACCATCCGCTCGTATCCACCCACCGGCCGCCCCTGCTCGTCGTTCTCACCCGCCGCACGATAAAGCACACGCGCGCTCATCCGCCTCAGCGGCGCACCTTGAAACCCTTGCACGAACGTCTCCGCCAGCACGCGGTCGTCATCCGACAGCCGGCCGCGATTCTTCCGCAGCCAGTCGCCAAACGATCCGCGAAATCGCGGCCCGATTCGCCGCATCGTCGCGTCGATGCGTTCCCACGCATCGTCGCACGGCGTCCGGCGTCCGGCGCGCACGAGCCAGTGACGCTCCTCCACCGGCTCCACCTGCACCGATGCGCGCCGCAACGCCCGTGCGAGCGCCGCGTTCCCGCCGTGCACGAACTCCGCACCCAGCTCCACCGCGCGCGGCCAGCCCGGCGGTCGCTCGGTGAGAATCCGTCCACCGCAACGGCTGCGCGCTTCCATCACCGTCACGCGCCAACCGCGGCCCGCGAGACTCCGCCCCGCCGCCAACCCGGCCGCGCCTGCTCCGACGACCACCACATCGGTTTCATGGCCGTGGTCGACTCCGTTGCGGCTTCGCCGCTTCACCGGCGAAAGGTCGGACTGTCGGTCGGGTCGGCGCCCTGTTCCTCCACGCCGGTCGATGAGATTTCGCCCAGCAGAAAATTGCACCGCTCCTGGCAATGCCGGCACGTTTCCGCGCACACGCGGCAATGATCGTGCATCGACGCGTGCTGCTCGCATTCGTCGGCACAGAGCTGGCACGCGAGCACGCACGCGTGCAGTTGCGCGTGGACGAGTTCATGCGGAGATTCGGTCTGGCGCGTCACCAGCCGCAACGTCGCCTCGCACACGTCCGCACAATCGAGATCCGTGCGGATGCAGCGCCTCAGATGCGCCACCTGCTCTTCACTGAGACACGCGTCCGCACACGAGATGCACACTTGGCGACACAGGGAAAGCGCCTCGAGCACATCGGCATATTTATCGGCGCGCTGAAGATCGGCGCGCGGGTGGCTGCGGAGCATGGTTTCGAGAATTTTTTGTTTCATGGGATCGGGGGATTGCGCGCCGGGTTCATTCCGGCGCCGATCAACTTAACCATTCCCGCCGCGCGCGCCATGGGGACCGTGCCCCGGTCGCCCGTAGGTGACTCCTTTAGAACCGGAGAAAAATTGCACCGAATCCACCCGGACGACGACCCGTCCAGCGCATGCTACCGTCCTTCCACGCTGTTTCCCGCCATGGTTGCCTCGTCCTTCAAAACACCAACCCTTCGCGCCGTGGCCTCACCCGACCGCCCGCTTCGTCTTTCGCCCGCCCAGATGTATGCCCGTGTGCTCGCCGGCGATCCCGCCTGGAACGGCCGCTTCTTCACCGGCGTGCTCACCACCGGCATCTACTGCCTGCCCTCCTGCAAGGCCCGAAAACCGAAACGCGAAAACGTGCGCTTTTTCCCGACTTGCGAAGCCGCGCGCGCCGCCGGCCTGCGCCCCTGCAAGAAATGTCACCCCGACGACTTCGCCCGCGGCGCCGATCCCGTTCTCGAATCCGTCGAAACCCTCGTCGCCGAAATCCGCGCCGATCCCGCCGCGTTCCCCGACACCCGGGCGATCGTCCGCCGCCTGGGCTTCGGCGCGACGCGCACCGTCGAACTCTTCCGTCTCCATTATCACACCACACCGTCCGACCTCCTGCTGCGCGCGCGACTCGCCGCCGCCCAAAGCCGCCTTCTCTCCTCTTCCGCCACGCTCGCCGACATCGCATTCGGCGCCGGTTTCGACGCGCTGTCGGTTTTCCACGAAAACTTTCGCGCGCTCAACGGCCTCACGCCCGCGGCCTACCGCTCACTCCCCGGCGCTTCACAGTTCGACATCATCCTGCCGTCCGACTTCTCGCTCGGCTACCTGCGGCGCGCACTCAGCCGCGACACGCAAAGCGTTTCCGAGCGCCTGGAGGGCGATCTCTACACCGCCGCCGTTTCGCTTTCCGACGGCTCCGCCTTGCTCACGCTGCAGCTCGATCCCCGAACGATTCGCGTTCGACTTTCCCGCCGCTCCGCTCTCGAAGCCCACGCCATCGTCGCCGGCCTGCTCGGGCTCGATCAACCCACCGCCGCCTTCGCCCGCCTCGCCAAAAAACTCGGCCTCGCCCGCCTCGTCGCCGGCCGGCCCGGTTTTCGCATCAGTCGCATCGCCTCGCTCTTCGACGGCCTGCTCTGGTCCATCATCGGCCAACAGATCAACTTCGCCTTCGCCTGCCTGCTGAAACGCCGGCTCACCGAACTCGCCGGCGAAACGCTTCCGGGCGGCCTCCGCGCCCCGCCTACCCCCGCCGCCGTGGCGCGCATCGACCCCGTTAATTTGCTCCCGCTGCAGTTCTCCCGCCAAAAAGCGGACTACGTCGTCGCCACCGCGCGCGCGATCGTCGATGGCCGGCTCGATCTCGCCGCGCTGACGCAGATGTCCGCCACGCGCGTCGAGCGCACGCTGCTCGCGCTGCGCGGCTTTGGACCGTGGTCCGTCAACTACGTGATGATGCGCGCGCTCGGTTTCGCCGACTGCGTGCCGCTCGGCGACACCGGCGTCACGAGCGGTCTCCAATCCCTTCTCGCGCTCGACGAGCGCCCCGACATCGACGCCACCCGCCGCCTGATGGCCGTCTTCAGCCCCTACCGCAGCCTCGCCACCGCGCACCTCTGGCAACTGCCGCAACCGGTCCCAACATAACCCTCCACCATGACTGTTTTCTCCGACACCTTCCCCACGCCCCTCGGCCCCTTCTCCGTCGCCGTCGACACCACCGGCGCCCTCGTCGCCACCGCCTTTGGCCCCGCCCCCCGCCTCCGTGACCGCGCGCGCTATTGTCATATAATAGATGACAATCGTCCGACCACCCTCGTGCGTGAACAAATCCTCGCCTGGTTCGCCGGCGAACGCCTCGCCTTCGATCTCCCGCTCGCGCCGCGCGGCACGCCGTTTCAACAGCGGGTCTGGTCCGCGATGCAGCGTATCCCGTTCGGCACTACGCGCAGCTACGGTGAACTCGCCGCCGCGCTCGGCGCGCCGCAGGCCGCCCGCGCCGTCGGCCGCGCCAACGCCACCAATCCCATCTGCCTCGTCATCCCGTGCCACCGCGTGATCGGCACCGACGGCTCGCTCACCGGCTTCGCCTTCGGCGAAGATCTCAAGCGCCGCCTGCTGCAGCACGAGCGCGCCATGGCCCGCCTCGCCGTGGGCGCTTCCTGACGCGCCTCACGCCGCGCTCGAAGCCGCCCAGAGGTTCAACCTCCCGTTTTTCGCGTGGATTAACGTGCCGCTTCTCCACCACCGCTCGCGGGCAGGGTGTGTCCGATCAACGGACTCGCCCAGGCGATGAAATATTTCATGTTCGAGCGATCCTCGTGTCCGCCGTCGTGCTGCCGCCACGCCAGCACGCCGTCGAGGAGACCCGTGTTATACGGCGGCATTTTCGCGACCCGATAATCCTCGCGCACACCCAAATCGCGCACGCCGAGCAATCGGAAAACTTCGCCCGCCGCGACGGTCGCCATGTAGCTGCCCTGCTGGTCGAGCCAGTTCGCATCGCCCTTCTCGGGAATGCCGTAGCTGATGAACGTCGGCCGCGGCGCGCACAGCGCGATCAACTGATGGGCGTCGACGGGAATGTCGTTCGCGTCTTTGCGGCCGAACGCCGACTCCTCCGCGCCGTATTTCAGGAAGTTCCCCGCCATCCAATGATACTGCCCCGAGCCGGTGAGGTTCTCCACCGCTTCGCCGAAATTGCGCCGGTGCGGCTTCGCCCCGCCTTCGCCCGACGATCCCACGAGCACCAGCGCAAAACGCGGCTCGAACGCCATCGTCACGAGCGCCGCCTTGCCGTAACGCGACACGCCTTCGATGCCGACCCGCTTCGCGTCGACCGCCGGATCTGTATCCAGATAATCGAGACCGCGCGCCGCACCCCAGGCCCACGCCCGCAACGCCCCCCAGTCCTCCGGCTTGCGCCGCTCGCCCTGGTTCGTGAGACCGATGATGCCGCTCGTCAGCCCCGCACCATTGTCCGCCTGAATGCTCGCCGTGCTGATCGACACGTAGCCCCAACCCGCCGCGACGAGTTGCTCCTGCGAGGGCGGGTCGACCGGCTCCGGCCCCGCCCAGGCCGGCCAGCGCGGATCCACGCCCGGCAGGTTGCCCGACCCGAACATCATCAACACCGGCACCGGCGCCGACGCGTTCACCGGCGTCACCACCGCCATCTTGATGTTAACCTCGATCGCCGAATGCGCGGAGTTGTCGACCCGACCGATGACCTGCTTCGCCACCACCGGCACCGCACCGAGCGTGGTCTTCACCGTTTCAGTCACCGTCCACGTCACCTTCGGCACATTCGCCGGCACGCGGCCGATGACCTCGCGCTCGAAATCCTCGACGATCTCCGGCCGCCGCTCGCGCCACCACTGCTCGGGCGTCGTCACCTTCTGACCGTTCTTCAACGTCAGAATGTCGGGATAATCCGGATACGGATTCGCCTTCGCCGGATCGTAGTTGGCGGGATTCGGGGCATCAGGCGCGGGACTGCCGTTTCGCCCCGGCCGCAACGCCGTGATGCCGAGTTGCGCCATCATGGCGGCGTGATCTTCGCGGGCGAGTCGCTGCAACCGCTCCCGCTCCTCCGGACTGGGCTGCCCCGGTCGGCTCGGAGCCGGCGCGGCGGACTGCGCCGGCAGCAGCGCCACGGGTGAAAAGGTCAGAACGCCAAGCATCAGCAGTCGCACAAGGGAAGCCATGGGGAGAGGGGGGTTGAAAGGGCGCCGCGAGCCTCGCGGCGGACCCACTCTGGCGCAATGCGCGAGTTTATCCCCCGAGCCGCTTGTAGAACAACGTCGTCGCACACAGCCGGCCATCCGGCCACCGCGCGAAGTTTGGAATTTCGCCGCAACGCTGCCAGCCTTCGCGCGCATAAAGCCGCTCGCCTTCCCCGCCGGTCACCGTGTCGAGCACGAGCAGTGTCTTGCCGGCCGCGACCGCACTGCGCTCCGCCGCGGCGAGCAACGCCGCCCCAAGCCCCCGCCGCCGCACGCGCCGATGCACCAGCATCTTCGCCACGTCGCCGCGATGCGGCTGATTCTCCGGCAGGTTCAAAATCACCTGCACCGTCCCAACGATCGCCCCCGCCGCATCCTCCGCCACGAGCAGCAACCGCTCGCCGCGCTCCACCGCCGCCGCCACGCCACGCCAGAACGCGTCCGCTTTCGCTCGGGTCATCGGCCACATGAAACTCACCGAAGCACCGCCTTCCACGCAGTCGATCAACACGTCGCCCAGCTGGGCGATCCCGCGCTCGTCGAGCGCCCTCACGCAGCGAATCGTAAACGACTCCGCCATGTCAGCTCCGCCCCTTTCTCGACGCGCGCGGCCGATCCGAGGTCGCCACGACCACGATGTAGCGCGCCCGTTTTCGGGCCCCATTGCGAAAAGTCGTCGGCGCGTTCAGCCACATCGCCAGGCAGTCGCCCGCCGCCAGCCGGCGCGCCACCCCGCCAAGGGAAAATTCGATCGCGCCCTCCTGCACCCAGATTTGCTGATGAAGCCCCAACTCCGCCGGACTCGCCTCGTAGGCAACCTTCGCCCCGGCGGGCAACTCCACCTCGACGATCTTGATCGGGGATGGAAAATTCGGGGGCGAAATATTGCAGCGCAGGTAGCCCGACGCGGGATCGCGCCACGGCGTGCGGTCCGCCCGCCGCGAAAGCGGGCTGGCCGGCGCCGCGCCGTCCTCGAACAGCGAGGCCAGCGGCACGCCCAGCGCCGTCGCGACCTTCTCGAGCACCACGGCCGTCGGACTCGTTTCGCCGCGTTCCACGAGCGAGAGCATCGAGCGGCTCACCTCCGATCTGCCCGCGAGAGCATCGAGGGTCAGCCCGAGCTCCGACCGCAACGCTGCGACCCGCCGCGCGATCCGGAGGTTGATATCGACCGACGGGCGCCGCGTTTTTGTTTCCTTCATACGGGACGAAGCGTCCACCATACTGGAACGATGTCAATGGCTCCCGG
The DNA here is from genome assembly GCA_023430825.1 of Verrucomicrobiota bacterium. Classification (GTDB taxonomy): domain Bacteria; phylum Verrucomicrobiota; class Verrucomicrobiia; order Opitutales; family Opitutaceae; genus Opitutus. The sequence continues at coordinate 13,592 of JAEYYL010000372.1, read as the reverse complement.
GGAGCCGCGACGCCCGCGCCGTGCCGGCTAGATCTTCGGCACGCGCATCGTGCTGATCATCGCGCTCCCGCTCAGCGCGTAAACCAACGTGAACGGATGCAGCACCGCGCCGCCGATCGTCCAGCTGCCGAGCCAGAGATCCGCGCCAAGCCGATCTTGGAAATGCAGCACCGCGATCAGCAACACGATCGCCACGCTGGTCGGGATCGGCGTGCCCTCGAAATACTTCACTTTTCCGCTCTCGTCGGCGAGCGCGTCGGCCGTGGCGTTGAACCGCGCCAGGCGGCTGATGCCGCAAGCCACGAAAAAGAGCAGGATCGCGACATCCCAGGCCCCACGCAGTCCCACCGCAAACCCCAGCGCGGCGGGCGCCACGCCGAATGAAACCACATCGGCCAACGAATCGAGATCGGCACCGAGCGATGACGCCCGCCGCCGCCAGCGCGCCGCGCGTCCATCGGCGAAATCGAAGAGCAGGGCGACCGGCAACAGCGCCATCGCGGTCAGCAGCCAGCGGTCCTCTCCCGTCACCAGATACTGCATCGCCGCCAGCACGGAACCGCTTCCGCAGAACCCGTTGCCCAACGTGAGAAAATCCGCGAGCACGAATGAGCGGATCATCGAGAAACGGGGCGGTCGCTCCCGCGAGGTGTCGGTCGGAGTCATGCAGACCGCTTGGTCAAATCCGGCAAGCGCGCGTTCCGTCCCTTCCGCGCCCCGCCTCCTGTTCAGTTCGCCGTTCGCCCGACCGCTTCGATCTCTCGCCATTCCGCCGCAGAGAGCCGCAAGCCTGAGGCTGCGACGTTCTCCTCGAGATGCGGGCGCGACGACGTTCCCGGAATCGGCAGCATCACCGGCGACCGCTGCAGCAGCCATGCGAGCGCGAGTTGCCCCACCGTCACGCCGTGCCGCTGCGCCGCCCGGTCGAGTGCGCCGCCCGGCTTCGCCAGATCGCCCGCCGCGATTGGAAACCACGGGATGAAACCGATGCGTTCCTTCTCGCAATACTCGAGCACTGCCTCGCTCTGCCGGTTCCCGAGGTTGTAGAGATTCTGCACGCTCACAATCGGCAGGATGCGCCGCGCGCGCTCGATCTCCGCCACGGACACCTCCGACAGACCGACGTGCCGAATCTTCCCCGCGCGCTGCAGCTCCTTAAGCGCGCCCAGCGTCTCCTCGGCCGGGACCTCCGGATCGATCCGGTGCAATTGATATAGTTCAATGCAATCGACCCGCAGCCGCCGCAGGCTCAGCTCCACGCACTGCTGCAAATACTCCGGGCGCCCTACCGGGGCCCAGCGTTCTGGACCCTGGCGCGTCAACCCGCCCTTGGTCGCAATCACCAATCCCCCGGGATATGGGTGCAACGCCTCCGCAATCAGCCGCTCGCTGACCTCCGGCCCATACGAGTCCGCCGTATCGATGAAGTTGATACCGAGTTCGACCACGCGCCGCAGCAGACTTTTGGCCGCCGCGGGGTCCCGCGGTTCGCCCCAGATGCCCGGCCCGGTGATGCGCATCGCGCCAAAACCCATCCGGCGCACCTTACAGTCTGACGCGAGCGCAAATTCACCGCTCAATGCTGCATCCGGCTTCAAGGAGTTGGATGAAGAATTCATGGCGCCGAGCTAACCCCGTCCTCGCCCGGAGTGCAACGCGACGCCGACTTTCGTGCCAAAAATGGCCGAACCACCCATGGTCGCACCCAAACCTGACGCCAGCGAGACAACTCTGGGCAATCCGACGTGCGAGGTCGCTTCGCTAATCTTGCAGGCCTGTCTCCGAAATAGCTGTCCTTGCCTTACCGATCACCTCGATCCCCTCCCAGCTCAGCGAGCAGTTCCAGGGCTCGAGGATGGTCCGACTCGTCTTTCGCATAGCGCACATACGTTGTCAGCGCGGTCCGGGCGGTCGCCTTGTCCCCGAGTTGGTAGGCCGCCCGACCCTGCAGCCAATAGTAGTGATAATGCGTCGGGTAGTGGTGCAGTATTGCGGCCGTCTCGCGGGCGACCTGTTCCCAATCGCTTTGCACATAAGCGATCGTGGCACGGACTGCACCCCGGACAAACGGATTTCCAAAATCGCGCCCGACCTCCTGCACCCAAGCCTGCGGAACGAGCCCCGGCTCCTTGAGCGCATACGTCAACCGCACGACCCTCATTGCAGCGTCTTCGTCCTGCGCGGCCCAAGCCTGCGCGACATCTTTCCGCAGCTCCGTCTTGGCAACACCGCGGGCGACCTCGAGTTCTTCGTCCCGATTGAGCAGAATCAGTGCAGGCATGGTCGCAATAACCAGGGAGGGACTAAGCAGGAGGTCCGTTCTCATGCCGTCCACTGTTCTTCGGAGTGCGGCCAGGTTGCCGTCCCGCGTATGCACATCGAGGCTGGCGAGTTGCCCGTAGTAGAGCGCGGCAGGATCCGAAAGACCCGCGAACGCCGACTCGACATCCGCCTCCTGCCCGAGGCGACTCGCGACCTTGAACTCGTAAAGCCGGCGCGCGAGATGCGCTGCCGGATGACGCGCCGGATCGATCTCCGCTTGCAGCGTAGCCATGAGCGCATCGCGAATCTGCGGGTTGTCGGAATCGGTGTTAACGACAAAAACCTGGATGAGTTGCGCGCGCTGGTCGTCGGTCTCCGCTGCGGCCAGAGCCGCGGCGAACATCTCAGCGACGAAGCTCTCCATGCCAGGCTCGTTCGCGATGCTGCGTAGCAGCACGCCCCAGAAAGAAAAGTTCACCGGAGAAATGCGACGAGACTTGATCCAGTGAAGACAAGCATCGCGTGTCTCGGCCGGCGCCAGGGCGGTCAGCTCCGGTCGAACCCGCAGATCGCGATAGTTTTTCGGCATCGCGTCCGCGAGTTTCGGGTAACGCGCCACGGTGAGTGCCGCGAGACGCTGATGCACGAGCGCAAACGACTTTGCCTGGCGCAGGCGGCGGGCATAATCGAGTTGCTTCGTCGGCAACGTGTCCGGCACGTCCGCAGCGAACCGCCAGGCCGGAATTCCGCGGTTGAATTCCTCGGCGGCTGCGAATTCGCCCAGTGTGATCAGACGGTCGAAAAGATCGCTCAGCACGAAACCGCCAAATAATGTGATTTCCTCGCGGGAAAGCTGCGCCGCTAGTTCGAGCAGCGAAGACGCAGACCGTTCATCGGTCGCGACCCAGCGATCGAGCAGTGCCAAATTCGCCATGATCGTGGCGTTGAATCGGTCGCACAGCGCGTGTTGTCGCCAATGAGCATACTCGGTCTTGCGGCCTTCCCCGGAGAGATAAATCAGGGTGAGCCAGACCGTGGAGATGCGCGACTCGTCGTCAAACGCGTCGTTGTCCGCGACGGTCGTGGCGATGCGTTGGAGGAAGCTGTAAGTCGGCGCGATCTGGAGAAGCCGCTGAATCGCCGAGCGAAACGACTGTTGGCGTTGCGTCGACGTGCGCCGCATGTCGCCTGCTGCGAGCAAATACAGCTTGATCTGCTCGGCCGGTGCGAAATGGCGCTCAGCGGACTCCAGCACCTGCTCGAGATTCCGGAGGCGCGGATCATCGAGACTGGTCGGCGCGGCATAGTCATACCACGGCAAGGGAAGAGCAAGACGCCATCTTTCGAGCTCGGCGCCGAAGTCTCGTTCGGCCGTCAACAGGCTCAATCGCGTCTCCAGGGTCTTGCGACCCGCGGTATCCGCTGCGACGACGGGGTTGGCGAGTTCGCGCCTCAACAACCGTTCTTCGTCCTTGACGCGGTCCAGCTGGCGATAGAGATCGGCCAGAATTCCGACCGCCATCGCACGCGAGTCCGCGAATTCCGGCTGCGCCAGATCGCGCTCGAGGGCCTCGGCCGCCCCCGCATGATCGCGCTTCGTCGCCGTCGCCGCGTAACCGCGAAGCCGGCGCATCGCCCGCGCCATGGCGTCGTCATCCGGAAACCATCGCGCATAATCCACCGCCACCTTCAGCGTGTCAGCCGGCCGGCCTCCATCGATATAGTGCACTGCGAGCTGCAATAATCGTCCCGGCAGATTCGCGATCTCCGGCGGATGCGGGGCCTCGAGCACTAAAATGACAAGTTCCCTCAACTCCATAGCTCGCTCGGTTGCGACCGACGCCGTCGTCGCATAAAGCGACGCGATCTCGATTCCCAGCGAGGGTAGCCAACGGGCCGCGGACATCAGTTGCCCAAGATGGGTGAAATAATCCTTCGGCCTGTTGTCGCGCTTCGCTTCTCCGAGCGAGACGCCGAGTTCGCCCAGATCGCTGATAACTGGAACGATCTCCCCGGACGTGTCCTCCGCGCCGAGCACCGGCAGCGCGAACTTCTTCCAACGCGGCCACCACGTGCGGTTCGCGTTCCAGACTTCCGGCGCCCGGCCCGTATCCACCAGCGCGATCAACTCGGCGATCTGCGCCTTCGTCGCCGTGGTTTTCATCGTGTCCTCCGGCACGGCGCGCAGCAGCTCGATCAGCCGCAGCGCCTCGCGGTCGTTGCCGAGGTGCAACTGAATCAAGGTCGCCCGATAAATCGCGTCGGCCCCGGTTCGATAGCTGGAAGCCAGCGGCTCGATGCTGCGGTAGAGTTCCAGTGCGGCCGGATAGTCGCCGTTCACCTCGATCAGCGTTCGCGCCAGCCGCACCGAAACGTGCAGCGCATATTTCTCCGTGATCTCCGGCGTCGCTAGGATGGCGCGCAGCGCAGCGATCTCCGCGTTCCGGTCGACCATCCGCCCCGTCCGGGTCGCCCGAATCAGTCGGCCTTCGTAATAATGATCGTCGTCACGCGGCAGTGACTCGCACGAATCGAGCAGGAATTCGCAAATGCCGTCCTCGATCGGAACCCTGCCCTGCCGCTGCGTCCAGTCCGCGTAGCTCGCCGCACGCCAGACCCGCTCCGTGAAGCCGTCGTCGACGCCGTGTTGGGCAATCGATTGCAGGCAGAGGCGAAACCCCAGCGCGGCATCGCCCGCATCCCCGGCTTTTTCAACAGCTGCGTTGAGTTCCGCCAGCGTTCGCGGCGCTTCGTCCGTCGGCTGCCATGCGAGAAAAGGCGGTGCGGCCAATGCCTCGCGCAGCCGCTCGCGCACCAGCCGCACACTCGCTTTGTTTCGCGCACCCTCTATGGCCGTCACCAACGTTGCGCCGGGCTTCGGTCGAATCCCGCCAACCAGATCCACGAGTGTCCGGAGGCGCGCACCATCGGCGGGCGCATTCCACGATTGAGCCAGATCCAGCAGGGCTGCAAATTCGTCTTCACAAGTGGTCGGGCGGCTGTCCACCAGTGCGAGCAGATAGGCTTTGAGCTCGGCGGCCCGATCTTCACGCAAATAGAGATGCGCAATCTTCGCGCTGACCGCGTCCGTCGCCCCATTCGGCAGTGCCGCCACTTCGAGCAGCAGCTCCAACGCCGCCGGCACCGAGGTCCGGCTCATGATCTCCGCGGCCGGCACGCCGGCCCAACCCCGCCGGGCCGCCGAGAGCGCACGATCGCGGCTCACGCGCTCCAGCACGATCCGCGCCTCCTCGTCGCGCTTCATGTCGCGCAGCGCGAGTCCCTCGATCGTCTCGGCCCACGCATACGTTTCCGGCGCGATCTGGCCCGCGTAGCTTTTGAGCAGTGCGGCGAGGCGCTCGTGGGCGGCCTCATTGCGATCCGCATTCCAGTCGATCAACGCGAGCCGCGTGCCGGCGCGGAAAACCGTATTTTTGTCCGCCGGGAAATACTGGAGCGTGCGTTCGAGCGCGAGCCGCCGGAGTTCGAGATTACCGTTTTCCGGATAACGTTTCTCCACCAGATCGATCTGACCGTCACCGGTCGGCATCAGGGGGAAATCCAGCTCGTGGGTCGGTGCCGCGCGGCTCGGCGTAGCGGCAGCGGCAGCCAGCAGGACCGGGCGGGAGAGCCACGCCTGCAACGAACGAATCCCCTGATAAAGGCGGGGGAATTCGTCGCGCGAAACCACCGATGCTTTCATGGCGAGGTCGAGTTCCGCCCGACATTGTGCGGGCGCCACCCACCATTTCGCCCGGAAGTCCGCCACGCGGGAATCCAGCTGGAAGTCCGGCGCGGCGGCCTCCGGCGTCAAAGCCTCGGGCAGCGCGATCGTCGCGGAAACGTGGATACGGTCTCGATATACAAAGAAGGGGGTCTGGCGTTCCGCGTCATGACCGACGTTCACGAGCAGCCCGGAACTCGCGGGAAACGCGAGCGACTGCTTGCGGTCCGCCGGTTCCGTTCCGGCCACGGTGAAATAGACCTTGATCGTCAACGGCTGGTCCCGCGCGCTTTCGACGCGCTCGGCATCAATGATCTCCGCCGCCGGATAAAAACCGCGGATCCTCTCGCTCATCTCCGAGCGGAGTTGGTGCGGTTCCAGCCGCGTGAACCGGCGGCGTTCGCTCGCGCCGTAATATCCCTTCGCGTGCATCGTCAGCCAGCCGGCGACGTCGCCATTCTCCGCAAGCTTCAAGTCGAACTCGTAACGCATTTCACCGGCTTCCAAACTTGGCGTCCGAGCCCACTCTGCGTGCTGCGCTGAAATGATCAGCGCATCGCGATCGGCGCTTCCCGGACTGAGCATGCCCGGCGTGGAATACGCAATGGTCGGATCGCAGAACAGAAAACCGCCGTCCTGCGGAATCGCGACGATGGCGTGATCGAACGCCCGGAAATCCGGCGTGCGCCGATCGATCAAACCCTGATGGCTCGTGTTGATGAGCGCCGTATAAGCCTCGATGCCGCAATGACCGAGAAGCGCCACCAGCAAATTGGCCTTGTCTTTGCAGTCGCCATACTGATTCGCCCAGACCTCGTTGCAGGGATGCGGCTGATAATCGGCGGCGCCGAACTCCAGCCCGACATAACGCACCTCGTCCGCCACTTTCGCATGCAGTCGCGCGATGATTTCCTCACGCGACGCGGCCTCCGCCGTCCACGTTTCCGCCTGCCGGGCGAGTTCCGGCTGGAGATCGCCACGTCCTTCCAGCAAGCCACGATACCAATCGCCGATGACATCCCAAGATTGGAGACTGGAGAGGTGAATCGCCGGCCCGACCTGATTACTCGGCGGGAGCGAGAGCTCGTAGCGTTCGCCGAGCAGTCCGTCGAGGGACCAGCGGTGCTGAATCCGTCCATCATCACCCCGTTGCGTCACCAACGGCGGAATACCTCCCCCAACCGTTTCAATTTTCAGCCGGCCGCCGATCTCTGGTGGGACGTCCAGATAAATTCGCAGTCGCTCCGTGGCCCACGTGCCGCCCCAGACAAAGTGGTGGTTGAACTCACCGGGGATTTTCGAAACGAGATCCTCGATCACCACGATGAGGTGCGTCACGCTGCCCGGCTTAACATTCGGGAAAATGATTTTTAGCTCAGACAGGTCGTCGTAGAGCGAATACTGCGCTTGCCGCTGGGGCGACTGAATCAACACCGCATTGGGCTGCACCGACTGCCGGGTGCCATCGGGCTGGATCGTTTCGGCGAGGACGAGATAGGCCTCTTGCTCGTGCTTGCGAAACGAAAACACATCCTCACCGTTCGTCCTCACTCCGGCGTCGGTCAAAGTTTTGTAGGCCAGGTGCCACACGGAGGTCCGGCGTCCCTGCTCGTCGACAAAGACCAGTCGCTCGTTGAGCAGGATCGAACCGGAGTCGGTGGGCTTCGCACTCGTGCCTTCCAAAGCCAGCACGGACTCGATTGCGGTCAGCTGGGGCGCCAGGCGCGTCGCATAGACCGCCGGTGGTTCCCGACCTACGACCGCTGCGCTCGAGACCGTCGCGGCTACGAAGGCGATGAAAGTCAGTTGAGCGACGGCACGCAGGAGCCGAGACAGGGCAAGAGGAAGAAGCAAGGCGGAGATGCGACACGAAGCTGGCCGGCAGCCGACGATCGCAAACTCGGTTGCCGGTAAACCGTGCGAAGATAGGGGTGCAAATGGTTGACGGTCGAGCCCCGGATACGGATCACGCCGTCATATTCGCAAACCGCTCCGACCTCTTGGTCAGGACTAATGGGATTTCAAACTAGCGCGCAGCCCTCTCGGCCCGCACGCAGATGCGTCAAACCTGCGGCGGCCGGGCGCGCAGGTCTTCCAGCACGGGGCTCACCGCCGCCAGCGGCCGCACTTCCACCGTCAGCCCGAGCGGCAGGCTCGGGCATCCCTTCGCGATCTCCGTCGCTTCGTCGAGGTTCGCGACGCTCAGAAAAAAATAACCCGCCACCACTTCCGTCGCCTCGGCGAACGGCCCATCCGTCACCCGTTCGCCTCGCGCCCCGGAGACCACGCGACCGTCGAGACCGAGCGGCTGCCCATGCTGCACCTTCCCCTCCCGCGCCAGCCCGTCATACCAGTCGTTCCATTGTTGCGTGAGCTGCACGCGCTGCTCGGCAGTCAGGTGTTGGTGCGTTTCGGGACCGCCGTTGCGAAACAGCAGCATGAATGCGGAGCCGGAGGAATCAGAGGGGGTCGCCATCACGCCGTGATGATCCCTTCCGACCCGACGGTCAAAGCGAAGGAACACCGCCACGAAAATTTACGCGCCGGCTGCGCCCGGCCGCCCACAGAACGGCGTTGGCTCGACGCGCGCCGCCGCCTTACAACCTTCCCGTTATGGCGCCCCCTCACTCCGACCACCCCGCCGCGCGCACCGTTCGCGATCGCGCCCAGGCCGCCGCCCGCCTGCTCGCCGCCGAAGGACCGGCCGCGTTCCCCCGCCTCGACCAGCCCCCCTTCCGCGAGGGCGACGACTATGTATTCGTTTTCGACCTACACGGCACCCTGGTCGCCCACGCCGTCCCCGAATACCGCGGGGTGGACGTCCGCACGCTGCGCGACGCGGACGACCAGGCCTTCGGCGAAGCCTTCCTCGCCATCGCGCTCAGCTCCGCCGGCGAAGGCTGGGTCGACTACCGCTGGCCCCGCCCCGGCCGCTCGGCGCCGGAGCGCAAGCGCTCGTATGTGATGCGCGTTCCCGGCCGCGAACTCGGCGTCGGCGCCGGCTACCATCCCTCCGAATAAGCCCATGCCCACCTCCAAGGAAGCCATCCGCGAAAAATACGGCCTCACCGACGAGGAGTTCGACGTCATCCAGGCGCTCGCGCTCCGGCCCAACTGCGAGCACTGCAACCAGCCGCTGCCGCCCGACGCGACCGACGCGCGCATCTGCAGCTTCGAATGCACCTTCTGCGCCGCGTGCGTCGACGCCGTGCTGGGCAATGTCTGCCCCAACTGCGGCGGCGGCTTCACGCCGCGACCAATCCGCCCCGCCCGCAACTGGAAAAACAATAATTACCTCGGCGCAGTGCCGGCGCGCACCGCCATCAAGCTCAAGCCGGTCGATCCGGCCCAGCACGCCGTCTTCTCGGCCGCGATCCGCGATCTTCCTCCGGAACGCCGTTAGCCCGACGGATCACACGCCGCCGCCGTCCGCCTCCAGCGGATACGTGCGCAGGATCTCGTCCAGCACACTCCGCAGGGCTTCCCGGGAAAACGGCTTGCTCAGCGCACCGCAAAAACCATGGCGCGCCGGGTCGCGAAACGTTTGCTCGTTCGTGTAGCCCGTCATCAAAACCGCCCGCACCCCGGGATCGATCGCATGCAATCGCTCCAACGCCGCGGTCCCTCCCATCCCACCGCGCACGGTGAGATCGAGCAGCACGACACCGAACGGCCGTCCCGCCTTCGCCCCGTCCGCGTAAAGCTCCACCGCCCGCTCCCCCTCCTCCGCCTCCGCGACGTCGTAACCCAGCCCGCGCAGCGTCTGGACCACGATCTCGCGGAAAAACGGCTCGTCATCCATCACCAGCACGCGCACCGCGGCGCGCGCCGCCGGGGCCGCCGGCGCCGGAGCGTCGGTCCGCGGTTCCACCGGCACAGCCGCCGCCTCCGCGCGCGCCGCCGGTAAATAACAGGTCACCGTCGTCCCGCCCCCCGGCGTCGAGTCGACCGCGATGGCGCCGCCGTGCTGCCGGATCGCCGTGCGCGCGATCGTGAGCCCCAGCCCCATTCCCTTTTGCGTCCCGCGCTGCTTGGTGGAGAAATACGGATCGAACGCCCGGGCCAGGACGTCGCGCGGCATCCCTGCCCCCGCATCCATAATACGAATACAGAGATAGTCGCCCGCCGGCAGGCCCGCTCCGTGCGCCGCGGCCAGCGTCGTGTTCTCCGCCACGAGCCGCACCGTCCCGCCGGCGGGCGTCGCCTCGCGCGCGTTCAGCACCAGGCTGCGAACCGCCTGCCCGATCAGCGCCTCGTCGATGTCCGCCGGCCACAGGTCCGGCGCCAGCACGCACTCGCCCCGGATCTCCCCGCCGCCGAGCGCGAGCTCGAGCGTCCGCCGGAGCAGGCCTTTCACCTCGACGATGCGCCGGGACGCCACCCCGCCGTCCGCAAACGCGAGGAGCTGTTGCGTCAGCGCCTTGGCCGCATGCACCGATTGCCGCGCCTGTTGCAGGAATCCGTCCTGCTCGGCGCTCGTCGCGCCACACGCGCTCACCATCTCCAGGTTCAGCAGCAGCCCCGCCAGCAGGTTGTTGAAATCGTGCGCGATGCCCCCCGCCAGGATGCCGGTCGACTCGAGCTTGCTCATCACGAGCTGCTCATGCTCCCGCTGGCGGCGTTCCGTGATGTCGCGCGCGATGGCAAACACCGTCGACGCGCCCGGCTCGACAACCGATTGCCACGAGAGCCAGCGATGCGAGCCGTCCTTGCACAGGTAACGGTTCTCCAATTCGCGCACGGGCTCGCCGCGGGCGAGCTGCTTCCGCGCTTCGAGCGTTCGCTCCCGGTCCTCCGGATGCATGAACGACTCCACCGGCCGCGACAGCAGCTCCGCCTCGCTCCAGCCGAGCACGCGCGTCCACGACGGATTGACCCGTTTGAAATAGCCGTCGAGTCCCGCGATGCACAGCAGATCGAACGACAGGTTGAACAACCGGTCGTAGCCGCTTTCCGGCGGCAGCGGCATCGCGCCTTCGTCCTGACGCGGGTTGGGCAACGCTTGCATGCAGACCCACTACGACGCCCGCCCCGCGGAGCAATCCCGATTGCCTTCGCCCTCGCAATGTCCAGCCATTCGCAGTCCGCCGGCGCTGCGCGAGTTCGCGCATCCGCCGGCGCGCCCCGCCTGGAAGGCGCAGGCTCGCCGATCCGCCCGCTCGTTTTTTCGCGGAACTGCGGTAGCGTGGCGACACTCCCTTCGCTATCATGAGAACCCTCGCCCGCCCGCTTCTCCTCCTCGCCCTGCTGCTCCCCGCGATTCCGGCCGCGCTCGCCGCAAACGAAACCACGCCCGACCGGCGAATCATCACCGTCCGCGGTCAGGACGTGGTGCGCATACCCGCCACCCGCGCGCGTCTCACGGCCCTGATCGAAACCCAGGCGGAGAGCCCGGCGGCCGCGCAGCAAGTCGTGCGCGAGCATTCGCGCACGGTCCTTGCCTTTCTCGAACGCAGTCGCGTCGAGCGCCTCCAGGCGGGAGCGATGGCGTTGCATCCCGTTTACGATCACCACCGGCCCTCGCTCCCGGCCGCGCCGGACAGCGCACCGCGCGTCGTGGCCTACCGCGCGCAGTGGAGCGCGAGCTTCGAGGTCGAAGCCGGGCGCGCCGGCGAAATCGCGGACGGCATCGTCGACGCCGGCGTCGCCCGCCTCGCGAGCTTCGAGTTCACCGCCACCGACGAAGCCTTGGCCGGCGCCCAGCAGGCCGCGCTGCGCGGAGCGGCGCGGCGCGCGCGGGAGGAGGCGCACGCCGTGCTCGATGCACTCGGTTACCAACCCGGCGAAGTCGTGCGGATCGAGGTCAATTCCGCCGGCCCCGCGCAACCGCTTTACCGTCGCACGGAAATGGCCTTCGCCGCCGATGCGGGAGGCGCGACGGCGGTGGAGCCGGGTCTCATCGAAGTGAACGGCTCCGTCGCACTCGAGATCGCTTACTGACCCTCGCCGACTCGCCCGCGCGCGAAATCCCGTTCCACGCAATAATGCGAGGTAATCGTCTCTTGCCGGCACGCGCCGCGCTCCATAGTCCCCGCGCGTGTCCTCTCTCCCCGCCCTCCCCTTCTGGTTTCGCCGCATGCTCCGTTTGTCCGCCGTCGCCTTGGGCGCCGTCGGCGCGGCTTTCGACGCGAGCGCCGGAAACACCCTGAGCGGTCGCAAGGTCGCCGTGACGATCGACGACGGCCCGGCCATCGGGCCCGACAGAGATCTCGCCGCCTATGCCGAAATTTCCGACGCGCTGCGCGCCACGTTCGCGGCCGAGGCCGTGCCCGCGATGATGTTCGTCAACGAGCGCCAGCTGCACGTCGACGGCCAGCGCGACGCCCGCGCCGCCCTCTTACACCGCTGGGTCGAAGCCGGGCTGGAACTGGGCAACCACACCTACTCGCACCCGCAACTCGCCGAGATCGGCCTCGACGCCTTTCTCGACGACATCGTGAAGGGCGAGGTCGTCACGCGTCCGCTGCTCGAAGCGCGCGGACAAAAGCTCAGCTGGTTTCGCTATCCGTTTCTCGCCACCGGAAGCGGTGAGCAGGCAGCGATAATCGAGACGTTTCTCGCGCACCGCGCCTATCGGATCGCGCCGGTCACGGTGGACTACGCCGACTATATGCATGCGGGACTCTATTCCCGGCATCGCCGAGCCGGCGACAACGCGCGAGCGGAGCAGCAGGTGGAGACGATGCTGCAGATGCTAGATGACGCCTTTGCGCGGGCGGAAAAACGCGCGCAGGAAATCCTCGGTTACGAGCCGCCGCAGGTGCTGCTGATCCACTGCAACGAGCTCAACGCGCACACGCTCCGGCGCACGCTGCAGCGCATCCGGGCGCGCGGTTACGCCTTTGTCTCGCTCGACGAAGCGATGGCCGATCCCGCGTATGGCATTCCGCTCCCGCCGGGAGCGATGGGCGGCGGCGGCTGGTTCGAATCGCTCGCCGCGGCGCGAGCGCAGTAACACGGATTCGATCCGCCCTCCGCTCGCTACGGATTCGAAACCCGGACAACGCAGAGAGCGGGAAGTCCCGAGAGCAGCATTCGACCCGCCGGCCCAACCAAGCCAGGGAGGGCCAAGCTCCGCGCGGCCGTCTCATCCGCGCGTTTTACCGCAGGCCGCACAGGGCGCGAAGGGAAAGGGCTAAACCGCATTCATCACAGTCCCGATTGTCATCGCGAGCCCGAGGCTTGGCCGCCTGTGGCGGGAACGAGGGCGTGGCGATCCAGCTCGATGGATTCGCCGGCACGGTGCAATCGGGCGAGCATCACCGCGTCGCGCCGGTCGGTCTTTTGCCGAACGCCCTTTTCCTGCGGCGTCTTCGACGGGGCCACGACCGCACACTCGATCTCGAGCTGCTGCAGCCGGCGATACACCACGAAGCCGGTCGGCCCTGCCTCATACACCACGTGCAACGTCACGCCCTCGCTGCCGATCTTGCGGAGCGCCTTCTCCACGGCGTGCAGGTCACTCGATACCTTGCCGTAGAGCCGGACCTCGCCGTCCCGGCCGCCGTCGGCCACCGCGATCACCGTGTCAACAGAGTGGACATCCAGGCCCACGTATTTATGAGTTTTCATCGTGCTTGTCTCCTTTTTTGGTTGTTGGACTCAC
>JAEYYL010000365.1 GCA_023430825.1 Verrucomicrobiota bacterium | reverse complement strand
TGAAATCGGCCGGGCGCGATTACTGAAAATTGAGATTACCGATGCCCGATTTTCAGTTCACGTTCCGAGGTTGATTGCCGGTAGTTTGCGTGACGCGGAAAATTCGCGGGACAAGGGGTTGACTCATTCGGCGGCGGGACTTTTAGCTGCCGCGAATGGCATGGCGGCGGGCTCTGGCGCGTCGGCGGTCGCGATCCCCTTTTTCACTGATGAAGTTCGATCATCTTTTCTTCGAAGGCGCCGTGGCGGTGGAGGAGCGTCGGGCGCCGCGGTTCGAGGAAAAGCGAGCGCGGCCGGTGCCGGCGGCGCCTGCGCCGGAGGTGACGGAGTTCTTCGCGTGTTTGCTGGCAACGGCGGCGTTGCCGGCGGACGCCTATCGCAGCCGGGCACTGACGCGGCGGTTGCCGGCGTGCCTGCGATTCCTGCGGGTGAACACGGTCGAGGAGGCGATGCGGCGGCTGAAGGCGGAACCGGCGCTGGCGACGGCGGCGCTCAATGTGGCGTTGCTGGGCGTGACGGAGTTTTTTCGCGATCGGGCGGTGTTCGATGCGTTGCGCGGCGCGGTGTTGCCGGAGTTGCTGGCGCGCCAGCGCGCGGTGCGGGTGTGGAGTGCGGCGTGTTCGGAAGGGCACGAGTTGTATTCGATCGCGATGCTGCTCGCGGAGGCGGGCCGGTTGCAGGGTAGCCAACTCCTGGGAACGGATTGCCGGCTGGACGCGATTGCGGCGGCGCGCAGTGGAGCCTTCGGTCCGGAGTCGCTCGGTCGGTTGGACGAGGCGCGGCGGACCCGGTATTTCACGCCGACGCGGGGCTGGGCGACCATCGACCCGGTGTTGCGCGGCGCGGTGGAGTGGCGGGTGGCGGACCTGTTGCACAGTGCGGAGCGGGGACCGTGGGATTTGATCCTGTGGCGCAACATGGCGATCTACCTCGAATCGGACGCCGCAGAGGAGATCTGGCTGCGGTTGTGCGGTGAACTTGCCGGGGGGGGCTACCTAGTGACGGGCAAGGCGGACCATCTGCCGAAGTGGCTGCCGCTGGAGCGGGTCGCGCCGTGCATCTACCGGAAAGCGGAGGGGCGGCGATGAGGCCGCGGCGTCTTCCGTCGTGGCTGGCGAGCACGATCGTGGTGGTGATGCTGACGGCGATCTGGGGCGTGGTTCGGCTGTGGATGTTTCGGGAGACGGCGCTGCCGTTGACCTATGTGGTGCCGATGCTGGTGTGCGTGTGGACGCGCCGCCGGTGGCAGGTGTGGGGCATGGCCGCGGTCTTTGTCGGACTCGCGGCGCTCAAAATCTTCTGGCTGGTTCCGGGGGACGCGGTGCTGCCGCGCAACGACGCGCTGATCTTCGGGACGACGGTGTTCAACGTGCTCGCGGGCGGAGTGGTGATCCACCTGATCATTGCGCTGCGCGCGACGCTGGATGAGCGAAACGAGCGGCTCGCGGCGCAGAACGCCGAACTCGAGGCCCAGGCGGAGGAACTCGCCCAGCAAAACGAGGAGATCAAGGTGCAGTCGGAAGAGCTCGCGCAGCAGAACGAGGAGATCGAGGCGCAATCTGAGGAACTCGCGGGGCAGAACGAGGAGTTGCAGGCCATCAACGAGCGGCTCGGGGTGCGGGAGGAGATTTTGCAGAGCCTGCTCGAATCGACGCGTGCGCCGGAGTCGGGTCTGGCGGCGTTGCACGACATGTGTCGGCGGGCGTTGCATGCGGTGGGCAAACCGGCGGCGTGCATCGCGGTGCTGCGGGACGATGGCGACTGGCTGCGGGTGAAGACGCAGGCGACGATCGGCGACGGGGCGGAGGCGCCCGGGGAGTGGCCGCGCGCGGGCTCGATCGCGAGCGTGGTGCTCGCGCAGGAGAAGACCGCTTACATTTCGGACCTGGCGCAACAGCCGGAGCTGGCGGCGCCGCTCGGTGCGACGCATCGCCTGCGCTCGATGCTGGCGACACCGCTGCGGGTGGTCGGGCGACCGTATGGGCTGGTGGTGGCGTTGAGCGAATCGCCGACGCACTGGACGCAGGAGCAGTTTCAGATCCTGGAGTGGGTGGCGGCGCAATGCGGGCTGATCACGGAAGGCATCCGCTGGCACCGCGTGCTGGTGGAGCGGACGCGCGAGCTGGAGGCGGCGAACCATGCGAAGGATCAGTTTCTCGCGATGCTGTCGCACGAGTTGCGCACGCCCCTGACGCCGGTGCTCGCGGCGGCCGGCGTGCTCGAGCTCGACGAGCGGCTGCCGGCGGATGTGCGGGAGGATCTTCGGATGATCCGGCGCAATGTCGCGATCCAGAGCCGCCTGGTCGACGATCTGCTCGACCTCACGCGGCTCGGACGCGGCAAGGTGGAGTTGGAGGAGCAGGACCTCGATCTCACGGCGCTGTTGCAGGAGACGGCGGTCATCGTGTCGCCGGATCTGGATGCGAAGGACCAGGTGCTGGACCTGCAGTTGACGGCGACGGAAGGGCGACGGGTGCGGGGCGACGGTGCGCGGTTGCAGCAGGTGTTTTGGAACCTGTTGAAGAACGCGATCAAGTTCAGCCCGGCGAAGGCGACGATCCGGTTGATCACCCGATCGGTGGACGGCGCCGAACCGCGCGTGACGGTGAGCGTGGTGGACGAGGGGATTGGCATCGAAGCGCGCCACCTCGAGCGGATTTTCCTGCCGTTCGAGCAGGCGGCGGACGTGGGGAAGCAACGCACGGGCGACGGCGGCCTGGGACTGGGGCTGGCGATCGCGAAGGCGATCGTGGGCCTGCACCGCGGTGCGATCGAGGCGAAGTCGGCGGGCGCGGGGCGCGGGGCGACCTTCACCGTGGAATTGCCGGCGATCGCGGCGAATGCGATGCCGCTGCCTGGGGCCGCGGCGAGCCGCAATCCGCTGCCGCCGGGCGGCGGCGGCCGGATCCTGCTGGTGGAGGACCACGGCGACACGGGGCGCGTGATCGCGCGGTTGTTACGGAATTCCGGATACGCGGTGGAACATGCCGAGACGGCGGCGGCGGCGCTGCAGCTTTTCGGCGACGGATCGTTCGACCTGGTGGTGTCGGATCTCGGCCTGCCGGACGAGAGCGGGCTGGTGCTGATGAAGAAGCTGCGCGCGCTGCGGCCCGATCTCGCGGGCATCTGCCTCAGCGGTTATGGGATGGAGGACGATTTGAAGGCGTGTCGCGAGGCGGGCTTTTCGGAGCACCTGACGAAGCCGGTGGACATGCAGCGGCTGCGCGCGGCGATCGCGCGGGTGACGGCGCGTGGCGCGGGTTGATTTCTGAACGAGGGGCTGCAAGAGGTGGAGCCCGACGTCCCGTCGGGCTGATGGGCGGATGATGCGCTTCAAGCCCGATGGGGACATCGGGCTCCACCTTCTGAATCCGCCTCGGCTTGCACCGGAAGCGAAACGGGCTGAGAGAAAATGCGATGAAGGTCTATTTCATGGGCATCGGTGGAACGGCGATGGGCAACGCCGCGCTGCTGGCACGCGCGGCGGGCCACGAGGTGTTGGGGGCGGATGCGGGCGTGTATCCGCCGATGAGCACCGTGCTCGCGGAGGCGGGGATCGCGTTGCACGAAGGCTACGATGCGGCGCGGCTCGCGCAGCTGGCGCCGGATCTGGTCGTGATCGGCAATGCGATGTCGCGGGGCAATCCGGAAGTGGAGTGGCTGCTCGACACGCGCGCGCTGCGCGTCACCTCGCTGCCAGCGATGCTGCGCGATCTGGTGCTGGAGCGGCGTCGAAACATCGTGATCTGCGGCACGCACGGGAAGACGACGACGACGGCGCTGACGGCGTTTTTGTTGCGCGCGAACGGCGGCGATCCGGGATTTCTGATTGGCGGTGTGCCGCTCGATCCGCCGGTGGGGAATCATCTCGGCGCGCCGGATGCGCCCTTCGTGATCGAGGGCGACGAATACGACAGCGCGTTTTTCGACAAGCGGAGCAAGTTCATCCACTACGCGCCGCACATCGCGGTGTTGAACAACCTGGAGTTCGACCATGCGGATATCTTTCGCGATCTCGCGGACGTGCAGCGGACCTTCGCGCACCTGACGCGGATCGTGCCGCGCAACGGCTTCGTGGTGCTCAACGGCGACGACGAGAACCTGCGCGCGCTCGGTCCGCTGCCGTGGACGCAGGTGGTGCGCGTGGGCACGGGCGCGGCGAACGACGTGCGGATCGAGGGCTTCGCGGAATCGGCGGACGGCGCGGAGTTCGCGCTGAGCTGGCGCGGCCAGCGGTGGGCGCAGGTGCGCTGGACGCAGCCGGGCTTGTTCAACGCGCGCAACGCGGCGATGGCCGCAACAGCGGCGCAGCTCTCGCGGCTGGGCGATGTGCGCCCGGACGCGTCGGCGCCGGGCGCGCCCACGTCCAACGCGTATCCAAAGGATGGCGACAAAGCAGCCGATTGGGTTGCTTTGCCGGAGGGGCCCGGGCGGCTGGAGCTGGCGGCGCTGGCGCGGTTTCGGGGGGTGAAGCGGCGGCAGGAGGTGTTGGTGAAGAGCGCCGCGCTGACGGTGATCGAGGATTTCGGGCACCATCCGACCGCGCTGGCGGAGACGCTGCATTCGTTTCGGGCGCGTTATCCCGGGATGAGGCTCACGGCGGTGTTCGAGCCGCGGAGCAACACGGCGCGGACGAAGGTGCTCGAGGCGGGTTTCATGCGGGCGCTCGCGCTGGCGGACGAGGTTTATCTCGGCGCCGTGAACCGCGCGGAGAAGATCGGCGTGGGCGACCGGTTCGACCCGGCGGCGGTGGCGGCGCACCTGGTGGCGCTCGGCGTCGAGGCGCACAGCGCGCCGACGAATGCGGTGCTGCTCGAAAAGCTGATCGAGAATACGCAGGGGCCTCGGGCGAAGCCGCGCGTGGTGGCGTTTTTCAGCAACGGCTCGTTCGACGGGATCATCGGGCGCTATGTCGCGACGGTGCGCGGGGCGTCATGACGGGGTGGCGAGCGGAGAGGCGGTCGGGAGTTTTCGAGGGGTGATGGCCGGGGTTGGTGCGGTCAACTTGACCGCGTCTTTCGCGGATCGATCACGGTCAGGTTGACCGTGCTACCCGCGGGCGGCATCGAAGTGCCGGTTGGCGTTTGACACACGGTGCTTGCGTCGCGCGGGGGATTGGCCTCTTTCCCGGCAACCCTATGAGAAACCCGTTTGTGCGCAGGACCTCACGATGGCTGGCGGTGACGATTGCGATGGCGCAGGTCGGAGGTGGAATCGCGCTGCAGGCGCAGGCGCCGGGCGCGGAGCCGGCAGTGGCGGTCGCGACGCCGACGAAAGATCCGATGTTGATGCGCGTGTTTCCCTCGATCGTGCGGATCGAGGCGATCCGGCTGCGGCCGAGCGACGGGCGGCTCACGAAGCAATGGACCGGCGGGAGCGGCGTGATCATTTCGGCGGAGGGGCACATTCTGACGAACTGCCATGTGACCGACGACGGGGATTACTTTCGCTGCTATCTCTACGACGGATCGCAGATGGATGCGAAGCTCGTGGGGCAGGATCCGTTGACGGATCTGGCGGTGTTGAAGATCGATCCGGCGCAGCGAACGAAAGACGCGGCGCCGCTGGTGGTGGCGACGTTTGGCGAGTCGGAGAAGTTGAAAGCGGGCGACACGGTATTCGCGCTGGGCAGCCCGGGATTTCTTTCGCAATCCGTGACGCAGGGCATCGTCTCGAATCCCTCGCTCGTGCTGCCGGAGCAGACGGCGGGAAAAATGATGCTGCGCGGCGAGGACGTGGGAACGCTGGTGCGGTGGATTCTGCATGACGCGCGGATTTTCGGCGGCAACAGCGGCGGACCGCTGGTCAATGCGGCGGGCGAAATCATCGGGATCAACGAACTCGGCGTGTTCAATTTGAGCGGCGCAATTCCGGGGGATTTGGCGCGGGTCGTCGCGGATGCGTTGATTCGCACGGGACGCGTGGTGCGCGGCTGGTCCGGCATCACGGTGCAGCCGCGGCTCGAGGCCGATGGCCCGGGCGGCGGCGTGATCGTGGCGGACGTGGCGGCGGATTCGCCGGCGGCGGGCGCGGGAATTTTGGCGGGCGATCTGATCGTGGCGTGTGACGGCCAGAAAGTCGAAGGCGCGGAAGAGAAAGCGGTGGCGCATTTCAACCGGCTGGAGACGAGCCGGCTGCCGGGGAACGACTTCGCGGTGGAGTTTGTGCGCGAGGGAAAGACGCAGACGGCGCGGATGACGCTGGCCGCGCGCCAGCCGGCGCAGGCGGACGATGTTGAACTGCGGAGCTGGGGCGCGGTGGTGCGCGATCTGACGTTCAAGCTGGCGCGGGACGAGCGGCTGCCGGACACGAGCGGCGTGTGGCTGGAGAACATTCAGCCGGCGGGGCCGGCCGGGCAGGCGGAGCCGACGCTGCGGCGGCAGGACGTGATCGTCGCGGTGGAAGGCGAGCCGGTGGCGGATGTGGCGGGGTTGAAGGCGTTGACGGAAAAACTGCTCGCGGGCGCGCCAGGTGGAAAGCGGACGGTGCTGGCGAGTGTTCGCCGGGAAGGCGCGGTGTTGAACGCGGTGGTGGATTTGCGCGAGACGAACGATCGCAACGTCACGCAGCTGGCGCGCAAGGCATGGCTCGGCGCGGCGTCGCAGCCGCTGACGCCGAAGCTGGCGGCGCGGCTGGGCGTGACGGCGCAGGGCGGCGCGCGGTTGACGCGGATTTATCCGGGCACGGAGGCGGAAAAGGCGCAGCTGCGCGTGGGCGACGTGGTGCTGGCGATCGACGGCGTGGAGGTGGCGGCGCGCCGGCCGGAGGACACGGATGTATTGGCACGGCAGATACGCCAGTATCGTTCGGGCACGAGCGCGGCGTTTTCGGTGTGGCGCGACGGCGGCCAGCAGGAGGTGAACGTGGTGCTCGAGGAGCAGCCGACGCCGCCGGCGGAGATGCCGTGGTGGGAGGACCGCGATCTCGAGTTTTCGGCGCGCGACATCGCGTTCGACGACCGGGTGCGGCTGCAGTTGTCACCGGACGCGAAGGGCGTGCTGGTGGAGAGCGCGGTGCCGGCGGGTTGGGCGGCGCTGGCGGGATTGCGCAGCGACGACGTGATCGTGTCGGCGGGCGGCGAGCCGGTGGAAAACCTCGCGCAGCTCGAGGCGGCGCGGGCGGGCGCGGCGAACGGCGGGCGCGAGTGGTGGGTGCTGATGGTGCAGCGCCGCGGGCAGACGCTTTTTGTGGAGATCAACCTCAAGCCAGCGAAATCATGAAACGTTTATTTCTTGTTCTGTGCATTGCAGTCACGGGTGGCGCGTTGATGGTGCGAGCGGCTGATAGCACGAGCGTCGGCCGCGAGCTCGTGAAGCGTTATGCCGACGCCGTCGTGGGCGTGGAGCTCGTCGTGACGATCAAGGTGAAGGTGGGCGACCGCGAGATGCCGCCGCGCGAGCAGAAGGTGGAGATCAACGGCACGGTGATTTCGGCGGACGGATTGACGGTGACCTCGCTCGCGGAGGTCGATCCGCAGATGGCGTTCGAGGCGATGAGTGGCAGCCAGCGCGGCGGGCAGCGGCCGGAATTGCTCGGCGCGGATTTCAAGGAGGTGAAGCTGCGGCTGGCGGACGGGACGGAGCTGCCGGCGCGTTTCGTGTTGAAGGACCAGGACCTCGATCTGGCGTTCATGGCACCGGTCGCCGAGGAGGCGGCGGAGGCCGGGGCGCGAAAGACGTTTGCCTACGTCGATCTGGCGCAGGCGGCGGAGGGCGAACTGCTGGAAAGCTACACGCTGGTGGGCCGGGCGCCGAAGGCATTGCAGCGCGTGCCGGTGGCGCGGACGACGAAGATCATGGGTGTAGTGGAAAAACCACGACGCCTTTATCTGATGACGGAGACCTCGCTGGGCGTGCCGATGTTCGATGCGGCGGGGCGGGTGCTGGGGATCACGTTCCAGCATTTCGCGAACAGCCGGCGGACGGGTTTCGTGGTGCTGCCGGCGGAGGACATCGCGGAGATCGCGAAGCAGGCCCAGGCCGCGGCGGCGGTGCCGGTGAGTCCGTAGGGGCGCGTTACACAGCGGACACAGAGCGCCGACACCGAGGAAGCAAGAGACCACGAGGTGTGGGGAGGTTTTTCCGGCAAGCGAACACCCACGACGACGAGGGCTCGGTTTTGTATCCCGTGCTTCGCCCAGTGCGCTCGGCGTCGGGGCGCGGTGTCCCCTGTGTCCCAGCGATTTGAGCGGCGGAAAGAACGTGATTTATGCTGAGAGGGATCGCTCCGCGGATATTGAGCGGAGATAAACCAATGAATGCGTAGCCGCGGAGCCGGCGGGCAGCTATGCTCCGGGCGATGAGCCCGCGGTTCCTGGAGACGTGCGAGATGTTCGAACCGGCCGAGAAGGCGTGTTGGGAGATTCTGTTCCGCGAGCAGGTGGAGGGCGAAGTGTCGGGTGAAATGCTGGCGGATGCGATGAATCGGACGCTCGCCCAGCTTTGGGCCTTGCTGCGGGTGAAAGCGCTGCAGGCGACGTCGTGTGGGCCACCGCGGCTCGCGTCGGCGTCGGCCGCGTTTCAGGCGTGCCCGCTGCAGATTTTCCTGGCGTATTTCACCAGCGGGCAGCGCGCGCTGGCGCTGGTCGCGAAGGAGATCGAAGAAACGCCAGAAGGGCGGAAGGAAGACGTGGAACGGGCGCGGGGCGAGTTGCTGGAAGCCTACGCACGGTTGACGCATGCGCAGCTCGATGTGGTCTGCGCGGGTTGTGCCAAGCACGGCTCCTGCCGGTTGCGCAGGTCACACGGACCGAACGGCGCGAAGCAGCCGGCGGCGAAGCAGAAGGCGAAGGCGCGGCGGCGAATACGGAAAACCGGGGCGTGACGGCTCGGCCCGGGCGTTTCACGGGACGGAGCCGTGTTTCCGAAGGTGGGGACGGAGCCTGCTGGCGGACCGATCCCGCTGCTCACGCAGCGAGCCACATCGAAATCGCCTGAGGGGGCTCCTACAACCGGCTGTGACTTTTGCGGAAAGTCTTTATTGGGCCTGGCGGGCGACCTTGAAGGCGGCGGGCTTTTCGCCCTTCGGCAGGGCGAGCAGATCGTAATCTTGGTAGCCGGTGATCTCGACGTCGACGAATTCGCCGACGGGGAGTTCGCGGGGAACGTAAACGCGGCCGTCGATGTCGGGCGCGTCGGCTTCGCCGCGGGCGACGCCGGGCTCCTCGACGAGGACCTTCAGCGTGCGACCGACGTAGGTTTTGCTGACGTCGGCGGCGATGGTTTTCTGCAACGCCATGAGGCGGTGCCAGCGGGCCTCTTTCACCTTGGGCGAGATCTGGTCGGGCATCTTCGCGCCGCGGGTGCCTTCCTCCTGCGAGTAGCGGAAAACGCCGAGGCGTTCGAATTTCGTTTCGCGGATGAAGTCACAGAGTTCGTCGACGTCGGCGTCGGTTTCGCCGGGGAAGCCGACGATGAAGGTGGTGCGAACGGCGATACCGGGAATCCCGGCGCGGATGCGCGCGA
>JAEYYL010000349.1 GCA_023430825.1 Verrucomicrobiota bacterium | reverse complement strand
CAGTAGAGTAGGGCGGGCTTCAGCCCGCCCTTTGGGCGCGAGAAGGCGGGCTCCTACCCCGTATTAGTCCTACCGCGCCTTGTCATTGCGAGCCCGAGGAACGAGGGCGTGGCGATCCAGCTAGATGGATTGCTTCGTCGCTTCGCTCGCAATGACAGGTTGCGTTACGCCAGGCAGAACTTGAACGCTTCGGTCAGCGCGGCGCGGTCGAGGTTCTTGCCGATGAAGACGAGCGTGTTCTGGCGCGGGTCGGAGCCCCATTCGCGGTCGAACTTGGCGTCGAAGAGCATGTGCACGCCCTGGAAGACGAGGCGCTTGTTGGAGCCCTTGATCGCGAGCACGCCTTTCATGCGGTAGATGTCGCCGCCTTTCGTGCGCAGGAGTTCGCTGATCCAGGCGTTCAACTTCTGGCCGTCGAGGTCGCCGGGGACGCTGATGCCGACCGAGGTGACCGCGTCGTTGTGCGAGTGCTCGTGGCGGAAAGTGCGGTCCCACTGGTAGCGGAGGAGACGCTCCGGCGAGGGCGCCGCGGCTCCATCGGGCGCGGCGGGGGCGTAAAGGTGCGTGGGGACGTCGTGGCCCGTGAAGAGCACGTAGCGGCCGGCGGCGGGGATGACGACGCGGAACCGACCGTATTCATTTTCCAACTTCAACCGGTGCAATGTCGCGCCGGTGCCGATCTCCTCGCCGGGCTGCACGATTTTTTCCCAGTCGGAAAACGTGACGACGGCCGCGTTGATTGCGGCGGCGAGCTGCGAGTCGTCGAGGGACTTTACCGGCAGCACGACGACCTCGAGTTCGTTGTGATTGTGGCCGCAGTCGGGGCCGCACTCATGATCGTGCTCGTGCGCGTGATCGTGATGATCGTGATCGTCGTCGGGCGCATGGCCGATGGCGAGTTCGTGGGTGCCGGCGGCGAGTTCGTAGGCGCCGGCCCATTCGAACGGGTATTCGGTTTCGAGAAACTGCGGGTCGAGTTCGGTGGCGCGGGAGAGATTGAAGCCGCCGACGTCGAGGACGCGGTCGAGCGGGACGTCGGCGTTTTTCGCGCGGTGGATTTTCGCGACGGCGTTGATGCGCTTGATGCGCGACTCGAGCGCGTCGAGTTCGGCGGGCGTGACGAGGTCGGTTTTGTTGAGGAGGATGACGTCGGCGAACGCGACCTGCTTCTGGGCTTCGTCCTCCGTGCCGAGGTGCTGGAGGATGTGTTTCGCGTCGACCACGGTGACGATGGCGTCGAGGCGGAAGTTGGCCTTCATCTCGTCGTCGGTGAAGAACGTCTGGGCGACGGGCGCAGGATTGGCCATGCCGGTGGTCTCGATGAGGATGCCGTCGAGCTGGTCCTTGCGCTTCATGAGCCGGCCGAGGATGCGGATGAGATCGCCGCGGACGGTGCAGCAGATGCAGCCGTTGTTCATCTCGAAGAGCTCCTCGTCGGACTGGATGACGAGCTGGTTGTCCACGCCGACCTCGCCGAACTCGTTCTCGATCACGGCGAGTTTCTTGCCGTGCTGTTCGGTGAGGATCCGATTGAGGAGCGTGGTCTTGCCGGCGCCGAGGAAGCCGGTGAGGACGGTGACAGGAATGGGCATGGGACGGAGAACGGAGACGGAGGACGGAGAACGGAGAACGGAGGACGGAGAACGGAGAACGGAGGACGGAGGACGGAAGACGGAGGAAAGGGACGGGGAGTGTGAGGAGTGCGAAGACGGAACGCAAATGTGCGGGGGGAAACGCGGTAAATTACGGGTTTCTGGAAAGAAATTGCACCGAAGGGCGGGAATGCCAGTTTATTGCGCATGCCCATCACCCCTGCGCATCGGCTTCTGGCGTTTGCGCGTGAACTGCAGCAGGTGGGTTCTTTTTCCGACTTGGCGGAGCGGGCGCGCCGGGAGGCGGTGGAGAGCTTGGGCTGCCGGCATGTCTGGCTGATCGTCGGGGAGTCCGCGATAAGGGAGGAAGGGCGGGCGACGGGCGCGGTGAATGAAGGGCCGGAGGGCGCGCGGGCCGACTGGCCGACATTGAACGCGATGGACCACGCGCTGTTGCAGGAGGTGCTGCGCGGCTCGATGCCGGTCGTGGTGATGGATGCGCGGACCGATGCGCGCTTCGGCCCCGAGCTCGTGGCCCGGCTGGGGGATCGCTCGATTGTCCTGTTGCCGTTGCACTCGATGGACGGGCCGCTCGGGCTGTTCGGGGTGGGGATGGGGGGCGACGAAGGCGCGCGGGGCCCCACGCCGGCGGAGCTGGAGCACCTCGCGAACATGGCCGGGCAGGTCGCCGTGGCGGCGGCGCGTATCCGAAATCTGGAGATGGAGCGTTCGGCGGCGGTGCAACGCGAGGAGCGGGAGCGGCGGGTCGCGCAGGTCCAGCGATTGGAGAGCATCGGGTTGCTCGCCGGCGGTGTGGCGCACGATTTCAACAATCTGTTGACGGTGATCCTGGCGAGCCACGGGCTGATAGAGGCGAAGGTGCCGGCGGGGCTGGTGCAGGACGAGTTGAATGCGATCAGGGATGCGGCGCGGCGCGGGGCGCAGCTGACGCGGCAGTTGCTGGCGGTCGGGCGCAACCAGCCGCTGGCGCTCACGGTGATCGAGATCGATGCGCTGTTGCGCGAACTCGCGGCGATGCTGCGACGGGTGTTTCCGGAAAACGTGGCGATCGACGTCATCGGGCATGCGAACGCCCTGGCGGTCGAGGGCGACCGTTCGCAGCTCGACCAGGTGTTCATGAATTTGTGCATCAACGCGCGCGATGCGATGCCCGCCGGCGGGCGGGTGACGATCGAGACGGAGCAGGTGCTGGTGAACGGGCACTATGCGCAAACGCATCCGTGGGCGAAGCCGGGGCGCTACGTGCTGGTGACGGTGACGGACAGCGGTGCGGGCATGCCGCCGGAGGTGGTCGACCGGATTTTCGATCCGTTTTTCACGACGCGGACGGACCGGGGTGGGACGGGGCTGGGGTTGACCGTGGCCTATGGCGTGGTGCGGCAGCACGGCGGCATGCTGCATTGTTACAGCGAGCCGGGCGTGGGAACGACGTTCAAGGTGTATCTCCCGGTGAACCTGCGCATGGCGGAGAAAGTCGGACCGAAGCTGACGGCGGCGGTGAAGGGCGGGAGCGAGCGCGTGCTGCTGGCGGAGGACGACGACACGATCCGGCCGCTGGGCGAACGAATTCTATCGCGGGCGGGTTATGCGGTGGCAGTGGCCGCGGATGGCGAGGCGGCGTGTGCGGCGGTGGCCGCGGCACCGTTCGATCTGGTGATTCTCGACATGGTGATGCCCGGACCGAACTGCCGTGACGTGATCGCGCGGATGAAGGCGGCGCGACCTGAGGTGAAAATTCTTTTGGCGAGCGGTTACGCGTCGGACCACAAGGTCGCACAACTCGTGCGCGACGCGTGCGTGGGATTTTTAGGGAAGCCGTATGATCCGGACAAGATGCTGCGGACCGTGCGCCGGGCGCTGGATGGGTGAGGGGCGGGGGGCGGAGCGGCGGAGAACGGAGGACGGAGAACGGAGGTCGGAGGTCGAATCCCGCTGCTCACGCAGCGAGCCACGTAAAGACATCGGATCGCCTGCCAGCAGGCTACCTACCTTTCGAGGCGCGCGGCGATATTCGTGAAGGTCGCGTTGCGGAACATGAGAACGGGGATCGTGAGCTGCAGCGGACCGGCGGTTTTCAACCACTCGGCTTCGGCGGCGAATTCGGCGGTGTTGCCGACGGTTTCACCGGTGGCGGCGTTGGCCACGGCGACGAGCGAGAGCGGCGTCGGCGTGCCGGCGCGATCGATCACGAGGTCGATCGCGGCGAGCGGACTGCGGATGAAATTTTCGGCGTGAGCGTCGAGCAGGTAGGCGGTGAGTTTGCCGGTGGCGGCGTCGTGGACGAACTCGAGGTTGAATTGGTGATCGCCGAGCGGGACGAGTGTGCCGCCGTGCGGAGCGCGGTGGACGTGAGCGTGAGTATGAGCGTCGGGAGCGGGCGCGTGATCGGAGGATTTTTTTCCGCAGGCGGAGAGGAACAGCGCGAGAGCGGAGAGGCTGAGGAGGAGGAAGCGGTGGTGCATGAGAGGAAGATTTCTTGGCAGGCGTGGGTCGAGGTTCGGACGGCTCGGAGAGCCGTCCCTACCTTTTCTAGCTGGGGTGCTACGATGCGGCTTCGACGCGGTCGATGCGGACGCGGCGGGGGCGTTCGGGACCGGCTTCGAGCGCCGTGAGGCGGTAATCGCCGACGAGGATGTTTTCGTCGCGGCGGGGCGGACGGCCGAGGTGGGTGAGGAACCAGGCGGCGACGGTTTCGCGCGGCTGCCATTCGAGCGGCCAGCCGGTTTCGGCCTGGAGTTCGCGCAGCGTGAGCGAACCGCTGACGACGATGCTGCGCTCGGAACGGTCGAAGATCGGGCCGCTGCCGATATCGAATTCGTCGCGGATATCGCCGACGATCTCCTCGATTACGTCCTCGAACGTGACGATGCCGACGAGCTTCTTGTCGGCGTCGGCGACGATCGCGAGGTGGCTGCGCGCGAGGCGGAAGCGCTCGAGCATGACGGGGAGCGAGGTTTTCGGATCGAAGGTGAGCACGTCGCGCAGGAGCGGTTCGAAGGGTGCGTCGGGGCCGAGCGCCTGGATCTGCCAGAGCCATTCGCGGACGAGGAGGATGCCTTCGACGTGGTCGATCGTGCCCCGGCAGACGGGGAAGCGGCTGTAGCCGGTGGTTTGGGCGATGCGGAGATTCTCGGCGAGGGGGCGGTCGAGCCAGAGTGCGGTGACCTGTTCGCGCGGGAGGAGGATTTGTTGCGCGAAGGTGGCGCGGACGCGCAGCGACTGGACCATGAGTTTGTTGACGAGGGCGTCGCCGGGGTGCGTGTGGCGGGCGTGGCTGAAGACGTATTCGAGTTCGTCGGCGCTGAACTCGTGGTCGCCTTCAGTGGTGGGGCCGAGGCCGGCCCAGCGGAGGAAGCGGTTGGCGGTGCCGTTGAGGACGTAGATGAAGGGGAAGAAGAGGTAGTAGAACACCATCAGCGGGGCGGAAATCCAGAGGGCGACGCCTTTGGCGCGCTGGATCGCGAGAGATTTCGGCGCGAGTTCGCCGAAGATGATGTGGAGAAACGTGATGATCGAGAAGGCGAGGGCGAAGCCGATCGAGTGGATGGTGGACGGGTCGGTCACGCCCCAGTTGGCGAGGAGGGGCTCGATGCGTTTGGCGAGAAACGGCTCGCCGACCCAGCCGAGGCCGAGGCTGGCGAGGGTGATGCCGAGCTGGGTGGCGGAGAGGGCGGCGTCGAGGTGTTGGGTGGCGCGGAGGGCGAACTTCACGCGCCAGCCGCCGGTTTTGGCGAGCGGCCGGAGCTGGCTGGCGCGAACCTTGACGAGGGCGAACTCGGCAGCGACGAAGAAACCGTTGGCGGCGACGAGTAGAAGGATGACGAAGGTTTCGAACGTGATCCCGAGGAAAGTCGACATGTGGCGAGGCCCGACGATGAGGGAAAACCGGGCGGATGCCAGAGCGGAGGCGGGGAGGCAAAAGGAGCGGGAACGGCATGGCGGGAAGGGCGTGCCCTGGGGCAGGGCAGGTGCGCCGGGAGCCGTGGTGCATCGCGTAGCGATGCGATGAGCGTAGCCCCGGGCTTCGGCCCGGGGGATGGGAGGAAGAAGGCGCCGTCGCGTGGCGACGGATGAGGCGGGCGGGCGTCAGCCGCGGTCTGCTTCGCGGTGCGTGAGGCGATAGAGGGCGGGGAGGACGACGAGCGTGAGCAGCGTCGAGCTCAGGATGCCGCCGATCACGACGGTCGCGAGCGGGCGCTGCACCTCGGCGCCGGCACCGTTGCTCAACGCCATCGGCACGAAACCGAGCGCGGCGACGAGCGCGGTCATCAACACCGGGCGCAGTCGGGTGAGGCAGCCCTCCTCGACGGCTTCGCCGAGCGGCCGGCCGTCGGCGCGCAGGCCGCGAATGCAGGCGATCATCACGAGGCCGTTGAGCACGGCGACGCCGGAGAGCGCGATGAAACCGACCCCCGCGGAGATCGACAGCGGCAGGTCGCGCAGCCAGAGCGCGGCGACGCCGCCGGTGAGTGCGAGCGGAATGCCGGTGAACACGAGCGCGGCGTCGCGGGCGTTGTCGAAGGAAAGATAAAGCAGGCCGAAGATCAGCAGCAGCGCGACCGGCACGACGACGCCGAGCCGGCGGCTGGCGGATTCGAGCTGTTCGAAGGTGCCGCCGTAATCCAGCCAGTATCCAGCGGGCAAGGACACGCGGGCGCGCACGCGCTCCTGGGCTTCGGCGACGAAGGAGCCGAGATCGCGGCCGCGGACGTTGGCGGTGACGACGGCGCGGCGTTTGCCGTTTTCGCGGCTGATCTGGTTGGGGCCCGGTGCGACGACGAGTTTCGCGACTTCGCGGAGCGGGACGAACGACGGCAGTGCGCGTTCGGCGGGCGCGTTGGCGGAACGGTAGGCGGCGGGCAGGACCTCGCCGGCGTGGGCGTCGAGCGGGGCGACGGGCACGGGGAGATTGCCGAGGGCGACGGGATCGGTGCGCAGATTTTCGGGGAGGCGGACGACGAGGTCGAAGCGGCGGTCGCCTTCGAAAATCTCGCCGACACTCGTGCCGCCGAGCGCCGTGGCGACGATTTCCTGCACGTCGGCGGTGGCGAGCCCGTAGCGCGCGAGCGCTTCGCGGTCGAGTTGCACGGTGAGCAGCGGCAGGCCGGTGACCTGTTCGACCTTCACGTCGGCGGCGCCGGGGATCGCGGCCAGGACGGATGCAATTTTTTCGGCCTCGACGACGAGCGTATCGAGGTCGTCGCCGAAGACTTTTACGGCGACGTCGGTGCGGACGCCGGAGATGAGTTCGTTGAACCGCATCTGGATGGGCTGGGTGAATTCGTAAGCGCTGCCGGGGACGGCGGCGACGGCGGCCTCGAGTTCGGCGACGAGCGTGGCCTTCGGTTTGCGCGGATCGGGCCATTCGGCGCGCGGTTTCATGATGACGAAGGTGTCGGCGACGCTCGGCGGCATCGGATCGGTCGCGACTTCGGCGGTGCCGAGTTTGGAGAACACGCGGGCGACTTCGGGAAAGGCGCCGAGGCTCGTCTCGAGTTCCTCCTGCATCGCGACGGCTTGCGTGAGACTCGTGCCGGGGATGCGCAACGCGTGCAACGCGACGTCGCCTTCGTCGAGGTTGGGGAGAAACTCGCTGCCGAGCCGAGGTGCGGCGAGCGCGGTGAGAATGACGAGGACGGCGGCGGCGGTCGCGACGACGGGGCGGTGGGCGATCGCGTAGCGGAGGGTGGGCAGGTAGGCGCGTTTCAATTCGCGCACGGCGAAGTTTTCCTTCTCGGCGACACGGCCGGTGACGAACGCGGCGACGGCGGCGGGGACGAAGGTCACGGAGAGCACGAGCGCGCCGAGCAGCGCGCAGACGACGGTGAACGCCATCGGGTGAAACATTTTTCCCTCGATGCCGGTGAGCGCGAAGATCGGGATATAGACGACGGTGATGATGAACACGCCGAAGATCGACGGGCGCACGACTTCGGCGGTCGCGGCGGAGGCGGCGGCGAAACGCTCGTCGCGCGTGAGCAGCCGGCCGAGCCGGTGCTGTTCCTGGCCGAAACGGCGCAGGCAGTTTTCAACGATGATGACGGCGCCGTCGACGATGAGGCCGAAGTCGAGCGCGCCGAGGCTCATCAGGTTTCCGGAGACGCGATTGGCGACCATGCCGGTCGCGGTGAGCAGCATCGCAAGCGGGATCACGGCGGCGGTGATGAGCGCGGCGCGGAAATTCCCGAGGAGCAACAGCAGGACGACGATGACGAGGAGCGCGCCCTCGAGGAGATTGGTTCTCACCGTGTCGATCGTGCGGTCGACGAGTGCGGTGCGGTCGTAAACGGTGTGGGTGGCGACGCCGGCGGGGAGCGTGCGGTTGATCTCGACGAGTCGCGCGGCGACGCGTTGCGCGACCTCGCGCGGGTTTTCGCCGACGAGCATGAAGACGGTGCCGAGCACGACCTCGTGGCCGTTTTCGGTGGCGGCGCCGGTGCGGAGTTCGCTGCCGAACTCGACCGCGGCGACATCGCCGACGCGCAACGGACGGCCGTCGGGGCGGGCGATGACGATGGAGCGAATCTCGTCGAGCGTGCGCACCTGGGCGGGGACGCGGACGAGGTATTGTTCGCCGTGGCGCTCGATGTAACCGGCACCGATGTTGGCGTTGTTGCGCTCGAGGGCGGTCATCACGTCGGGGAGACCGAGACCGTAGGCGAGGAGCCGGTCGGGATCGGGCGTGACGTGGAATTGTTTCACGAAACCGCCGATGGTATTGACCTCGGTGACGCCCTTGAGATTGCGCAGCTGCGGGCGGACGACCCAGTCCTGCAACTCGCGCAGATCGGTGGGAGACCACGCGGAGCCGTCGGGTTTTTTGGCGTCGGGCGCGGCCTCGACGGTGAACATGAAAATCTCGCCGAGGCCGGTGGCGATCGGGCCCATGGTTGGGTCGAGGCCGGGCGGGAGTTGCGATTTCACCTCCTGCAGGCGCTCGTTGACGAGCTGGCGGGCGAAGTAGATGTCGGTGCCGTCGCGGAAAACGACGGTGACCTGGGAAAGGCCGTAGCGCGAGAGCGACCGCGTGTAGTCGAGTTCGGGGAGGCCGGCCATCGCGGTCTCGACGAGGTAGGTGACGCGCTGTTCGGCTTCGAGAGGCGAGTAACCGGGCGCCTCGGTGTTGATCTGCACCTGGACGTTGGTGATGTCCGGCACGGCATCGATGGGGAGGCGGAGAAAATTCCAGGCGCCGAGCGCGGCGGTGCCGAGGGTGAGCACGAGCACGAGCCAGCGATGGCGGATGGAGAAATGGATGAGATGGGCAAGCATGGCGGGGAGGCGCGGGAAGGAGGGTTTATCCGCGAATCACCCGAAAGGGCGCGAATGGGGAGGGGGCGAAACGCGGCGAGGGCGCCGCGGCTCCATGATCTGTCCGGTGAGGATTCGCGTTCATTGGCGTGATTCGCGGGCGGTTTCGGCGGGCTCAGTGATCGTGTGAGGCGCCGGATTTCCCGAGGTCGGCTTTAAGGAGAAAGCTGTTAGCGGTGACGTAGCGTTCGCCGGCGCGGAGGCCTTCGCGCACCTCGACCCAGCCGGCGCTGCGGCGGCCGGTGGCGACGGGACGGGCTTGGTAAACGTCGCCCTGCTGCGTGAAAACGACGGTGGCGTCGGCGAGCGTCTGGAGCGCGGATTCCTTCACCGCGACGGCGACGTCGGTGGTGGCGACGACGATGTCGGCTTTGGCGAACAGGCCGGGATGCCAGCGTCCGTCGGGATTGGGAAGGACGACGCGGGCGGTGACGGTCTGCGTTTCGGCGGAGCCGAGCGGCGAGAGCCAGGCGATCGTGCCGGTGACGTCGGGTTCGCCGTCGGAATGAAGATGGACGGTCTGCCCGAGACGCACGCGCGGGTGGTCGCCGCGGGGAATGGCGAGGTCGATCCAGATTTCGGATACATCGGCGACGGTGTAGAGCGGTGCGCCCTCGGCGACGGTTTCGCCGACGGCGGCGGAGCGGTCGACGACGATGCCGGCGCGCGGCGATTTCACCTCGAAGGTGGCGAGGGAGTCGTTGGCCTCGACCACGGCGACGACCTCGCCGGCGTGGACGGTGTCGCCGAGGGATTTGCGCGCCTCGCGCACGAGTCCGGCGAAGCGCGGGGTGGCGCGGGCGATCCGGTCGGCGTTGAGTTTGACCTGGCCGTAAACGGCGACGGTTTCGATGAGCGTGGCGGGGCCGGCGGTCTCGACGGCGATGCCCGCGCGGGCGGCGGAGGCGGCCGGGAGGGTCGTCTCGTGGGGCGAACCCTCGTCGTGGTCATGATCGTCGGGTTCGCCGTGTTCGTGTTCATGGGCGTCGCCGCCCACGGCGGGCGCGTGATCGGAATGTAGGAGAAACCAGGCGGCGGCGCCGCCGAGGACGAGGAGTGCGAAAATGGGAAGAAATGTTTTCCAGTTCATGGGAGTTAAGCGGGAGGAGGGTTCAGGGTGTGGCGGGGCCGCCGATGAGTTGTTCGATGGCGACGAGGGTCGTGTGATAACTGGCGGCGGCGGCGACCTGCCGCTGCGCGCGATGAAGAGGGCGTTGCGGGCTTCGAGGAGATCGCGCACGCCGTAGCGGCCGGCGGTGGCGCCGGCTTCGAGGGCGGCGAGCCATTCCTGCGCGGCGGGAATCATCA
>JAEYYL010000330.1 GCA_023430825.1 Verrucomicrobiota bacterium | reverse complement strand
GGATAGGCGCGCGGCGCGGGTGGAGGTCGGACGTTACTTCGGGGAGAGGCGAAAGAGGCCGGCGCCGTGGAAGGGGATTTCCGGGGCGAAGGTTTCAGTGACAGGGCCGAGGTCGCGATGGGTCCAGAGATCGCGGACGGTCACGGCGCCCGTGAAGCCGAGATCGGCGAGCGCGACGGGGACGGGCACGGTGCGGGGCGCGGCTTCGTCGGCGGCGGTGGCGACGACGACGAGAAAACGCGCGGGGCCGGGTTCGCGTCCGCCGGCGTGCGATTCGACGACGCCTTGAGCGCGGAAACGGACCACGCCAGGCGGCAAGGTGAACTCGATGCGGGCGGGAATCTGGGCGGCGATACCGAGGGATTTGCCCGTGGCGTCTTTTTTGACGGCGGTGCTGTCCCAGGTGGCGTCGGCGTGGGTCCACTCGAGCTCGGTGAGCGGGCGCTCGGTGCCGTCGGCGAAGACGAGGCGCGGTTCGCGCCAGAGGATGCGGTTGCCGTCGCCGGTGGCGTCGACGGGTTCGACGGCGAGGAAGAGCTGCGTGGCGCCGGTGAGGTCGGCGTCGATCGGGGCAGCGGTGGCGGGATTGCCGGTGACGGGGCCGCTGGCGAAGCGGGCGTTTTCGGGCGTGAGCGGGATGCGGTCGCGGGTGTTGAAGACGGCGAGGTATTTGTCGGAGGAGTTGGGCACGTCGGCGATCCAGGCGATGAGCTGGTCGCGGTTGAAAAGCGGGCGGTTGTTCGTGCTGTGCTGGTTGACGGCGAGGACTTCGTCGTTGGTGAGGAGCGCGAGCGTGGCGGCGTCGGTTTGAGTGAGGTCGCCGCCGTGCATGAGCGGGGAGCGGGCGATGGACCAGAGGGTCATCATCGTGCGCTGTTCGTCGGGCGTGAAGCGGGTGGAACGCGTGCCGAGGTTGAGGACGCCGAGGGGGAGCATGTCGGCGTCGGGCCAGGCGCCCGGGATGCGATGGGGATTCCAATTTTCGAGACGGGCGAACTGGTCGCGGAGGGCGAGCCAGCGGTCCCAGAAATCGTCGCTGATGCGCCAGAGGTTGGCGTGCTGGCGAACGTGGGCGGCGGCGGTGAGCGCGGTTTCCCCGGGGGAGAGGCTGAGGACGATCGGGCGGCCGGTGCGGTCGATGGCGCGGCGGATGGCTTCGATCTCGGGTTCGTGGTCGTGATACGGGCGGGAGATGTCGTCGACCTTGACGTAGTCGACGCCCCAAGACGCGAAGAGCGCGAAGACGGAGTCGTAGTAGTCCTGCGCGCCGGGCTTCGTCAGATCGACGCCGAACATATCCGGATTCCAAGGACAGATGCTAGAGCGGTCGGCGATGTCTTGCGCGCGATAGGGCGTGCCGAGGACGGGGAGGTTTTTTTCGACGGCCTGGCGCGGGATGCCGCGCATGAGGTGGACGCCGAATTTCAGGCCGAGGGCGTGGATGTAATCGGCGAGGGGTTTGAAGCCGGCGCCGTCGGCGGCGGAGGGGAAGCGGTTGAGCGCGGGCGTGAGGCGGCCATGGGCGTCCATCGTGAGCACGGCGTCGGGGCGGTAGTCGTGACTCTTCGCGCCGGGTTCATACCACTGGATGTCGACGACGATGTAGCGCCAGCCGTGGGCCTTGAGGTGCTCGGCCATGTAGTCGGCCTGGGCCTTGGTTTGCGCTTCGGTGACGGTCGTCGCGAAGTTGTCCCAGCTGTTCCAACCCATCGGCGGGGTGGGCGCCCAGGAGTGGAAGGCGGGCGCGGTGGAGGCGTCCGAGGCGGCGTAGGCCGAGGCGGCGAGGGAGAGCGAAAGGGAAAGGGCGAAGGCGAGGGGTTTCATGAAGGGGGACACAGAGTGCACGGAGCGCGGACACAGAGGCAGCAGGAGGCCAGAAGGTGTTCGAGAGACTCGATGCGAAATAAACGTTGGTAGGAGAAACGAGGGCTCGGGCTAGAGGGAGTGGGTGGGGCGGGTGTCGAGTTCGACGCGCTGGAGTTCGGCGACGGCCGGGCGGTTGGCGAAGTCGGGTTTGGCGGAGTCGGGGAGGAAAATGGGTGCGTCGCGTTGGAGTGGGAGGAGAACGATCGTGAGTTCGCCGGACTTGAGTAAGTCGGCGTGACGGCGGAGGCCGACCTCGAGCGGGTTGCCGTTGAAGTAGTCGTCGGTGATCAGCACGTCGCCGATCATCACGCGCGCGACATCGCCGATGTAGTGAAAGCGGAGCAGGGGGTCGGTGGACGAATCGAGATCGGGCGGAAGCTGGATGCGCCAGACGGCGGCGTCGGCGAAATCGGATTCGGCGGGTGCGGCGGTGACGGGTTGCGGGGCTTTGCCGGGGTGGATCACGCGGAGCGGACCGGCGGCGCGAATGGGCGTGAAGGCGATCGGCGTCGTGGTGCTCGGGGGCTGCGGGAGCGTGTAACGCGTGAAGAGACCGTCGGAATCGGGCGACGCGGCGGCGGATTTCGCGGCTGGTGCGGGATGGACGAGGACGGTGGCCGGGGTTGCGGAGGTGGAGGTCACGCGCACTTCGTCGCCGTCGAAGACGAGCGGATCGTGCGAGAGGAAGATGCGATTGCGGCCGTGCCACGGTCCTTTCCAGAGCGCGAGCGAGTCGGCGTCGGTGAGGAGAACGAGATGGATTTCGCGGGAGTCGGCGGCGGGCGAGGGGCCGGGTTGGATGCGGGGGCGCAGGCGGATGGCGACGTCGCGGCTGGCGCGCACGTCGCGCACGATCACGCGATCGCCGTCGCGCGTGAGTTGTCCGGCGGTGGATTCGACCTCGGTTTCGCGCGCATCGAACGCGAACTCGGCGGGCACGCCAGGCGTGGCGGCGAAGAACACGGTGCGAACGCGATCGACGGAGACGTGGGTGACGGGTTGCGCGGTCGCGTAGGTGAGCGTGGCGCCGCCGAGATCGAGGTGGAACGGCCAGATGAAGGCGGCGCCGGTGGGGATCGTCACGGGTTGCGAAGGGAAGGTGAGCGTGGGCGGAGGCGTGTCGTCGGTGTCGGCCGTGGCGAGGGCGAACTGGACGTTGTCCTTGGGTGGGAGCGTGCGGCCGCGTTCGTGATGGTTGACGAAGATGAAGCCGCGCCGGCCATCGGAGCGAGCGGACCAGCGGAGCGTCGCGAGGTCGTCGCGGCCGGAGGGACGCTGGTCGGGCAGAGCGACGGACATGCCGGCGAGATCGGAGCCGCATTCGCGCAGAAAGGAGTGGAGCCGGCGCAGTGAATGATATTGGGGGCGGACCTGGCCGTATTGGCCGAGGGGGGCCTGGAAGTCGTAATTTTTCACCGGCATGTCGTTCCAGTTGGTGAGCGGCGTGCCTTGTTCTTCCATGAGGGTGGTGAGGCGTCCGGCGGGATTCGTGCCGCCGTGATACATGTAGTAGCCCGGGGAGGTGCTGCCGGAGCCGAGTTTGACGAGCGTGGTGGTCTCGATGTCGCGTGGATCGACGAGGATGCGGCGGTGGTAGCTGCTCATCATGCCGCCGCCGATTTCGCAGGTGAGATAAGGGTAGCGGGCGACGTCGGGCGCGTCGCGGACCTCGCGGCGGCCGAGGGCTTCGTTGGCGATGTTGGCGTCGGTGCGGAGGGTCGAGAAATGGAAACCCGCCCAGTAGTTGCCCGGCATGGAGGTGAGTTCGCGGTCCCAGAAACCCTCGGCGTAAACGCCATAGAGCGGAAGGATTTCGCCGAAGGGCATCGGGGTTTTCAACGCCGGCCAGCCGGTGCGCGTGTAGAGCGGCACATCGAGGCCGACCTGGCGCGCGAGGTTTTTCAGCGTGAGCAGGTGCGCGGCGGGGCCGCCGTATTCATTTTCCAACTGCACACCGACGACGGGGCCGCCGTCCTTCCAGAGCAGGCCTTTCAGTTGTTGCGCGATCTGTTCGTAGAGACGGGTGGCGCTGGCGAGGTAGGCGTCGTCGTCGGAACGGACTTTCCCGCGGGCGACGATCCAGTCGGGGAGGCCGCCCTGGCGGACTTCGCCGTGGCACCACGGGCCGCAGCGCACGATGGCTTTCAGGCCGACGGCGTGGACGGTTTCGATGAAGCGGCGCAGGTCGCGGGAACCGGTCCAGTCCCATTCGCCTTCGATTTCCTCGTGATGAATCCAGAAGACGTAGGTCGCGACGATGTCGATGCCCCCGGCCTTCATCTTGAGGAGTTCCTCGCGCCACTCGGCGGCCGGGTAACGCGAGTAGTGAAACTCGCCCATCACGGGGGTCCAGGGTTGGCCGTCGAGCACGAGGCTGCGGGAGGAAACCGTCAGCGTTGAGCCGGACGGATTGCGCGCCGTGCCCATGGCGAAGCCGGCGGTTTCGGCGGGCGGTGGCGTTGTGAGCGTGAGGGTGAGCGGCGCGGCGGAGGCGAGCGTGACCGCGGAGGTGGTGAGGACGAGGAGGGCGGAGCGGACCGGCGCGAGCATGGCGGAAAAGGCTGAAAGGCGGAAGGTCGGAAGGTCGGGACGGCGGAGGGTGGAAGTTGAAACCTGAGAGCTGAAACCTGAGACCTGAGGTTGGAAGTTTTGGGGACGCCGGACGCGTGGGTGGGGCTAAGAGTCTGTCGGACTTAGAAAATGAAGGCCATCTGGCATCGATTATTCGCGATAAAAAGGTCCCGTGAGATCGAATATGCATCTATAAACGCCTTTGTGCGCCTAAGTCCGACAGACTCCTAA
>JAEYYL010000295.1 GCA_023430825.1 Verrucomicrobiota bacterium | reverse complement strand
CCCCATCCTTTGTCATATAATGTATGACATTCTCCCTCGCCCCGAGGCCGCCGCCGTCCGTTTGCCGTTTGCACCGCTTCTCCTCCTTCGCACGCTCCTCCGCATGTCTTTCCGCCGGCTGGCCGCCTTCTGCGCGCTGCTCTTTTCCGCCGCGCTCGCCAGCGCCGCCGAAAACGATCTCAGCGTTTACGCCCGGGTCGACATCGCCCCGACCAAAACCTCGATCTACATCGGCTCGGTTTCGATGACCATGCCGACCTTCGTCCGCGAAAACGGCACCTATTCCGCCACCTACGCCGCGAAAGTTTTTCCCTATTTTTTCTACAACGAGAAAGGCACGCTCTCCATCGACGTCCCCGACGAAGCCCTCCGCCGGCTCGAACGCGGCGAGCCGATCGAATTCGAGGGTCGCGGCGTGAACGCCGACGGCGAAGCACGCCGCGTCGCCGGCCGCGCGGTTCCGACCGACGCCCACCGCGGCGAGATCAAGGTGCGCGTCTTCGTCTCGCAGCGAATCCAGCTCATCTTCAACACCACCTATCGCTTCCCGCTCGTCGCCAAGTAGGGCGGACGTCAGTCCGCTTTTTTCGGCCTACCAGCTCCAAGGTAACGCCCAACCTACCGACAGGCCCCTTCACGCGGAGCCGGATTACCGCTCTCGTTTTTGTCGAGCTGCCCCTCCCGGAGAACAGACGTCCCGTCCGTTCCTCCTGCCGCCTGGACGCACCCTTTCGCTCACAACGCCGCCGCCGCCCACGGCGGCACCGGGATTTCGCGGTCCTGTCCGAAATCCGTCAGCAGGTTCTGCAACCACACCCGATTGCACGAGCACCGTCCCAACTTCACAAACGTTTCCCCGTCCCGCTGCACCAGTTCGTAGCGTTCGACCCGCACCGTGACCGGTTCCGTCTCCCCGATCAGCGCGCACACCACCTCACCCGTCTTCGCGCGCGAATCGAGCCGCAGCGAACGCACCTCGCCGTAGCGCGCGATGCGCTGGTTGATGAAGCTCTGCGCCGCCTTGCTCGTGATCGCATCTTTTGCCGCGGAAAACATGGAAGCGGTAGATGGAACCCACGGCGCTTTGTTCCCGCGCGCACCCCGCCACCGGCACCCGGCCCGCCACGCCCACCACCCGCGAACCGCGCCCTCAAAACGCTGTCCGTGCCCCCGCGGAGTCCCCGCATTCCCTTCCCGCTTCATGAAACTCTCCGCCAACCACCTGAAACGCTACCGCGAGATCGCCCGCCTCCTCTGGAAATACGGTCGCTCCGACCTCGCCCAACAACTCGCCGCCTCCGACGACTTCGGCCCCGCCGACAGCGACGAACCACCCGTCGCCGCCAACGGCGCCAGCCCCGAGCAACTCGCCGACGAACTCGAGGCGATGGGCCCCACCTACGTCAAAATCGGCCAGGTCCTCGCCGGCCGCCCCGACCTGCTCCCCGATGCCTACCTCAAGGCGCTCGAGCGCCTGCAGGACCGCGTAAAACCGTTCCCGTTCGAGGAGGTCGAGCAGATCGTCATGTCGGAACTCGGCGTGCGCCTCTCGAAAGCCTTTTCCCGCTTCGATCCCGAGCCCATGGCCGCCGCGTCCCTCGGCCAGGTCCACTACGCCGAACTCCGCGACGGCCGCCCCGTCGTCGTCAAGGTCCAACGCCCCAACATCCGCACCCAAATCGCGGAGGACTTCGAAGTGCTCGGCGAAATCGCCCGCTTCCTCGACGAACACACCGCGATGGGCCGCCGCTTCCGGTTCAGCTCCGTGCTCGAGGAATTTCGCCGCACCATCCAGCAAGAGCTCAACTACCTCGTCGAAGCGCAGAACCTCACCAAACTCGGCGAAAACCTGCGCGACTTCCCGCTCATTCTCGTCCCCCAACCCGTCACCGATTACACCTCGCGCAACGTCCTCACGATGGACCACGTGCGCGGCCAGAAGGTCACGCTCCTCAGCCCGCTCGCCCGCCTCGACATCAAGGGCGCCCCGCTCATCGAGGAACTCTTCAAGGCCTACCTCAGACAGGTGCTCGTCGACGGCCTCTTTCACGCCGATCCCCATCCGGGCAACGTATTCATCACCGACGACGGCCGCATCGCGCTGCTCGATCTCGGCATGGTCGGACACACCGCGCCCGGCATGCAGGACAACCTCCTCAAAATCCTCCTCGCCGTTGCCGACGGCAAGGGCGAGGACGCCGCCGACATCGCCATCCGCATGAGCGAGAAGCTCGACGACTTCGACCAACCCGAATTTCGCCGCCAGATCAGCCAGCTCGTCGCCCTCCGCCGCGACCAGGGTCTCGAACAACTCAACGTCGGCCGCTCCCTCCTCGACGTCAGCCAGAAGGCCCGCGACAACGGCCTCTACGTCCCGAGCGAACTCACTCTCCTCGGCAAAACCTTGCTCCAGCTCGACGAGGTCGGCCGCATCCTCGACCCCACCTTCGATCCCAACGCCTCCATCCGCCGCAACGTCACCGAGCTGATGTCGCAGCGCATGCGCCGCGACCTCACCCAGGGCAACGTCTTCAGCTCGATGCTCGAGATGAAGGATTTTCTCGGCAGCCTTCCGTCCCGGCTCAACCGGATCATGGACGCCGTGACCAACGCCGAACTCGAGGTGAAAGTCCGCTCGGTCGACGCGCCCATCGTCACGGAAGCGATGCAGAAAATCGCCAACCGCATCACCTGCGGCGTCGTGCTCGCCGCGCTGATCATCGGCGCCTCGCTCCTGATGCGCGTCGAAACGCGCTTTCAGCTCTTCGGTTATCCCGGCCTGGCCATCCTCCTCTTCCTCGCCGCCGCCGCCGGCGCCTTCTACCTCGTCGGCAGCATTTTTCTCCAGGACTACAAAAGCCGCAAAAAAATGCGGCGATAGTCTCGCTGTCCGTGGTCAGTAGTCCGTGGTCAGTGGTCAGTAGTCAGTAGTCAGTAGTCAGTAGTCAGTGGTCCGCAGTCCGCGAAGGCCGTAGCCTGCTCGCAAGCGATTCCTGGAGCCGCGGCGCCCCCGCCGCGCTTTGCCTCGAACCCCCAAGCAA
>JAEYYL010000314.1 GCA_023430825.1 Verrucomicrobiota bacterium | reverse complement strand
CCCCCCGCCGGGCCCCCGGCCCCCGCGGGGCCTGACCCCCACGGCTGGGGGCGGGGCCTCGCTACGCGAGGCGGGAGGCGCGCTGTTGGTAGGCGTTTAGGCGAGCGGGGACGCGCTGTTGCCAGGCGTTCAAAGAGGAGCGGGAAGGCGCCGCTCGGGTTCAGCGCTGGCGGTAGTCGCCGCGGCTGAAATATTTCTCGAGCCAGACGTAGGCGCAGATGAAGAAATAGCGGCTGCCCATCTCCTTGATCTTGAGCTTGGCCTCGCCGTATTTGCGGTTCTGCCAGGAGATCGGAATCACCTTGTAGGAAAAACCGCGCACGATCGCCTTCAGCGGAATCTCGACGGTGAGATTGAAGTGCGGCGCGAGGAACGGGCGGCAGCCATCGATCACGGTGCGACGGTAGGCCTTGAAGGCGTTGGTGGTGTCGTTCAGCGGGATGGCGAAGCCGACGCGAACGAAGAAGTTCGCGAGCCGGTTGACGAGGAGTTTGACGCGCGGGTAATCGATGACCTGACCGCCTTTCACGAAACGACTGCCGAAAGCGCAATCGTAGCCTTCGTTGAGGAGGCGCCAATATTGGGCGGCGTGCGCGGGCGAATCGGAGGCGTCGGCCATCATGATGACGACGGCGTCGCCGCGGCTGTGATCGAGGCCCCAAACGACGGCGCGGCCGAAGCCGTGGGCGCCGCCGTTCTGCGTGGGCGCGAGCGTGGGAATTTTCGCCTGGAGTTCCTGCAACACCGCCCACGTGCGGTCGCGGCTCCCGTCGTCGACGACGACGATTTCGTGCGGGATGTTTTCCGCGGTGAAGGTGCGATGGATGTCCTCGATCGTCGCGGGAAGCGACTCTTCTTCGTCGCGGGCGGGGATGATGACCGAGAAAAGGCGGAGCGGGGAGGCGGCGGCGGACATGAACGAAACGCGAGGTGAAATCAGAGCGGCGCGGAGAGATCGAGCCAGTGCTCGTTGGCCTGCGCGTGGGCGGCGATTTCGTCGAGGATCGCGGAGACGGGCGTCTGCGGGCGCCAGTTCCAGAGACGGGTGGCGTTGGCGTGGTCGAGGACGATCCAGGGGATGTCGAAGGGACGCGGTGTGGAGTTGGCGGTGACGGCGTGCGGACCGAAACGGGTGTCGCACCAGGCGGTCAACTGGCGGAGCGACATCGCGGAGGCGGCGCCGCCGGAGAAATTCGCGATGCGGTCCGCGGCGGACATTTTTGGCGCGGCGAACTGGCGCTCGAGCAGCGGAGCGAGATCGCGCGGGTGGAGGCAGTCGCGCACCTGATGACCGTGGCCACCGAAGCCGATGTAGCTGAGCGGGCGGCGGCGGAGGTGGCTGTTGAGCCAGAAGGCGAAGATGCCCTGATCGGGTCGGCCGAACTGGCCGGCGCCGGCGAGCACGCCGCAGCGGTTGACGAGGACGGGCAGGTTGAAGGTCTCGCCGTATTCCAGCGCGAGCGCCTCGGAGGCGAGCTTGGTGGCGCCGTAGAGCGAAATCGGCGCGCCGGTGGAGAACGTTTCGTCGAGGCCGGCGGCGGTGAGGCCGGGCGGAAGGGCGGCGTTCGCGGCGGGGCGGAAGGCGTGGTCGACGGCTTCGACGGGGAGCGCGGCCAGCGGCGGAATCGAATAGACGCGGCTGGTGCTAAGCAGGATGAAGCCGGCGCGGTGCTGCTTGCAGAACTCGAGCATGTTCACCGTGCCGGTGAGGTTGTGTTCGACGAGCTGGCGGGAGCTGGTTTTGCCGTCGACGCCGGCGAGCACGCTCGGGTTGGCGGCGGCGTCGATCACCCAGTCGACGGGGGGGAGCGATTCGAGATCGCTGGCGGCGCGGAGATCGCCGTGATGCAGTTTCACGCCGAGTTTTTTCAACGCGTCGCGATTCGATTCGCTGCCGGGGCGGATGAAGTTGTCGAAGCCGATGATGCGATGACCGGCGCCCGCTTCGGCGAACGCGCGCGCCAGCGCGCTGCCGACGAAGCCGCACACGCCGGTGATGAGAAGATTCATGCCGCGCGAACCAAGCAGGTGCGCCGGTGCGGCGAAAGGCGAAATTTGGCGAACGGTGGTGACGCTGCGAACGGGGACGAGGGAGCTGCGCGTTACTTCTGCGCGGCGGCGCGGGCGGCTTCGGCGGCTTTTTCGGCGGCCTGACGTTGCGCTTCGGCGTAGGCCTGACGCTGGCGTTGTCCGATTTCGAGGAGATCGGTGACGAGCATGCGCGCTTCCATTTCCTTTTCCTCCTGCAGGGAGAGCGGCGGCATCGCGATGGGGGCGGGCGCGGCGGCCGGATCTGACGGGGGCGCGAGCGGGGCCGCGGAGAAGGACGGTGCGGGAATCAGGGGCGAGACCGAAGCAGGGGCGGAGACGACGGTCGCCTGACGCATTGCGAGCGTGTGTTCGCGTCCGGCCACGCGGATGACGGCACGATCGAGGGCGGCGTCGTAGCGGACGACGGTGACTTCGCCGACGGTTTTTCCGACGGGAATCCAGGTGCTGCGCTTGTCGGCTTCGCGCGTGATGCTGAGCAAGGTGTCTTTGCCGACAACGGTCATGCCGGAGAGATGGTAGCCGATGGTGGCGTCGATCGCGGCGGGGGCGGCGGTGGTCGGCGGAGGAAGAAACGGGGATTGTTCGGGCAGGCTGCCGGAGGCCGCTGCGAGTGAGGCGGTGGGTGCGCCGAGCGTGGCGAGCAGGAGGACGGAAAGGTGGAAACGCCGGGCCATGGGAAGGAGGTTAACCCAGATTCATCACACCCTCCATGGTCATCGCGAGCCGTAGGAATGAGGGCGTGGCGATCCAGCTAGATGGATTGCTTCGTCGCTGCGCTCCCTCCGAAGGTGGGCAAGCCTCGCGATGACAGGTTGATTTGAGGGCAAGCCTCAGAGTGGAGTGGGTTCACGAGAGAATGTGATTTATGCGGGTTGAAGGTGGCGGCGGGCGCGGGCGGGGCAAGCTTTCGGAGGAGAAGCGTTGAACGGTTCCCGCTCCTCACGGAGCGAGCCACGGAGGACGGCTGCGTTTTGGGAAGGAAGGGCGGCTCAGCGGGTTCGTCGGTCTGCGGCGCGGTTGCGTTTTCCCGCCGCTCAAGCGGCGAGCCACGGGAAGGGGGGCGGGGCGTGAGTTCGAGGTTTCGGATCGCCTGCGAGCAGGCTCCTGCCTCCAAGGCGGCGAGCGGCGGATCAGGCGCTTTTAACGCGATGCTGCCAGGCTTCGACGATCTGGCGGATGGTTTCCTCGAGCGATTGCGTGATGTCCCACGACGGGTAATGCGCGCGCATCTTGCGGAGGTCGGAGTAGTAGCAGATGTGGTCGCCGATGCGGTTCTGGTCGACGTAGGTGAAGACCTGCGGCTTGCCGGTGAATTTTTCCGCGATCTTGAACGCCTCGAGGATGGAGGTGCTGTTGGCCTTGCCGCCGCCGAGATTGTAAACCTCGCCGGCGCGCGGGGCGGCGACGAACGCGGCCATGAAGCGGGCGACGTCGAGCGAGTG
Organism: Verrucomicrobiota bacterium; assembly: GCA_023430825.1. Classification (GTDB taxonomy): domain Bacteria; phylum Verrucomicrobiota; class Verrucomicrobiia; order Opitutales; family Opitutaceae; genus Opitutus. The sequence goes on along the minus strand of JAEYYL010000314.1, from coordinate 2,887 downwards.
GATGTTGTCGCGCACCTGTTTTCCTTTGTATCCGAAAACCTTATACTCGCGGCCCTCGAGGTTGCATTTCACGAGGTAGGAGAGGAAGCCGTGGAGTTCGACGCCGGAGTGGTTGGGGCCGGTGAGGCAGCCGCCGCGGAGGCAGCAGCAGGGCAGGTTGAAGTAGCGGCCGTATTCCTGGACCATGACGTCGGCGGCGACTTTCGAGGCGCCGAAGAGCGAGTGCTTCGATTGGTCGATGGTGAAGGTCTCGGCGATGCCGTGGGCGTAGGCGGGGTCGGCGTAGTCCCAGCGCGTTTCGAGTTCCTGGAGCGCGATGCGGTTGGGGGCGTCGCCGTAAACCTTGTTCGTGCTCATATGGACGAACGGCGATTCGGGCGCGGCCTGGCGGGCGGCTTCGAGGAGGTTGAGCGTGCCGACGGCGTTGGTGTCGAAGTCGTCGAAGGGGATGGCGGCGGCGCGATCGTGGCTGGGCTGGGCGGCGGTGTGGACGATGACGTCGGGTTTGACGGATTTGATCAGGGCGAGGACGCCGGCGCGGTCGCGGATATCGAGCTCGTGATGGACGAAGCCGGGCAGCTCGGTGGCGAGGCGGTGCTGGTTCCAGCGGGTGTCGCCCTGCGGGCCGAAGAAGACGGCGCGCTGGTTGTTGTCCACGCCGTGGACGGTGTAGCCGAGTTCGCGCGCGAAATAGACGCAGACTTCGGAGCCGATGAGGCCGGAGGAACCGGTGACGAGGAGGGTCTTGGACATGAGGGCGGGCGTTGAAGAGCGGCTACGAAAGACAGGAAGAAGGGGGAAAACAATCGTGTTAATTGCGAAGGGCGAACGTCGGCGAAAGAGGCGGCGACTGGGGCGCGGGAAGAATGACTTGGAGTCTGCGATGGAATTGTGTCGGCTGGGCCTCGGGCATGACCACCGAAGAACTGGCGCGGCATTTCGACTGGGTGAGCGAGAACGATCGCGTCGCGCGGCGGGTGCAGGCGGGGTTTCACCGCGGGATCGCGGAGCAGTTGCGCGCGCTGATTCCGGCGGGGAGCCGTGTGCTGGAGGCGGGTTGCGGGCGTGGGGATTTGCTGCGGGCGTTGGCGCCGGTGCGTGGGGTGGGCATCGACATCAGCGAACGGATGCTGGCGCAGGCGGCGGCGAAGGACGCGAAGGGAGGTTGCGAGTATCGGCGGGGTGACGCGGGAACGGTTCGGGTCGAGGAGACGTTCGACTATATCGTGCTGGATTATCTGGTGGGCTATCTGCCGGACGTGCAGGGGTGCTTCGAGAACCTGCGCGCGATGGCGCATCCGCGCACGCGGTTGTGTGTCACGTCGGTGAATAATGTTTGGACGCCGCTGCTCACGCTCGGGCAATGGCTCGGAATCGTGACGCGGCAGCCTCCGAGCAACTGGGTTTCCACGCGCGATTTGATCAACCTGCTCGAACTGGCGGGTTGGGAGGTGGTGCATCACAGCACGGAGCAGTTGCTGCCGGTGTGCGTGCCGGGGCTGAGCGGTTTTTTGAATCGGTTCCTGGTGCGGCTGCCGGGTCTGCGGCACCTGGGTTCGAGCGTGTATCTGGTGGCGCGGCCGGCGAACGCGCCGGTGCCCGGGCCGCTGAGCTGTTCGGTGATCGTGCCGGCGCGCAACGAGGCGGGGAACATCCGCGCGGCGCTGGAGCGGATTCCCGTGATGGGCGCGCGGACGGAGGTGATTTTCGTGGAGGGGAACAGCCGCGACGACACGTGGGCGACGATCGAGCGGGAGGTGGCGGCGTATTCAGGAAAATTGGACGTGAAGGCGATCCGGCAGCCGGGGAAGGGCAAGTGGGACGCGGTGCGCGCGGGATTTGCGGCGGCGACGGGTGACGTGCTGGTGATCCAGGATGCAGACCTGACGGCGCCGCCGGAGGCGCTGCCGAAGTTTTTCGCGGCGATCGCGAGCGGGGCGGCGGAGTTCGCGAACGGCAGCCGGCTGGTTTATCCGATGGAGAAGGAGGCGATGCGTTTCCTGAATCTGGTCGGTAACAAGTTCTTCGCGCTGGCGCTGTCGTATGTGCTGGGTCAGCCGATCAAGGACAGCCTGTGCGGGACGAAGATGCTGTTGCGGCGGGACTACGAGCGGATCGCGCGGCGGGTCGAGGCGCTGGGGGACTTCGATCCGTTCGGGGATTTCAACCTGCTGTTCGGCGCGGCGATATTGAAATTACGGATACGCGACATTCCCGTGCGCTACCAGGACCGGACGTATGGCGAGACGAACATCTCGCGCTTCCGGCACGGCTGGCTGCTGCTGAAGATGACGGTGTTCGGGCTGGTCAGGGTGAAGTTCGGGCGGGGGTGAAGCGAATGATCGGGTTAAGCGGTGGCGGGAGACGCGCGTTCGGCTTGACGGTCTTGACCGAGTTGCCAGGCGGAAATGGCGGCTCCAGCCAACCCGACGAGGAGGAGGCAGAGCATCCCGGGGTTGATCCGGGCGGAACCGAAGTAGAGCATCCAAGTCGCCGCGAAGTATGCGCCATGCCATCCCAGAATCGAGAGGGCAACGGCGCGGGGCAGGTTGAGGAGCAGCACGACAACACAGGTGCAGGCAATCAACATGGAGGTGTAGGATCCTTGATGGATCACTGTGCCATCCCGCTCGAACATCAAGAGGACCCACACGGCGAGGGTGAGAAGACACCACAGAAGCAGGTATCCAAAAAGCGGACTTTTAGTGGGTGGACGGCGGTGGAAAACCCAGATTGCCGGCCAGAGGAGCCAGGCAACGTTAACCCGACTTCGCCAACTGGAGTGGCAGAATGGCGATTTTCGGGTGGTTGAGGCGCGTAAGTGGCTGATGGAGCGCGAAAGGATTTTCCAAAGGGCGTGTAGGCCCGACCTGCCCCCTAGGCAGGT
>JAEYYL010000122.1 GCA_023430825.1 Verrucomicrobiota bacterium | reverse complement strand
GCGAGCACTTCGCTCCGCTCGTCGCTGTAACGATCCAGCCGCCCGCCCCAGATCCGCGCCAGATAACGCTCCAGCCCCGCGTCGTCCGCGCCGGCGCGCAAACACCCGAGCACGTCCCAACCGAGCGAGGCGAACAAACAGGTGTAGAGCTTTCCGTCCGCCGACAGCCGCGCGCGGTGACAATCCCGGCAAAACGGCTCCGTCACCGAGCTGATCAACCCGATCTCGCCGCGTCCGTCGCGATAGCGATAACGCGCCGCCACCTCGCCGCGATACGCCGGCCCGCTTGCCTCCAGCGGCCAGCGCTCGGCGATGCGCGCGACGATCTCCCGCGCCGGCACCACGTTGGCCGCCGTCCAGTGGTTCGTGTTGCCCACGTCCATGAACTCGATGAACCGCAACGGATGCCCGCGTTCGCGAAAATACTCGCAGAGCGTCAGCAGCTCACCGTCGTTCACGCCGCGCTGCACCACCGTGTTGATCTTCACCGCGATCCCCTGCGCCGCCGCCGCATCGATGCCGCGCAACACGCGCTCCACCTTGAAACCGAGCCCGTTCATCCGCCCCGCCGTCGCGTCGTCGAGCGAGTCGAGCGAAACGTTCACGCGATCCAGGCCCGCCGCCTTGAGCGCCGGCGCGAATTTCTCCAGCAGCCAGCCGTTGGTCGTGAGGGCGACGTCGCGAATCTGGAGCTCGGTTTTCAACCCGCGCACGAGTTCGGCCACGTCGCCGCGCAACAGCGGTTCGCCACCCGTCAGCCGCACCTTTTCCACACCGAGCGCGCGAAACGCCCGCACGATCCGCACGATCTCGGCGAGCGACATCAATTGCGGATCCTTCAAAAACGCGTGGCCCGGCCCGAACACCTCCTTCGGCATGCAATAGGGACAACGGAAATTGCAGCGATCCGTGACGGAAATGCGCAAATCCCGCAGCGGGCGGTTGAACTGATCGGTGGGTTGTCCCATGGAAGAGCCGGCTCGCGGGCGAATCGGATGCGCGGAGTTAGTCCGCCGTCCGACCGCCTGCAAGCCCGCCCGCCGTTTCGCCCCCGGCTCCTCCTCTTCCCCATGCTCACTCCCGCCGTCGCGGAAAAACTCATCGCCGAAAACCTCTCGCCCTGGATTCGCGAGGACTGCCCGCTCGCCGCCGCGCACGGCCGCGTGTTGCGCGACGATCTTCGCGCCGACCGGGATCTGCCGCCGTTCGATCGCGTGACGATGGACGGCTTCGCGCTGCGCTCTGCCGCGCTCGCCGGCGGCACGCGCACGTTTCGCATCGAGGGCACGCAGGCCGCCGGCATGCGTCCGCTGACGCTGGGCGACGCCGCCGATGCGTGCGTGGAAATCATGACCGGCGCGGTGTTGCCCGCGGGCGCGGACTGCGTGGTGCCTTACGAGGAAACCGAACGCGATGGCGCGACCGTGCGCGTCGCCGCGACCGCGACGCTCGCGCCCGGCTCCGCCGTGCATCGCCGCGGCAGCGATCACCCGGCGGGCGAAACCATCGTGCGCGCCGGCACGCGGTTGACCGGTCGCGAAATCGCCGTGGCGGCGGCGGTTGGTGCGGCGACGGTCACCGTCGCCTCGCTGCCGAAAATCGCGATCGTCGCGACCGGCGACGAACTCGTCGAAGTCGACGCCGCGGTGGCGCCGCATCAGATCCGCCGCAGCAACGATTATGCGCTGCGCGCTGCGCTGATCGGCGGCGGTTATCCGCGCGTGGAGCGGTTTCACCTGCGCGACGTTCGCCACGAGGTCGACCACCTGCTCTGGCACGTGCTGGCCGAATACGACGTCGTGCTGATCACCGGCGGCGTCTCGAAGGGAAAATACGATTTTCTTCCCGCCGCGCTCGCCGAGCAGGGCGTGAAAAAGATTTTCCAGGGCGTCGCGCAACGGCCGGGAAAACCGTTTTGGTTCGGCGTGACGGCGCGCCGCACGCCGGTGTTTGCGCTGCCCGGCAATCCCGTTTCGGCCTACACCTGCTTGCATCGTTACGTGCTGCCCGCGCTCGCGCGGGCGAGCGGCGCCGAGCCGCCGACACCGCGCCGCGTGGCATTGACCGCCGCGGTGAACTTCAAGCCGCCGCTCGCTTATCTGCTGCCGGTGCGCGTCTCGAGCGGTGAACGCGCCGAGTTGCTTGCCACGCCGGCGGCGGCGAACACGTCCGGCGATTTCGCCGGCCTCGTCGACACCGATGGTTTCGTGGAATTGCCCGCCGACTCGACCGACTTTCCTGCCGGCTACGTCGCGTCGTTCTGGCCGTGGTAAGGATCGGAAGGTAGGAGCCTGCTTGCAGGCGATGGCTGCTCCGAGTGGCTCGCTGCGTGAGCAGCGGGAGACGACCACCCTCGACGCGCCAAATCGCCTGCAAGCAGGCTCCTCCTCGAGCCGCCCGAGCCATTCAGGCGAACGCCCCGCGCGCCGGTTTTTCGTTCGTCATTGGTCATTGGTCATCCGACATTCCGCCATGCTCTCCCACCTCGACGCGAAAGGTCAGCCGGCGATGGTCAACGTTGGCGAGAAACCGGTGACGAAGCGCACCGCGCACGCCGTCGCGATCGTCACGCTGCCCGCGGAACTCGCCGCCTTGCTGAAGGACGGCGAAATCCGCACGAAGAAAGGCCCGATTTTTCACGCCGCTGTGCTCGCGGGCGTGATGGGCGCGAAACGCACGAGCGACCTGATTCCGCTGTGTCATCCGCTGCCGCTCGACGATTGCCAGATCGAGATCCGCCCCGATGCGTCGCATCGCGAGGTCGCGATTCACTGTCGCGTGGTCACCTACGCGAAGACGGGCGTCGAAATGGAAGCGCTCACCGGCGCGACCGTCGCCGCGCTCACGCTCTACGACATGGGCAAGGCCGTTTCGCACGGGATCGCGATTCGCGACGTGCACCTGGTTGAAAAAACCGGCGGCAAGCGCGACTATCGCGCTTCCTAAAAAGTAGCGCGGTGCTTCAGCCCGCGTTCCGTTCCCCTCACTCGTCCGCATGCCCAACGTCACCGTCCAATATTTTGCCATCCTTCGCGAGCAACGCGGCCTCTCGCGCGAACCGCTCGCCACGGCCGCTGCCACGCCCGCCGCGCTCTACGAGGAATTGCGCGCGCGCCACGGTTTCACGCTGCCGGCCGAGCGCATTCGTGCGGCGGTGAACGGCGATTTTGTCTCGTCCGATGCGACGCTCGCCGACGGCAGCGAGGTAACGTTTATCCCGCCGGTGGCGGGCGGCTGAGCGGCGAAACGCGCGTTGAACGATTCGACATGTTCAAGATTTCCGCCGAACCGCTCGATCCCGCCGCGTTGAAGCGCGAGCTGACTGATGCGCATGCGGGCGCGTGCGTGACGTTCGAAGGCTGGGTGCGCGACCACAACGACGGCCGCCCGGTGCGCGCGCTCGATTACGAGGCGTTTGGCGCGCTCGCCGAGCGCGAGGGCGAGCGCATCGTCGCCGAGGCGCGCGAGAAATTCCCCGTCGTGTCGCTGCGCTGCGTGCATCGTGTCGGAGCGTTGCAGATCGGCGATCTCGCGGTCTGGGTCGGCGTGGCGGCGGCGCATCGCGGCGCGGCGTTCGACGCCTGCCGTTATGTGATCGACGAAGCCAAGGCGCGCGTGCCGATCTGGAAAAAAGAGCACTACGCCGACGGCTCCAGCGAGTGGGTGAACTGCGCGACGCGCGGCGACCACGCGTAAAAGTAGGGCAGGTCTCCGACCTGCCTTGGGCGATGAGCAGGTCAGAGACCCGCCCTACCCGAGGCCGGCCATTAGCCCCACGAAACCCCCGTCAACAAACGCGCAGGCTTGCGCAAAAAAGAGCCGCGCTTCGACATTGAAGCTTTCGAGCGGGCTTTCATCGTTTCGCTGCGCCTCCATGACCGGTCACCCTTACGCGTTTCTTGCCCTGTTTCTCGCCGTGGCGCTCGCGTTTCCGCTGATCATGCTCGCCGTCGCGAAAAGTTGGGCGCGCGTTTTCCAGCGCGCCAAACCCGGTCCGCACAAGAATGCCACCTATGAATGCGGCCTGCCGGCGACGGGCGATTCGTGGATCCAGTTCAAGGCGCACTATTATCTCTACGCGATTTTCTTCCTGATCTTCGACGTCGAGGTGCTGTTTCTTTTGCCGTTCGCCGTCGCGTTCACCGGGCTCGATCCCGGCGCGCTCCTGGCGATGCTCGTCTTCATCCTGCTGCTCGCCGAGGGTCTCGTGTGGGCGTGGCACCGGGGTTATCTGGAGTGGAAATGAGTTCGCGATCCGAACGAGTCACGGTCCCAAGTGGTGCGGTGCGTCAGCCCGCACAGCGCGTCGAACCGTGCGGGCTGAAGCACCGCACTACCCCAAAAGCATGAACCCCGACGCTCCCAGCCCCGCCATCAGCGATGCCGAGCGCGACGAACTTCGCCGCCACGGGATCCTGCTGACGAGCCTCGAGGAGCTGCACAACTGGGGCCGCAGCAATTCCATCTGGCCGCTCCAATTCGGTCTCGCGTGCTGCGCGATCGAGATGATCGCCACCGCCACCGCCCGTTTCGACATCGCGCGTTTTGGCGCCGAGATTTTTCGCCCGTCGCCGCGCCAGGCCGATCTCATGATCGTGTCCGGCACCGTCACGAAGAAAATGGCGCCGCAGGTCGTCCGCCTCTGGAACCAGATGCCCGAGCCGAAATACTGCATCGCGATGGGCGCGTGCGCGATTTCCGGCGGACCGTTCAAGCAGGGCTACAACGTCCTCAAGGGCATCGACCGCTTCATCCCGGTCGACATCTACATCCCCGGCTGCCCGCCGCGCCCCGAAGCGCTGTTGAACGGCCTGATCGAACTTCAGAAAAAGATCCGCGCCGAGCGCCTCGCCGGGCCCGACGCCGCGCGTCACACGCGCCCCGACGAGCCCAGTGAGTTTCCCATCCCCGAATTCGGCGAACGCGATCTCGTTCCGCCCAAGAACCCCGACGTGTGGAAACCGGCCCCGCCGCTGCCGCGCGCGGGGAAAGCGTAACCCGTCGCGGCGGCGGGAAGCTCCCAATTCCAACCTCCAATGAAACTTCAAATCTCAATCTCCAATTCCTGCACCCTTGAAGCTTGGTGCTTCATTGGAGCTTGGAGGTTGGTGGTTGGAGCTTCGCGTTAGCGCCATGGAACCCGCCGACCAGATTCGCGACCGGCTCCTCGCCCGTTTCCCCGCGGCGCAGGTGACGCTCGTCACGAATCCCGGCGCGGCCGCCGAGCATTCGCTGCTGCTCGATCACGCGCACGCGCGCGAGATCGCCGTGTTTCTCCGCGATGCCGCCGGCCTTCGGTTCGATTACTGTTCCAACGTCACCGGCATCGACTGGCCGGAAAAGGAGATCGTCGAGACGACGAAAACCACCGAGCCCGATCCCGCCGGCGGACCGGCAAAAGTCGTGGAGCAGAAAACCAAGCGCGTGCAGCCCGGTTTTCTGGAGGTCGTTTATCATCTCTATTCGATGGAGCTGAAACACGGCCCCGTCGTTCTGCGGCTGCGCACCGCGAACCGCAGCGATCAGGTCACCGTGCCGTCGCTCACGCCGGTGTGGCGGTCATGCGAGTTTCAGGAGCGCGAGGCCTTCGATCTCTACGGTGTCGTGTTCGACGGCCATCCCGATCTGCGCCGCATCCTGATGTGGGACGAATTCAAGGACCACCCGATGCGCAAGGACTACGTCGCACCCGACGATTTCGAATGGGAGCCCACGCCGCACGGCGACGTGCTGGCGAAAGCCCAGGCGCATTATCCGAAACCGGCGGCCGCGCCCGGAGGTTCCGCATGAGCTGCGCCGACCAATCCGGCCTCGACGCCGAACTCGCCGCGCTCGGCCTCGCCGATCGTTCGCCGCCGCGCCCCGCCGGCCCGACCATCCGCGAGGTGCACGACGAGTTTCACGGCGACCTGCTCGAGGTCTCGATGGGCCCGCAACATCCGTCGACGCACGGCGTGTTTCGCATGGTCGCCACGCTCGACGGCGAGCGCGTCACGAAGCTCAAGCCCGTTTTCGGCTACCTGCATCGCAATCACGAGAAACTCGGCGAGAACACATCGTATCTCGGTTCGATGCCCTACACGGACCGGCTCGATTACCTGTGTTCGATGACGAACAACTGGGCCTACGCGCTCGCCGTCGAGAAGCTCGCCGGCCAGCCCGTGCCCGAGCGCGCCGAATACCTGCGCGTCATCATGGGCGAGCTCACGCGGCTCGTGAATCACGTGTGCCTCGTCGGCTTTTTGTTCAACGACCTCGGCACCTCGTTCACGCCGCTGCTCTACGCGTTCCGCGAGCGCGAAAAAATCCTCGATCTCTTCGAGTCGCTCAGCGGCTCACGGATGATGTGCAACTACCAGCGCTTCGGTGGTTGCCGCGTCGATCCCACGCCGGAGTGGCTCGCCGCCGCGAAGAACATCGTCAACGCGTTCCCGCGGTTCCTCGACGAATACGAGGCCATGCTCACCGGCAACGAGATCCTGCTCGCCCGCACGCAGGGCGTCGGCGTGCTCTCGCGCGAACTCGCTGTTTCCGCCGGCATCACCGGCCCGATGCTGCGTGCATCCGGCGTGCCCTACGACATTCGCAAGGTCGATGGCTACGGGATCTATCCGCGCTTCGATTTTCGTGTGCCGCTCGGCGCGCATGGCGACACCTACGATCGCTACATGATGCGCATCCTCGAAATGCGCGAGTCCGTGCGCATCCTGCAGCAGGCGATCCCGGAGATGCCGCACGGCCCGATCATGGACCCGAAGGCGAAGCTCCGCGGCTTCCGCCCGAAAGCCGGCGAGGCCTACGGCCGCATCGAGGGGCCGAAGGGCGAGATCGGTTTTTATCTCATCAGCGACGGCAGCCCGAATCCGTATCGTTACCGCGTGCGCCCGCCGTCGTTCGTCAACCTCACTGTGCTCGAGGACATGTGCCTCGGCCACACGCTCGCCGACACCGTCGTGATCCTCGGCAGCATCGACATCGTGCTGGGCGAAGTGGACCGATGATCAATCCCTTCAACCACGGATTAACACCGATGCACACGGATCGCCCCACTCCACATCTGCTCCCATCGACCGGCATCCGTGTTCATCCGTGTTCATCCGTGGTTCAAATTCAAAACCGATGCTAGGAACGGGCATACTCAAAGGCCTTGCTGTCACCGCGAAAAACTTCGTGGGCAGTTACACCACCCCGGAGCGGATGGTCACCGTCGAGTATCCGGAAAAACAGATCCCGATCCCCGAGGCGTATCGCAATTTCCCTTTTCTCGTCACGGAAAACGCCACCGATCCGATGGGCACGCTGCGCTGCGTCGCCTGCCAGATTTGCGAGAAGGAGTGTCCGCCGCAGTGCATCTACATCGAGAAGAGCAAGGACAAGAAACCCGACGCCACCGGCAAACCTCAGCTGTATCCGGCGATCTTCGACATCGACACGTCGGTGTGCATGAGCTGCCAGATCTGCGTCGAGGTTTGCCCGTTCGACGCGATCAAGATGGACCAGGTGTTCGCGATCGCCGCGACCGACCGTTTCGACGAATTGCTGCTCAAGCGTGAGCAGCTCGCGAAGCCCAATAGTTACTTTCACGAGATTCGCCCGACCGAAGCCGCCGAGGTCGACGCGCGTCTCGCCGCCGAGCGCAAAGCGGCCGAAGAAAAAGCGAAAGCCGCCGCCGCGGCTGCTGCCGCCAAAGCGGCCGCCGCCCGTAGCGCGGTCAATCTGACCGCGCCAAGCCAGCCCGGTCAGGTTGACCGGGCTACGCCGGCCGTCACCCCGCCGAAACCTGCTGAAGCGCCGAGCGCGGAAGCTCCGAAGCAGCCCCCGCCCGCCGCATGAGCGCAGCGCTGTTGTCTTCCTGTAGGAGCCTGCTTGCAGGCGATTTGGACGCCACACCCGTGTTCGACGCGCTCAATCGCCTGCAAGCAGGCTCCTACCTCCCGATCGCAGCGACTTCGTATCTCGAACACGCGCCGCTCGCCGCGCGCGACTGGTTCGTCGCGCTGTTTCCCGACGCGCTGCAATGGCTCGTCCATCACCTCGTCTCGATCGTCGCGATCCTCGCGGTCTTCGGCCTGTTCTTCGCGTTCCTCACCGTGGCCGAACGCAAACTCCTCGGCCGGCTGCAAAACCGCCTCGGCCCCAATCGCGCCGGCCTGCCCTTCATGGGCGGCAAAGGCCCACGGCTCTTCGGCCTCACGCAACCGTTCGCCGACGCCGTCAAGGCGCTGACGAAGGAAGACATCGTTCCCGCCAACGCCGACAAGCTGCTCCACTTTCTCGCGCCGGTCGTCGTGTGCACGTTCGCATTGATGACGTTCGCCGTGCTGCCCTTCGGCCGCGAAATCATCCCGGTCGAGCTCGACGCGGCCGTGCTCTATTTCTTTGCCGCCGGCTCCGCCACCGAGCTCGCGATCTTCATGGCCGGCTGGGCCAGCCGGAACAAATACTCGCTCCTCGCTGCGATGCGCGCGCTCGCGCAGCTCATCAGCTACGAGCTGCCGCTGCTGCTCACGGTCGTGCCCGTTATCATGCTGTCCGGCACGCTCTCGACGCAGAACATCGTGCTCGCGCAGGGCGGCTGGTCCTGGGGCGTGCTGCCGCACTGGAACGTGTTCACGCCGTGGGGCGCGCTGGGCTTCTTGATCTTTATCATCGCCGCGCTCGCGGAAACGAACCGCTCGCCGTTCGACCTTCCCGAAGCCGAAAGCGAACTCATCGCCGGCCACCTCACGGAGTATTCGGGCTTCAAATACGCACTCTTCTTCATGGCCGAGTATTTCGGCATGACCGCGCTCTGCGGCCTCGGCGTCACGCTTTTCCTCGGCGGCTGGCAGGCGCCGTTCGCGGTGCTCGAGTTCATCCCGTCGTATGCGTGGTTCGGCCTGAAACTGATCGCGCTCGTGCTCCTGCTGATCTGGATTCGCGGCACGCTGCTGCGCCTGCGCATCGACCAACTCACGCGGCTCTCGTGGAAATTTCTCGTCCCGCTCGCGCTGGTCAACCTGCTCAATGCCGCGTTCTGGGCGTCCACCGCGCACTGGACGCCGCCGATGCAGGTCGTCCGCTGGCTCATCGCGATCGCCCTGGTCGTGCTCCCCTTCGTCTCGCTCGGCCGCCGGCTGGGCGCCGGCCTCGCGCCGCGCACCTACAAATACGCCTGATGAAAAGGACGAATGACCACGTTTCGTCGACGAGACCCATCCGCGGGCGGACGGGATCGTGGGTTCTGTCCGTAGTCATTGGTCGTTGGTCCTTGGTCATTTTCCCATGATCGCGCTCGCCGTCATTGCCGCCGTCATGCTCGCCAGCGCCGTGCTGGCGATGTCGCGGCGCAATCTGATCCACAGCGCGCTGCTGCTGATCTTCACCTGGGCCGGGGTCGCCTGTTTTTATCTCTGGGCCGGCGCCGAGTTCGTCGCTTTCGGCCAGGCGCTCATCTACATCGGCGCCGTTTCGATGATCGTGCTCTTCGCGGTGCTGCTGACGCGTCGCACGCTCGACGATCCGCTCGCCGCCCCCGCGTCGCGTCGGCGCGCCGCTCTCGCGATTCTCGCCGGCGCCGCGGTTTTCACGGTGCTGGCGTATGCGGCCTCCAACACGACGTTCGCAACCCACGCCGGCCGCGCGCCGCAAATCGAAGTCCGCCAGCTCGGCTTTCAACTCATGGGCCCGCATGTCGCGTCGCTGCTCGTGGTCGGCGTGATCCTCACCGTCGCCCTGATCGGCGCCACGATCATCGCGGCGTCCGATGGTAGCGCGGTCAACCTGACCGCGTCTGAACGCGACGAACCCGGTCAGATTGACCGGGCTACGGCTTCCGCCCGGGAGGACCTTGCGCCATGACGACGCTCCACGTTTGCCTGCTGATTTCGAGCGCGCTCTTCGCCATCGGCCTGACCGCCGCGCTGGCGCGCAGCAACACGATCCTGGTGCTGCTCGGCATCGAGCTGATGCTGAACGCTGCGAACTTGAACTTCATCGCATTCTGGCGGTTCGGCCCCTCGGCCGCGCCGGCGAGCGGCGTGATCTTCGTGCTCTTCGCGATCGCGGTAGCCGCCGCCGAAGCCGCGGTCGGCCTCGCGCTGATCATCGCGATTTACCGACACCGGCGGAATATCCGGCTGCAGGAAGCGAACAGCCTCAAAGGCTGAAGCTCCAAGCACCAACCTCCAAGCTCCAGTGAAACTTCAACCGTCCAATCTCCAATTCCGGCCCGCGCCTCCTTTGAGGTTTGGTGCTTCTCTGGAGCTTGGAGCTTGGTCCTTGGAGCTTTTCCCGCCGCTTTCGCCGCCGCCCCGATGAACCTTCCGGTCCAACATCTCTGGCTCATCCCCGCGCTCCCGTTGCTGGCGGCGGCGATCGGTGCGCTTACGCCGCGCGCGGGACGCCGACTGGCGGCGGGCGCCGCGATCACCGCGATGGCGGGCGCCTTCGTGCTGTCGTGTTTCGCGCTCGCGGGCGCGCTCGCCGATCCCGCGGCGCATCAGCATTTCAACTTCACCTGGTTCGACGCCGGCACGGACCTTGTGCGACTCGGCTGGCTGCTCGATCCGCTCACGGCGTTCATGTGCGTGATGGTCACATTCGTCAGCACGCTGATCTTCATCTTCAGCCTCGGCTACATGAAGGACGACGCGAACTTCACGCGCTTCTTCTGCTTCCTGAGCCTGTTCGCCGCCGCGATGCTCGGCATCGTCGTCTCGAACAGTCTCCTGCTACTCTTCGTCTCGTGGGAGCTCGTCGGCGTCGCATCGTATTTGCTGATCGGTTTCTGGTTTCACAAACCCGAGGCTGCGGCCGCCGCGAAAAAGGCCTTCATCACCACGCGCATCGGCGATCTCGGTTTTCTCCTGGGCATGATCTGGCTCTACGACGCCACCGGCTCGCTGTTGTTCTTCGACGGCGGCAACGGCGTGCTCGAAATGGGCGCCCTCAGTTCGATGGCCACTCAGTTCACCGTTGGCGGACTCGCGGTTTCGACCGCCATCGGACTGCTGATCTTCTGCGGCGCGGTGGGCAAATCGGGCCAGTTTCCCCTGCACGTCTGGCTGCCCGATGCGATGGAGGGCCCGACGCCCGTCTCGGCGCTGATCCACGCCGCGACCATGGTAGCCGCCGGCGTGTTTCTGATCGCGCGCATTTATCCACTGATGGCCGCAGACCAGATCCCGTTTCATAATGAGATCCCGCTTCACGCTCTCACCGTCGTGGCCTTCATCGGCGCGATCACGGCGTTGCTGGGCGCGTGCATCGCCGTCGCGCAAAACGACCTCAAGCGCGTGCTCGCGTTCTCCACCGTCTCCCAACTCGGCTACATGATGCTCGCGATCGGCGTCGGCTCGTGGGTCGCTGCGATTTTCCATCTGCTCACGCACGCGTTTTTCAAGGCGCTGCTCTTCCTCGGCGCCGGCTCGGTGATCCACGCGGCGCATCACGAACAGGACATCCGCCGGCTCGGTGGACTCGCGCCGAAGATGAAGGTGACGTTCGCGACCTTCGCTGTCGGCATGATGGCGCTCGCCGGCGTGCCGTTTCTCTTCTCGGGTTTCTGGAGCAAGGAAGCGATCCTGCACGCCGCGCATGCGTGGCCGGTCTCGCATCTGCCGCTCGCGATGGGGCTCACGGCCGTCGTGCTCACGGCGTTCTACATGACGCGGCTCGTCGCCGAAGTGTTCTTCGGCAAACCCCGTTCCGGCGCCGCCGATCACGCGCACGAGAACTCCGCGGTGATGACGGTCCCGCTCGTGCTCCTCGCGGTGTGCGCGGTCGCGCTCGGTTTCCTCGGCACGCCGGTCTGGCCGTGGTTGCAGGCGAACCTGCTCGGCCAAACGGAGGTGCGCGGCCATCCGATCTTTGAAGGCGCGGGCCTGATGATTCTCTCCATCGTGCTCGTCGGCGCCGGCCTCGGACTCGGCTGGTGGATTTACGGCCGCAAACTTCGCGCGCGCGCCGACGCGCGCGATCCGCTGCAAGCCGCGGCGCCCGGCGCGTTCGCCGCGCTCGCGAACCGGCTCGGATTCGATGAACTTTACGCGGCGACAGTCGGGCGCCTGATTGCGGCGTTCGCCATTGTCGCCGACTGGTTCGACCGCTGCGTGTGGGACGGCGCCGTGCGCGCGATCGCCGCGTTGGCGCGCGTGTT
>JAEYYL010000060.1 GCA_023430825.1 Verrucomicrobiota bacterium | reverse complement strand
AACCGCATCCTCTGGCGCGAACCGCGCCTCGTCTTC
The DNA here is from genome assembly GCA_023430825.1 of Verrucomicrobiota bacterium. Taxonomy (GTDB): domain Bacteria; phylum Verrucomicrobiota; class Verrucomicrobiia; order Opitutales; family Opitutaceae; genus Opitutus. Next base: position 4,508 of record JAEYYL010000060.1, on the reverse strand, counting down.
GCCGACGGCACCGAGCGCCCGCTCACCGAGCACGAGTGGACCCACGCCGACGCCACTTGGGACAGCACCGCCGTAAAAAAAGACGCCGCGGGCAAATCCCTCGGTATCGCCGCCCAGATCCCCGCGCGCATCGAGTTCACCTTGCCGCCTGGCGTTGTCCGTTTCCGCGCTCAAGGCGTCGTCGAATCGCACGCCGGCGGACGCGAACCCGGCCCCGCGCGTTTTCTCGTCGTCGTCGCCACCGCCGACGACGAAGCCGCGTCCCGCACCATGCCCGTCCCCGTCGCGCTGGCCGATCTCGGCTTCACGAGCGCCGTGGCCGTCCGCGATCTCTGGACCCATCGCGACCTCGGCCGCTTCACTGAAACCTTCGCCCCTGAAATCCCCTTCCACGGCGCCGGCCTCTTTCGCCTCTCCCCGAAGTAACGTCCGACCTCCACCCGCGCCGCGCGCCTATTCCATCCATTTTACAGGAGGACGCAGAGGCCGCAGAGAGAGCCACCCGACACCGGACTTCCCCTCTGCTCCCTCTGCGCCCTCCTGTAAAAACAAGTCTGGGAAACACATCACCCCTCTACCCCATGAAACACTTCCCATTCCCCCTCGCCCGTCTCCTCGCCCTCCTCGCCCTGTTCGTCGGGCCATCCGCCCTCGCCGCCGACCCTGCGCCCTTCCCGGTCACGATCACCGTCGACGCCGCCCAATCGCTCGGCCCGCTCAAACCCATCTGGCGTTTCTTCGGCGCCGATGAACCCAACTACACGCACATGAAGGACGGCCGCCGCCTCCTCGGCGAACTCGGCCAGCTCAAGCCCGGCGAGGTGTATTTCCGCACCCACAACCTCCTCACCACCGGCGACGGCACGCCCGCCCACAAGTGGGGCAGCACCAACGCCTACACCGAGGACGCCGCCGGCAATCCCATCTACGACTGGACCATCGTCGACCGCATCTTCGACACCGGCCTCGCCCGCGGCGTCCGTCCCTACGTCCAGATCGGCTTCATGCCGCAGGCGCTCTCGACCCAACCCGAGCCCTACCAGCACGAGTGGCGCGCCGGCCTGCACTACACCGAGATCTTCACCGGCTGGACGTATCCGCCCAAAGACTACGAAAAGTGGGGCGAACTCGTCTATCAATGGGCGAAGCATTGCGTCGAAAAATACGGCGCCGCCGAGGTCGAGCGCTGGTATTGGCAGACGTGGAACGAGGCCAACATCGGCTACTGGAGCGGCACACCCGAGGAGTTCCGCAAACTCCACGACTACGCCATCGCCGCCGTCCGCCGCGCCCTCCCCACCGCGCGCGTCGGCGGCCCCGACTTCGCCGGTCACGGCGGCCAGCTCCTGCGCGACTTCATCGAACACTGCCTCCGCGGCACCAACCACGCCACCGGCGAAACCGGCACGCCGCTCGACTTCGTCGCCTTCCACGCCAAGGGCTCGCCCGTCTATCTCGACGGACACGTGCGCATGGGCATCGCCAACCAGCTCCGCACCATCGACGAGGGCTTCGCCATCGTCGCCTCGTATCCGGAACTCAAGGACACCCCCATCGTCCTCGGCGAATCCGACCCCGAAGGCTGCGCCGCCTGCCAGGGCGACGCGTTTTCCTACCGCAGCGGCACCGTCTATTCGAGCTACACCGCCGCTAGCTTCGCCCGCAAACACGACCTCGCCGCCCGCCACGGCGTCAACTTCGAGGGCGCGCTCACCTGGGCCTTCGAGTTCGAGGACCAGCCCTACTTCGCCGGCCAGCGCGTGCTCTCCACCAACGGCCTCGCCGCTCCCGTGCTCAACGTCTTCCGCCTCTTCTCCCGCATGGGCGCCGAGCGCATCGTCGCCGACAGCACCTCCGCCACGCCGCTCGAGACCATCCTCAAATCCGGCGTCCGCGGCGCCCCCGATGTCGCCGCCCTCGCCAGCCGCGACGAGCGACGCGCCACCGTCATGCTCTGGCATTATCACGACGACGACATCGCCGGCCCCGACGCCGCCGTCGATTTCACGCTCAACGGCCTCCCCGCCGCCGCCCATTCCGCGCGCGTCACGCACTACCGCATCGACGCGCACCACAGCAATGCCTTCGCCGAGTGGAAACGCCTGGGCGCCCCGATCGCGCCCAACAAGGAGCAATACGCCGCGCTTCAGAAAGCCGGCGAACTCGCGACCCTCTCCGACGCGCCCGCCACCGTCGCCCTCGCCCACGGCACCGCCACCCTCCGTTTCCCCCTCCCCCGCCAAGCCGTCTCCCTCCTCGTCCTCGAGTGGGACTGAGCGCCGCTCGGGAGAATGTCATATAATGTATGACATTCTCCCGACCCTTTCGTTCACGTTACCCGCATCCGCTCGAGCGCGGACCGCCTTCTTCCCGCGCGTATTTTTCTCCCGACGCGCCTGATGCGTTTGTCATATAATGTATGACAAACGCCCGACCGCGCGCGCCGTAAATGGCAACCCACCTGGGCGCCCGTTGCGCGCGGCCTCGCTTTTCCCATCCCGCGTCGCTCCTCTCCGCGCCCGTCCGCGGACTGATCCCTATTCGCGCCTATCCGCGTAATTCCCGGGTGACCGTTTGGGCTCGCCCCGTCCGCCCCTCACGCGCGCGGCATCGCCTCGCCCGCGAGCGCCAGACACTGCATCGCCGCGAGCCCCCATTGCGCCGAGCCGTTCGTCGACACCCAAGGCGCCTCGTCCACCGGTCGCAACACCTCCGGCCCTTCCACCCGCCGCGTATCCAAAGTCCGGCGACTGCCGCGGCCTTCGCTGCCTTCGCCGCGGTAAAACTCCGTCCACGCCCGCTGCGCCAGCGCCGGATCGTTGTTCACTTTCGCCGCAAACGCCGTCAGTCGCGAATGCCCCTGCTGCAGGCTGATCCCGCGCAGCGGCGCACCGAACTTCTTCGCCTGCTCCTCCGCCGGCGCGTTATACCACACGCAGTAGTCGAGCCACGCCTGCGTGAACTCCGGCACGTCCAGCAGCTCCACGAGTTCCGCGCACACCTCGACCAGCCCGAACACCGCGCTCAAATGCGACACGTTCGGCCGATCGAACTCGCTCTTCGCAAACGCCCCGGTCGCGAGGTTCATCCGCGCTCCGCCCGTGAAAAATCCCAGCGGTTGCGCCGCGATGCCGCGCATCCCGGCCACCAGCCGGTCGCGCATCTTCGCGTCGCCCGTGCGCTCCCATTCCGTCAACCACGCGCCCGCCAGCGAACCCCAGTCCGTCCCGAACCCCGCATAAACCTCCGTCGCATTCGGATCGGGTGCCGTCACGCGATCGCGCGCCACCTTGCGGTTCGCCTGGATCATCGCCAGCGCCCGCCCCGCCTCGATCTGCTCGCGCATCAAATCGCCGCAACGTTCGTCCCCTGTCAGGTAATAATAATACCGCCGGTTGATCGCCGTGCTGATCCGCAGCTGCTTCGCGCTGCAGCCCCAATGCAGCACGTTGTGCCGTGAGCCGAGCGGCGCGAAACGCCCGATGTGGTGCACGTCCACCTCGCCCGTGTGCCGCGTCATCGCCTCCGCAAACCGGAAGATCTCCGCCCGCCCGCTCCGCAGGAAAAGCATCCACAGCCAGATGTCGGTCGACAGCTCCGAGTTGTCCCACGCGAAACCGCCCACGTCGTATTTCCATTCGTGACGGTCCGCATCGTAGCTGTGCATCACGTCTCCATAATTCCAATACCCATACCAGCGCCGCTCCTCGCGCGCCTTCAGGTAAAAATCGAAATACCACTCGAGCTGGTCCTCGATCGCCGCGCGCTCCGGCGTCGAGCGGTCCACCGGCGCCCACAAGCCACCGAACACGCCCGCGCGATGCAGCGTCTCCGGCGTCGCCGTCACCACCGGCGGCGTGCGCACCACCGTCGCCAGCGCCGCCAGCTCCTCGCCGCGCGGCGTCGCGCCCAGCGCCCACAGATAAAGCTCGCTCGTGCGCGCCACGCCATCCGGCCGGTCAAAGCCCGGCTCGTAATCCTCGTAGGTGATGTTCAACGCCGCGAGCTGCTTCTCGTAGGTGTCCTGCCCCATCCCGTCGTGATAACCGCGCAGGTCCATCGCGCCCGCATCCGGCGCCCACAGCCAAGCCGTAACCTCCGCCGCGTCGCCCGTCGCACCGCGGATGTCGAGCTGCGCCGGATGACTCTCCCAGAAATTGCGAATCCCAAACGCCACGCCGCCCTCCGGCGTGCCCACGTAACCCATGCCGCCCGCGCGCTGACCGCGCGCCGCGCTGATCCACGTGCAGCCTTCCTTCGTGCGCTTGCGAATCTCGAAGCCGTCGCTGTTCGCCTGGAACAACGTCCAGTCCGCCCACGCCGGCACATAATGCAGCAGCCCGCTCACCGCCTTCGGCCAGGTGTCGAGCGCCGGCGTCGGCTGACCCGCCCGCTGCGCGTTTTTCACCGCCGCCCCCGGATCGCGCCGCAATCCCGTCAAGCCGCGCACCGCCTCGACAAACAACCCGTCCTCTTGTCCGGAAAAACGCACGTGCCGGTCATGCAGC
>JAEYYL010000018.1 GCA_023430825.1 Verrucomicrobiota bacterium | reverse complement strand
GGGTTTGGGCCACGGATTGCACGGATATTCACGGATGGACTGTAGCGGCGGTCTGTGTCCGCCGACGCTCGTAGAGCGCCGCTACAATCGGAAATAAAAAGAGGCCGCGGGGTCAGCCGCGGCCTCGAGAGGGGAAAACCGGGGTCGGCGACCCCGGTTACACCGAGGCGGATCACGCCGTCTTCTCGTCGGGGATGCGCATGCCGTAGAAGCTGCGATACACGAACACCAGCGCGATGAGGAAGAACGTGACGCCGATGGCGTGCTTGGCGGTGACGTTGGTCATAGTGACCGCGATCTCGACGGCGAGCAGGCCGAAGAGCGTGGTGAACTTGATGACGGGGTTCATCGCGACGGAGGAGGTGTCCTTGAACGGGTCGCCCACGGTGTCCCCCACGACGGTGGCGGCGTGCAGGTCGGTGCCCTTCTGGCGGAGCTCGACCTCGACGATCTTCTTGGCGTTGTCCCAGGCGCCGCCGGCGTTGGCCATGAAGATGGCCTGGAAGAGGCCGAAGAAGGCGATGCCGATCAGGTATCCGATAAAGAAATACGCGTTGAAGAACGGCAGGGCGAGGGCGAAGCAGAAGACAACGATGAAGATGTTCCACATGCCCTTCTGCGCGTAGAGCGTGCAGATGCGGACGACCTCCTTGCTGTCCTTTTCGGAGGCGGTGGTGGCGTCGAGCTTCATGTTCTCCTTGATGTAAACGACGGCGCGGTAGGCGCCGGTGACGACGGCCTGGCAGGAGGCGCCGGTGAACCAGTAGATGACGGAGCCGCCCATGATGAGGCCGAGGATGATCTCGGGCTGGACGATGGAGAGCTTCGTGACGACGTCGCCGAAGAGATTTTCGAGCAGCATGATGATGCCGAAGACCATGGTGGTGGCGCCGACGACGGCGGTGCCGATGAGAACGGGCTTGGCGGTGGCCTTGAAGGTGTTGCCGGCGCCGTCGCCTTTTTCGAGCTGGTATTTGGCGTTCTCGAAGTCGGGCTTGAAGCCGAAGTCGCGTTCGATTTCTGCGCCGATGTTGGGGCGGGACTCGATCTGCGAGAGCTCGTAAACGGACTGGGCGTTGTCGGTGACGGGGCCGTAGCTGTCGACGGCGATGGTGACGGGGCCCATGCCGAGGAAGCCGAAGGCGACCAGGCCGAAGGCGAAGATGGGCGCGGCGAAGAGGAACTTCGTCGGCATGATGGAGAGCAGGCCGGCGTTCTGGGAAAAGTAATACGAGGTGAACATCAGCAGCATGATCACGAGGCCCATCCAGAAGGCGGAGAAGTTACCCGCCACAAAGCCGGAGAGGATGTTGAGCGAGGCGCCGCCGTGGCGGGAGCAGTTGGTGACCTCCTTCACGTGGCGGGAATTCGTGCTGACGAAAATCTTGGTGAACTCGGGGATGAGTGCGCCGGCGACGGTGCCGCAACTGATGATGATCGAGAGCACCCACCAAAGGTCGGCGTGGAGGCCGGTCTGGCCGGCGAGGAGAAAGTAACTCGCGGCAAACGTGATGGCGATGGAGACGGCGGACGTGAGCCAGACGAGGTGGGTGAGCGGCGCTTCGAAATCGAAGTCTTTTTGGTGGCCGTATTTCGCTTTGCTGAAGGCTTCGTTGATAAAGTAGGAGAGCAACGAAGTGACGATCATCAGGGCGCGCATGGCGAAGAGCCAGATGATGAGGATGGCGCAGACGGCGGGATCGGCGGCGAGCGCGAGCGCGAGGAAGGCGACGAGGGCGACGCCGGTGACGCCGTAGGTTTCGAAGCCGTCGGCGGTGGGCCCGACGCTATCGCCCGCGTTGTCGCCGGTGCAGTCGGCGATGACGCCGGGGTTCTTGGGGTCGTCCTCGGGGAGCTTGAAGACGATCTTCATGAGGTCGGAGCCGATGTCGGCGATCTTGGTGAAGATGCCGCCGCAGATGCGCAGGACGGAGGCGCCGAGCGATTCGCCGATGGCGAACCCGATGAAGCACGGGCCGACGAGGTCGCGCGGCAGGAACACCAGGATGCAGATCATGAAGAACAGCTCCACGCAGACGAGGAGGAGGCCGACGCTCATTCCGGAGCGGAGAGGGATGCCGAGGGTGGCGAGCGAGTTGCCCCGAAGGGCGGAGAAGGCGGTGCGGGAGTTGGCGACGGTGTTGATGCGGATGCCGAACCAGGCGACGCCGTAGGAGCCTAGAATGCCGAGAACGGAGGCGAGCAGGATGACGAGCACGTGCCCGAGCCCGTTATGTTGAAGCACCTTGAAATAGTAGAAGATGCACGCCGCGATCAGCAGCCAGAGGATCGCGAGAAACTTCCCCTGGGTGAACAGGTAGGTCTTGCACGTTTCCCAAATCGTGTGGGAAACGGCAGCCATGGAAGCGTGCACCGGCAGCGCTTTGGTCTGCCAGTATTGCACCAATCCGAACACCGCGCCGACCAGGCAGAGGGCGAGGCCGATATACATGAGCATAAGGCCGCTCGTGCCGCCGAGACCGTCGAAACTGACCTGAGTGAGGTCAGGGATTTGGATGTCGGCTTCGCTCGCGCGAAGGGCCGGCAAGACTGACGCGGCCACCGCGGCCGCGCCGAACTTCAAGCATTGACGTAGCTTCATAGGGGTAGGGGACTGGAAAGAACGGGCCGGTGTGGACGCGGACGTTGTGCCGGGCGCGGGGCCGATTCGCGAGTCTTAATGTGCCCGCGGGCTGCTGGTGAAGGGCGACTTACCAGGTGTCGGTCGAAACCTTATGGGGCGGCGCTGGCGCGCGGCGGTTTGGGGTTTTGGGTTTGGAGTTTTGGGTTCTGCAGTTCGGGTGTGGGCGCAAAAAAAGCGGCGGCCGGGGAGGGCCGCCGCTCGGGAGAGGCGAGGTAGATGCGTGCGACGTTTACCGGGATTTCCGCAGGGTGACGTCGCCGTTCATCGTGGTGATGCGGATCTCGGGGCCGCCGCCGTTGAGCGTGCCGGTGACGATCTTGCCGCCGGTCATCGGCGGGAGCGGAGGCACGGGCGGGACGGGGACATCGATCTTTTCGGTGTGTTGAACCTCGACCTCGTGCTCGATCGATTGGCCGGTTTCGCGGCGGGCTTCATCGATCGCTTCGCGGGCGGCGCGCGTCGCTTCGCGCGCGGCTTCCATGCCGAGTTGCACGGCGGCGCGGACGGTGGCGCGGATTTCCTCGGAGTCCACGACGCCGGGGCCGCGGTTGCGGCCGCCCTCGTGTTTGAGGGAAGTGGTCTTGGTCACGAGTTGCTCTTCGTCGAAATCGGTGAGGATGGAACCGTTGTGCGTGCGGAGGCGGACGTTGGCTTTGGCGTCGGTGGGGATGTTGAGCGAGACCTCGCCGTTCATGGAGGTGAAGGAGAGAGGCTTGTTTTCCACCAGCGTGCTGACGTTGACTTCGATCTCGCCATTCATGGTTTCGACGAGGACACCGCCGGCGACGGCGTCGAGCTTCACTTCGCCGTTGAGGCTTTTGACCTCGAGATCGCCGGTGACGTCTGCGATATGGATGTCGCCGCCGAAGGCGTTGGAGATGACGACGCTGGTGTTGCGTGGCACGACGATGTCGAAATCGCTGGGTGTGCTCGGCCAGCCGTCGCCACCGTGGCTGAGCGTGACGACATTGTTTTTCTCGACGAGCGAGTAGCTGGAGGAGGAGGTGAGGACGCGGAGGCCGTCACCGCGCCGGCCCGTCTGCTGAGGCTGCAGGTCGGTTTTGACGGTGATGGCGGCGACGTCGTCGCCGCGGATGCGAAGGTCGCCGTTGGCGATGCTGACCTTGAGCGTGCCGGGCTTGGACGGATCGGAGAACGTCGCGGTGGCGGCATCGTCGCTGGCGCGGGCGGCGACGAAGAGCAGTGCGGCGATGGAGGCTGCGAGGATGAAGGAAGGAAACAGACGGGAGGTATTCATGAGAGGGGCGCGGTGGGCGCGCAGTTGAATTGTGTTTGGGTTGGGCTGAGGCCGGCGCGAAAGCCGGGGCAAACGTTCTCGTTCGTGGTGTCAGCCGGTTGGGTTGTGGAAAGGGATGGAGTCTAGAGTTGGGCGAGGCCGCGCTTGGCGGCGTCGCGGATGACGGTGTCGATCGTGGGATCGCGGGCGAGTTTCTCGAGTTCGGGCGCGGCGTTGCGATCGCGGGCGGCGACGAGGAAGTCGATCATCGCGACCTTCACGAGCGGGTTCTGTTCGCGCGGGAAGGAGGCGAGCACGCCGTCGCGCACGAGTTGCTGGTTGGCGTGCGGGTAAAGGGCGTCGAGGGCGGAGAGGCGGACGTTGACGCTGGGATCGAGGGCGAGCGAGCCGATCAAGTTGGAGAGAATTTTCGGATCCGGATTTTTCTGATCGAGCGAGGCGAGGACGGTCTGAAGCCGCTCGCTGGTGGAACGCTGCTGGAGGAGGGAGATGCCGACGAGCTGGTCGATGGACTCGAGTTTGGCGCGCATCTCGGCGAGTTCGCGTTTTGTTTCGGCGTCGGTGGACGCGACCGGCGCGGCGATGGGCGCGGCGTAACGCGTGCCGAGGTGGAAGGCGCCGAAGGCGAGCGCGAGCGCACCGGCGGGTGCGAGAATCCAGCGCCAGAGCGAAACGCGGGCGGCGTGCTGGCGGCGCTGGACGGCGGCGCGAACGCTCGCGGCGGAGTTTTTCTCCTCCTCGAGGGCGGCGTAGAAATTGGCGCGGAGGCGCGGGCTCGGGCGGACGGCGGGGAGCTGGTCGAGGGCGGCGAGGGTCTGGGCGAGCGAGGAGTATTCGCGCTGGCAATCGGGACAAGCGGCGAGATGCGCGCGGACCCGGGCGGTATCCGTTTCGGCGAGACGGCCGTCGAGGAGTTCGGCGAAGCGGTCCTGGGCTTGGGTGCAGTTCATGGCGCGGAGAAATTTTAGGGTTTAGCTGCGGCCTTCGCGTTGGAGCGTGAGGAAGATATCGCGGAGTTCCTTGAGCGCGCGGTGGGCGCGAACCTTGGCGGCGCCGGCGGAGCATTCGAGGATGGTGGCGATTTCGGCGAAGGAGAGTTCCTGGAAACGGCTGAGGAGGAGGACCTCGCGGGCGTCGCGATCGAGCCGTTCCAAGGCGACGTGAAGGAGGGCTTTTTCGTCGCGGGCGATGGCGTGGTCGCCGGCATTGGGGCGGTCGTCGGCGCGGTCGGCGAGGTCGTGGGGATCGACGGCGGTGGGGGCGGCGGAGGATTTGCGGAAGTGGTCGGCGGCGCAGCGGCGGGCGAGGTGATACATCCAGGCGGTGAAGCTGCCCTCGTCGCGGTAGGTGTGGCGGTATTTCAGCATCCGTTGGAAAACGGTTTGCGCGATGTCCTCGGCGGCGGTGCGCTGGCCGGTGAGTTTCACGAGGAAGCCGTAGAGCGGGCCGTGATGGCGTTCGAAGAGTTCGCCGAGCGCGTCGAGTTCGCCATCGCGAACGGCGAGCATCAGGTCGTGGTCGGAGAGGGGAGCGGCGACGGTTTCCACGGCGTGAGCGGGACGATCCGTATCAACCACGAAGGGGCGGGAATGGACACGAATTTCTGCGGAGTGAGCGATCACGGTGGCGGGGGGACATGGCTGGTTATCGGGGAGAACCGGGCGGATCGGGGATGGTTACATGGAAAGCGCGCGGGCGAGCGGAGGAGGTCGAGCGTCGAACGCTGAACCCTGAACTTCGAACTTTGAAGTCGGGCCATGCCGCTCCTCACGGAGCGAGCCACAGGAGGTGACACGGAATTCGACGTTCGGCGTTGGACGAGCGCGGGTTCGGTGGTCAACGTGCGCGGCATGAACCGTCGCGAGTTTCTGCTGCGCTCGTCGCTGTTGGTGTCCGCGGGGCTGATGCCGCGCGTCTCGTTGTTTTCCGCCGATGCGTCCGCGCCGAAAGCGCCGCCGGCGCCGCCGATCACGGAATTTCGGCCGCTGCGGCGCGGCGTGGGGTTGTTCACGGGGCGCGGGGGAACGATCGGCTGGCTGTCGAACAAGGACGCGCTGGCGGTGGTGGATACCCAATTTCCGGATACGGCGGCGGCGTGCCTCGCGGGATTGCCCGGGCGGGACGACCGGCTGATCGACGTGGTGATCAACACGCATCATCATGGCGATCACACGAGTGGGAATCCGATCTTCAAACCGGCGGCGAAAGCGATCGTGGCGCATGAGAATGTGCCGAAGCTGCAGGCGGCGGCGGCGGAGCGGGCGGGAACGCTCGAACGGCAGGTATTTGCCGACACCACCTTCGCGGAGGCGTGGCGGCACGATCTCGGTGACGAAACGGTGACGGCGCAGTATTTTGGGCCGGCGCACACCAAGGGCGATGTGATCGTGCATTTCGAGCAGGCGAATGTCGTGCACATGGGCGATCTGATGTTCAACCGGCTTTATCCGGTGATCGACCGGCCGGGCGGGGCGAGCATCCGGCACTGGATCACGGTGCTGGAGGAGGCGGTGAAAGCGTATCCGGCCGACGCGATTTATGTTTTCGGACACGGGGCGGCGAAATTTGGCGTGACGGGCGGGCCGGCGGAGATCGCGGTGTTTCGCGATTACTTGAGCGGCTTGCTGGCGCACGTGGAGAAGGAAATCGCGGCGGGGAAAACCAAGGAAGAGATCGTGACGTTGGAGAACCTGCCGGGATTCGACGACTTCCATACGCCGCTGCCGAATCGGCTGGGATCGAATCTCGGCGTGGCCTTTGACGAGTTGAGCGAGAAAAGCGGTTGAGGCATCGCGCAACGGTGCGGCGGATGGTGGCGGCGCCCCAGTGGGGGCTACGCATAAACCCGTATGTCGGAGAACGGGCACCTGCGGTAGGTTTGCGGTGTCAGAGGGCCGTCATGAAAGAAGCACCTTCCCGCCGCTCATTCGCGCTGGCTGCGCCGTTATACCGCCGGTTGTTCTGGCGGGCTTGCTCGCGGCCGGTGCGACGGCTGACGGAGATGTCGCGCGCGTATTGTCGGGCGGCGGTGCAGTGGTCGCTGGTGGGCGAGCCGCGGGGCGATCGCGACTGGTTTTGGGAGATGGACGCGCAGCCGGTGAACGCGCGATCGGTGCGTTGAGTGGTCGCGCGGCCGGCGGCGAACGTGCCGGCAAACGCTCGCCAACCGCGGGGTTTTCCGCCAACGATGCGAGCGCATGAGCTTTCAGGCTGTCCTCAAGTCCGTGGCGTTTCTCGCGCTGTTGTTCGTGATGCTCTACGTGGGCATGAACAACCCGCACCAGATCGATTTCCAGTTTCCGATCGCGGGGACGACGGCGAACAAGCCGATCCACGCGCCCGCGGCGATCATCTATTTCGGCGTGTTCGCGGTGGGCGTGTTCGCCGGCATGCTGCTGCACAGCAGCAAGAGTGGCGGCGGACGCCGGAGCGGCGGATCGAAGGACAAGTGAGCGAGCAGGGCGGCGAACGGCGCGTTACTTGCGCGCGAGTTCGCGGACGAGCCAGGTGATGCGGTCGGCGGCGGCTTCGGGGTTTTGCAGGTCGTGGCCGCCGGCGTAGGTAGCCATTTGCTTGCGCGGTCCGGCGGCGGCGTAGAACTGGGCCGCGGCCTCGGCGGACACATATTCGTCGGTGGCGGCGAACTGGAAAAACACGGGCGCCGGCGCGAGCTGCGCGACGAAACGCACCGGATCGAGCGGCGCCATCTGCGCGCGATACGCGGCCGGGTCCTCCGGCTGGCGGGCGAAAAGCATCCAGTCGATGAAGCGTGGCGTGCCGGCCATCAGCACATACGTCGAAGGCCGGCGGTCCACCGCGCCCATGACGATGCCAAACATCGCGCCGAAATCGTGGCCGACGAAAGCGATCCGCGAAGGATCGACGCCCGGCTGCGCGAGCAGGAGATCGAGGGCGCGGCGCAGATCGATCACCTGCGCGACGGAGTTTTCGTAGTCTTTTTCCGGAACGCGGTTGGGATACCATTTCGGCGTGGCCCACATCGCGTCGACCAGCACCGATACGATGCCCTGGCTGGCGAGCGCGAGCGCTTCGTTGAGAAATTCCGTGCGATTCGTCGTCACGGGCGTGCCGAGCCAATGAACATAGAGCACGCCGGCGCGGCTGCCGGCGGAGGCGTCGATGGGCGAAACAACGTAGGCGCGCACGCGTCCGCTTGCGCCCGCGAAGCTGACGTCGGTCATGAACGCGCCGTCGCGGAGCACGGGTTCGCTGGCTTGCACGGCGAGGTCGGCGGAACGATCGTATTCAAAAATCGATGACGCGGCGGCGGGCTGGTCGTCGGTCGCGGCGGACAGCGGCGGGGCGACGCCGATCGACAGGAAGAGGGCGAGGGCGACGGACCGGGCGCGCGACATCATGGACTGGAGTGAAACGAAGTCGGCGCGCGTGTCGACCCGGCAGGCCGGCTCATCGTGGCGATCGCCTGCTGTGCGCGAGCGCGTGCCGCCGGGCGTGGTGTAACACGCGCGGCGGTTTGTCATCTATTATATGACAATGGGTTTGGGGCCGGATGGTCCCGCGCCGGGTTGCGCGCGAGTGCGCAAGCTACAGAAAGTAGGCGCGGACGCTCTTTTTAGAAGGTGGTGCGCACGCCGAGGGTGAAGGAGCGGCCGGGGAGCGGGGCGACGTGCTTCAGGAACGACGTGTGCAGGCGCGCTTCTTCGTCGGTGAGGTTCGTGCCGCGCAGGAAAATGTCGAAGACGGCGCGATCCCACGCGATCCGGTAGCTCGCGTAGGCGCCGACGAGCGCGTAGCCCGCGGTGGGCGTCTCGCCGGGCGCGACGCGATGCTGGCGGGCAATCCATTGCACTTCGCCGCCGAGCGACAGGGCGCCGTTGGTCCACGCGAGGCCGGTCTTGAGGCGGGCGGGCGTGATGCGCGGCAGGTCGGTGCGCTCGGTGGTGTTGCGGGCGCGGACGACGTCGGCGCCGACGGTGAGGTCGAGCTGGCGCTGGTCCTCGCGGTGGAGGTGAAAGATCGCCTCGAGTTCGGCGCCGTGGAATTCGGCGTCGTGCTGGACAAAGCGATACACGGGCAGGCCGCCGTGCTCTGCTTCCTCGTCGTCGGCGGGCACGAGGTGGAAGTGATCGTCGTGGGCGACGGCGACGAAACCGGTTGGCTGCTCGTAGATGTATCCGTCGAAACGATTCGCGAAGACGGTGAGCGAGCCGGTGACGAAGCCGAGGCGCTTGCGCAGCGTGAGATCGGCGGCGAGGGACTTTTCGCGGGCGAGCGAAGCGTCGCCGATTTCGTAAGCGCCGGTGCCGACGTGCGCACCGTCGGCGAAGAGTTCCTGGGCGTTGGGCGCGCGCTCGGTGTGGGCGAGCGAGGCTCCGAGGGTCCAGGTGTCGTCGAGTGTCCAGACGAGACCGGTGGAGGCGCTGACAGCGTCGTGATCGCGCGAGACGCCGGAGCCGTCGCGGAGATCGATGTCCTGCTGCTCGAAGCGCGCGCCGAGCTGCCAGGCGAGGGGTTTGAAATCGCCCTCCTCGAAAACGAAGAGCGCATTCGTCGCGGTGCGTGACGGCGGGAGGAAGGCTTCGTCGCCGACGGCTTCGAAGTCGCTGCGGCCGCCTTGCCAGCCGAGCGCGCCGGTGAAGGCGCCGAGCGGGCCGTGGAGCAGTTCGACGCGGGCGTCGTGGCCGCGATTGCGAAACACGGTGCCGATTTCGTCGCCCTCGAGCTCGACGTGACGGTAGCGGGCGGTGCCGAACTTGAAGCGGGCTTCGTTGAAAATGCCGAACGGCTGCGTGTAGGCGCCCTGCACGTCGAGGCGGCGCTGGCGGAGATCGATGCGGACGGCGTGGTCTTCGGCGGGTGGGTCGTCGCCGTGATCATCGCTGTCGTGATCGTGGTCTTCGCCCTCGTGGTCGTGGCCTTCGCCGGGCGCGTGTTCGTGCGCGCCGGCGGGGACGCCGTAGCGAGTGTTGTGGCCGCTGTAGGCGAAGCCGATGTAGCCGCGTGGACCGATGAGGCTGAACCCGGCGGCGCCGCCATCGGCGACGAGGGCGGTGTTGGGGATGTGGCCGGCGATTTCTTCGGGTGGTTCTTCGCCGTGTTCGGCGGCCTCGGCGGCATCCGCGGCGCGGCGTCGTGCGCTTTCGGCGAAGCCGGGGATTTCGACGTCGCCGGCGGTGCGGCGGTAGGCGTCGACGTGCCAGGCGAACGCGCCTTGGCCGCCCTCGAACACGGCGCCGCCGCTGCGTTCGTCGTTGCCGGAGGCGGCGCGGGCTTCGATGCGGGCGTTGAAAGCCTCGCCGGGGCGCGTGGTGTGTATCCGGTGATCGATTACGTTGACGACGCCGCCGACGGCGTTGCCGCCGTGAAGGAGGGTGGCGGGACCGCGGACGACCTCGACGCGTTCGATGAGGAGCGGGTCGAGCGAGACGGCGTGATCGGGACTGACGACCGAGGCGTCGATCGCGCCGACGCCGCTGTTGAGCAGGCGGATGCGATCGCCGCCGAGCCCGCGGATGACGGGGCGGCTGGCGCCGGGGCCGAAGTAGGTGGAGCTCACGCCGGGCTGGCCGGAGAGGAGTTCGCCGAGCGAGTTGGACTGGTTGAGGAGCAACTCGCGTCCGGCGAGCACGCTGGTGGGTTGGGCGAGATCGGCCTGGTGGCGGGCGTAGGGCGAGGCGCTGACGAGGACGTTTTCGAGTTGAACGGGTTCGTCGTGCGCGTGACGGCCGGGCGGGGCGGCGGGCGTTTGGGCGGCGGCGAGCGCGGCGGTGAGAACGAAGAGCGAAGCGGTGCGGAAAGGGAGCATGGCAGGTCTGGTTGAACGAACGTGAGCCGGCGCACGGGAGCGTGCGCGGGGGGGATGGCGCATCCGCCGACGGAGGCGTGATGCGGTGACGTGACGCGGAGTTGGCGCGACGAAGGTGCGCGAACGGCGGCGAGCCAGGGCGGGCTGAAGCCCGCCCTACGTTCAGACCGGAGGGCCGCGCTCCGGCTGGCGAAGGTAGCGCGGCGGGGTGAGATAAAGTTCGGCGAGGGCGACGGGCGGGCGTTCATGCCACGCCAGGCGCGGGGAGGCGACGGCGGTCGCCGCGAGGGCGAAGGCGATGCCGCTCGCGAAGAGCTCGACGGCGCAGACGTGCGGCGAGGCCGCGGGCGCACCGTCGTGGCCCGCGTGGTCGGCTTCGTGCAGGTGAGCGTGGACGACGGGGTTGACCGCGGCCACGCCGAGCAGCAACACGAGCGCGACGCCGAGCGCCGCGATGAAGCGGCGGAAGGGCGACGGAGCGTCGGCGTGGGTGGCGGGGGCGAACATGCGGCGGGCGTCGTGCGAGAGCGGTGACGGGAGAAGCGGGTATTATGCCGAAGTCGTCAAGGGGGGCGACGCAGGTCGCGGGCAAAGCAGGCCGGCACGGAGGCCTGCCGCTACGAGGTCAGCGGCGCTGGCGGCGTTGGAGGAGGGTGACGATCAGGAGCAAGGCGAAGGACACGACGAGCAGCACGGCGGCGAAGGCGTGGGCTTCGGCGTAGTTGAGTTTTTGGACCTCGTCATAGAGCGCGATGCTGGCGACGCGGGTGACGCCGGGGATGGAGCCGCCGATCATGAGCACGACGCCGAATTCGCCGAGCGTGTGCGCGAAACCGAGCGTGAGGCCGGCCGCGATGCCGCGCCAGGCGAGCGGCAGATGAACGCGCAGCCAGACGCGGCGCGGCGTGGCGCCGAGAGCGGTGCCGGCGTCGAGGAGTTCGCGCGGGACGCCGCGCAGCGCGGCTTGAAACGGCTGCACGGCGAAAGGCAGCGAGTAGAACACCGAGGCGATGACGAGGCCGGTGAAGGAGAAGGCGAGCGGCGTGCCGACGGCAGACGACCACCAACTGCCGGGCGGGCGTTGCGGGGAAAACGCGGTGAGCAAATAAAAGCCGATGACGGTCGGCGGCAGCACGATCGGCAGCGTGACGAGCGTCTCGATGATCGGCGCGAAACGGCGGCGCGAGGTGTTGAGCCAATGCGCGAGCGGGAGCCCGAGCACGCCGAGGACGAGCGTGGTGATCGCGGCGAGTTTCAGGGTGAGGCCGAGCGATTGCCAGAGCGGCGCGGACAGACCGAGAAAGGTGGAGGCGGGATCGGGCAAGGAAGGTAGGGCGGGTTTGTAACCCGCCCTGCGGTCGCGAGGAAGTCTTTTGGCGGACGCG
>JAEYYL010000011.1 GCA_023430825.1 Verrucomicrobiota bacterium | reverse complement strand
GGTGGGTCGACCGGCGAAGCCGCCCCGTCGTCGCGGCTGGCGAGTGTGGCGCCGTTTCCGATCCCCGCGGCGACGGAGCCCGGAGCGGCGCCCGCGCCGGCGGGCGGAGCCGTGGCGCCGGCCGCGACATTTGCACAGCCACTCGATCTGGGGTTCGAACTGGGCCGCGAGGGCGAGGACCCGCTGCTGGCGCGCGGCGAACGCGAGTTGATCGTGCGGGCGCGCGCGGCCGAGGCCGGCGATGCCGCGAAGGCGGCGAAGCTCCTGGGCGTGACCCGGGCGGCGCTGCAGAAACGCGCGAAGGAAAACTGAGGCCAGGCGCACGCGTCGGGCGGACGGCGGCGCGGAAGCGGCGCGGGCGGTTTTT
The DNA here is from genome assembly GCA_023430825.1 of Verrucomicrobiota bacterium. Lineage (GTDB taxonomy): Bacteria > Verrucomicrobiota > Verrucomicrobiia > Opitutales > Opitutaceae > Opitutus. Next base: position 13,840 of record JAEYYL010000011.1, on the reverse strand, counting down.
GGACTCGAAGGCGGGCTGAAGCCCGCCCTACTCGCAGTTGCCCCATGAAGACTTCGTTGCGCTGGCTCCTGATTTTGACGATGGCCGCCGGGCTTCCGGCTCGATCCGCAGAGCGCTATCCGCCCGGGCCCGATTCGCAGGTGCAGCCGGGCGTGCCCCAAGGCGAGCTGATCGAATACGAGTTTGCCGCCTCGAAGCTATTCCCCGGCACGGTGCGCCAGGTGACGTTGTCTGTGCCGCGGCAATACGATCCGGCGACTCCCGCGTGCGTTTACGTCAATCAGGACGGCGTGCAGTTCAACGCGCCGACGGTCTTCGACAACCTGATCGCGCAGGGCGAGATGCCCGTGACGATCGGCGTGTTCGTGCGGCCCGGCGTCGTGCCGGCGCGCGAGGGGGCGGCCGCGATCGACCGGGTGAATCGAAGTTTTGAATACGACGGTCTGGGCGACGCGTATGTGCGGTTCCTGACGGAGGAACTGCTGCCCGACGTGGAAACAAGGACGACGGCGGACGGCCGCCCGATCCGGCTGTCGCCGGCGGGCCGTGACCGGGCGATCGGCGGCGCGAGCAGCGGAGCGATCGCGGCGTTTACCGCGGCGTGGGAGCGGCCCGGGGCGTTCACTCGGGTGTTCAGCAGCATCGGCACCTACACGGGGCTGCGCGGGGGGCACAATTATCTCACGCTCGTGCGCAAGTATGAGCCGAAGCCGCTGCGGATTTTTCTCCAGGACGGCTCGGGCGATTTGAACAACGCGTTTGGCGATTGGTGGATGGCGAATCAGACGCTGGAGCGCGCGCTCGCGTTCAGCGGTTACGACGTCGCGCATGCGTGGGGCACGGGCGGGCACAACGGGGAGCAGGCGGCGGCGGTGTTTCCCGATGCGATGCGCTTCCTCTGGCGCGGCTGGCCGGAGCCGGTGAGAGGCGCGCCGACCAAGAATCCGATGCTCGCGGCGATTTTGGTGCCCGGCGAGGAGTGGGAGCTGGTTGGCGAAGGCTACGGGATCAGCGAGGGACCGGCGATCAATGCGCACGGCGAGGTGTTTTTCACGGACATCCCCGCGAGCAAATCCTACAAGCTCGATGCAGACGGAAAGCCGGCGGTGTTCGCCGAGGGAACGAATCGCGCGAACGGGCAGGCGTTTGGCCCGGATGGGCGGTTGTATGCGGCGGCCAGCGGCGCGAAGCGGATCGTCGCCTACGATGCGGCGGGAAACAGCACCGTCGTGGCGGAGGGATTTTCGGCGAACGACCTCGTGGTCGCGCACAACGGAAATATCTACGTGACGAATCCCGGCGCGAACGAGAATCACGTGTGGCTGGTGCGGCCGGATGGGACGAAGCAGATCGTCGATTCCGGGCTGCGTTCGCCGAACGGCATCGCGTTGTCGCCCGACCAGGCGTGGCTCTACGTCGCGGACTACCGCTCGCACTGGGTTTACAGTTACCAGATCCAGGCGGACGGCACACTCGCGCACAAGCAGCGCTTTTGCTGGCTGCACGTCGGCGACGGCGACGATGAGGCGTTTACCGACGGCTTGAAGTTCGACCGCGAAGGCCGGCTCTATGTGACGACGCGGCTCGGCATCCAGATTTGTGATACACAGGGCCGGGTGCAGGCGATCGTCCCGACGCCGAACGGGAAGATCACGAATCTGGCGTTTGTGGGCGAGAACCTCGACACGATTTTTGCGACGTGCAACGAGCGGGTTTACCGGCGCAAGGTGAACGTGCGCGGGGTGAACGCGTGGGCGCCGCCGTTCAAGCCGGAGAGCGCGGCGCGCTGAAATGGCGGGTGCTCGCCGCGTGCCGCGCGGTGCGCGGAGGGGGCAAACCCGACATTGTCATACATTATATGACAACGGGCGAAGGAGGCACCGCTGGAGCGACGGGGTTTGGCTACCCTGAGCGCGCAACGGAAAATTCCTGCGCCAAGGGCAGCGGAGAGTTTGTCATCCAATAGATGACAAGTGGCGTTGCGCCCGGAGGGCGGCGGATTTGCGGGGGGCTGACGGCAGGGGAAGGCGATGAGATTGTCATACATTATATGACAATTGGGTTGGGGGTCAGGAGGCGGGGGGCCGCAGAGCGGTGCGGAGCGGTGCGGGAGCGGGTGCGGGGGGGAGTTACTCGACGATGCTTACCTGGCAGTTGCCGGATTTTTCCTCGAGGGCGATGTGGTGGCGCTTCTCGGCTTCGCGCAGGAGGTCGGTGAACGCGCTGAAGCCGTAGGCGCGCTCGTTGAAGCCCGGGTTTCGCCGCTTGATCGCCTGCTTCACCATCGAGGCCCAGATGCTTTCGTCGGCGCCGCGTTCGTCGGTGAGGGCGCGCACGGTGGCCACGACGAGGTCGATCGCCTTGGTGGGATCGGGACCCTTCGGGGCCTCGTCGGCGACTTTCGCGGGCGAGGCGGAGGTGCGCGTGCGGGTGCGCACCCGGGGCGTCGCGGCGCGGACGAGGTCGTCGTAGTAGATGAACTCGTCGCAGTTCGAAATGAAGAGATCGGACGTGGAGTTTTTCACGCCGAGGCCGATGACGGTCTTGGCGTTCTCGCGGAGTTTGCTGACGAGAGGGGAAAAGTCGGAGTCGCCGCTGACGATGGCAAAAGCGTCGACGTGGGCGTTGGTGTAGCAGAGGTCGAGGGCGTCGACGACCATGCGGATATCGGCGGAGTTCTTGCCTGAGTGGCGCACGTGGGGGATTTCGATCAGTTCGAACGCGGCCTCGTGGAGCGGGCGCTTGAAGTCGGCGAAGCGCTCGAAGTCGCAGTAGGCTTTTTTGACGACGATGTTGCCCTTGAGGAGCAGGCGTTCGAGGGCCTTGCCGATGTCGAAGGGCGGGAAGTGCGCCTCGCGTGCGCCGATCGCGATGTTTTCGAGATCGAGGAAGACGGCGAGGGTGAGCGTGGTGTCGCGGGTGTTCATGGGCAGGTCGATGGAAGGGGCGTGGAGGGCTGGGGCGTGAGGAGGAAGGAGGCAGGTGGTGGGAGGGATGTCGCGTATATCCCGCAAATGTCTCATTTCGGTCGCGGCGTCGATCGCGGTCATGCGGTTGTGCTTTGGGGTTGCTTCGGCGTAGGCGCGTTTGGACAACAGCATCATGTTCACCTCGTCACTTTTCCGCCGGCCGCTGGCCGTTTCGCTTCTGGGTTTGGTTCTTGTGGGCGCCGGTTCGGGGCGCGCCGCGACCGGCGACGTGTCCGCGCCGGTGCCGCCAGCCGTGGCGATCGCGCGGCCGACGGCGGAGGAGATTGCGGTGGCGGAGCGGAGCCTGGAGCGATTCCTGGCCCAGGCCGACGCGACGACTAAAACGATTCTCGCGAAGTATCCCGAACTCATCGACGTGCGTCCGCCGCGGGTGAATCCGGCGGTGGTGCCGAACCTGTTCGCGGGGTTTCGCGCGAAGCATGCGGCCAATGTCGCGATTGCGCAGAAGGGCGACATCGACCTGTTGTTCCTCGGCGATTCGATCACCGATTTCTGGCGCAACGCCGGCGCGCCCGGCGTGGTGAATCCGCCGTCGGCGGGGAAGGCGGTGTTCGACCGGTATTTCGGCGGGATGAAAGTCGCGAATTTCGGCATCGCCGGCGACTCGACGCAGGGCGTGCTGTATCGGCTGCGTCACGGCGAGGGCGAGGGATTCAGTCCGAAGGCGATCATGCTGATGATCGGAACCAACAATGGGTCGTATTGTTCGTCCGCGGAGATCGCCGAAGGCGTGGGCGCGGTGGTGCTCGAATTGCGGCAGCGGTTTCCGGCGGCGAAGATCCTGTTGCTGGGGATTTTTCCTCGCAGCAACCCGAACGACGGACTGCGCAAAACCGTGCTCGGGGTAAACCCGATCATCGCGAAACTGCATGACGGCGAACACGTGTTCTATCTGGATATCGGCGACAAGTTCCTCGCGCCCGATGGCACGATTCCCGACGACATCATGCCGGACAAGCTCCACCCGGGCGAAAAGGGCTACGAGATCTGGGCGGAGGCGGTGAAGGCGCCGCTGGCCGAGTTGATGAAGTGAGAGCGTCAGCCGGTGGGAACTTTCGGCGGCGCCGGAGCGAATCGCCGCGCTACACGGCTTCGGCCGGGACGGGGTGCTGGCGGACGGCGACCTTCACGGTGAGCGAGCGGGTGGGGGCGCCGCGGTAGGTGCCGTTGACAGGGCGGATGTCGGCGTAGTCGCGGCCGACGGCGACCTTCACATAGCGCTCGTCGGCGACGCGATCGTGCGTGGGATCGAAGGCGGCCCAACCGTGGCCGGGCACGTAGGCTTCGATCCAGGCGTGCGAGGCTTCGATTTCGCGCGGACGGCGGGTGTCGTTGAAAAAATAACCGCTGACGTAACGGGCGGGAATGCCGAGGCTGCGGCAGAGGCCGAGGTGAACATGCGCGAAATCCTGGCAGACGCCCGTGCGGAGTTTCAGGGCGTCGGTGGCGCGGGTGTCGACGCCGGTGGTTTTCGGTTTGTAGGCGAACGTGCGGTAAACGTGGCGGCCCATCTGGCAGACATCGGACCACACATCCTTGCGGCCATCGGCGAGGGCGTCCTGCGCCTCGCGCCAGAGTTCGACCTCGAGGGGGACGTAGCGGGAGCTGTTGTAGAATTCGCCGAGCAGTTCGCGTTCGATGGAGCGTTCGAGGTCGGCGGATGGCACGACGGGGATCGCGGCGCGCTGGGCGAGCGGGGTGGTTTCGACGACCGAGACGGCTTCGATGACGAGTTTGTGGTGGAGGTCGGTGATGTCGAAATAGTGAACGGTGTTACCGTAGAAATCGGCGTAGTCGCGCACATTGGCGGCGGGCGAGAGCCGCAGGTCGAAGGAATGGCAGTGCTGCGTCGCGTCGGTGACGGGGTGGAGGCGGACTTCGTTGAAACTGTCGCGCACCGGGCCGGCGTAGGCGAACGTCGTGCGGTGGAGGAGGTGGAGCAGCATTGGCTTAACGAAAAACCGCACCGTAACGGGTGCGGCTGGGTGAGCGCAAGAAGCGGGCGGCGGGTTACTGTTGCTGCTGTTGTTGTTGTTGGAGCTGTTCGTCGACGTCGGCTTCGGCGCGATAGAACATCGTCGTTTGCACGACCTCGTCGCCAATCCGATCGAGGGAGGCCTGGAGGTCGACCAGAAATTCGTGGAGACCGCGTTTGATGATTTCCTCGATGGTGAGGGATTGCATGGCGCTCAGCAGCCGACGCGAGGTGCGGCCGGCCTCGGTGCGGGCGCGCGGGCCGGTTTCGCAGAGGATGCGGCGGAGGAGTTCGTCGACCTGCGCCAGGCAGTAGTGGATCGAGCGCGGGAACGAGTCGGAGAAGATGAGAAACTCGGCGACCTTCCACGAAAGAATCTCCTGCACATAGAAGCGCCGGTAGGCTTCGAGCGCGCTGGCGGAGCGGAGGACAGCCTGCCATTGCGCGGTGTCGACCGCGCCACCCACGTCGGCGGCGCTGGGCAGGAGGATGTGGTATTTAACATCGAGGATGCGCGCGGTCATCTCGGCGCGTTCGATGAACTTGCCGAATTGCACGAACTCCCAGCCCTCGCTGCGGGGGTAGGTGCAATCGGTGAGCCCCTGGAAGAGATGCGAGGAGCGCTTGATCTGCTGGTAAAATTCGTGCGGTCCGTCGGCCCAGACCTCGGCGGTGTTGCGGGCCTTGAGAAAGAGGTAGAGCTCGTTGAGCGTCTCCCACATCTCGACGGAGATCTGGTCGCGGATCATGCGGGCGTTTTCGCGGGCGGCGAAGACACAGGAGAGGATCGAGCTGGGATTGCGGAGGTCGAAGGCGAAGAAGGCGGTGACGCTGTGGTTGTCGGCGACCTTGTAGAGCTGCTCGAAGAGGCCCTCGCAGCCGGAGCTGGCGATGATGGAGCCCCAGTGATCCTTGAGCGCGTCGTCGTCGATCGCCTGAAAATCGAGCAGGAACTGAAGGTTCACCTCGAGCAGCCGGGCGGTGTTTTCCGCGCGCTCGATGTATCGGCTCATCCAATACAGCGAGTGGGCGACGCGGGAGAGCATCACGGTGGACTGAGGGCGGGAAACGGGAGCAGGAGCGGAGGGCATGGAGGGACTAAGGCTCCAACATCCAAGCTCCAAGCTCCCGTGAAACACCAGATGGGCCAAGCGCCAATTGATTGAGGGTTGGAGCTTGGTGCTTCATTGGAGCTTGGAGGTTGGTGCTTGGAGCTTTTTTCACGTTCATCCGTTTTCCTGCAGCACCCAGGTGTCCTTCGAGCCGCCGCCCTGGGACGAGTTGACGACGAGCGAGCCCTTGCGCAGCGCCACACGGGTGAGGCCGCCGGGCGTGACGGTGATTTTCTTCCCGTAGAGAATATAGGGACGCAGGTCGATGTGGCGGCCTTCGAGCTGGCCGTCGCACCACGTCGGCGAGCGCGAGAGGCTGATCGGATCTTGCGCGATGAAATTGCGCGGGTTGGCGGCGACCTTCGCGCGGAAGTCCTCGCACTCGGCCTTCGTCGCGGCGGGGCCGATGAGCATGCCGTAACCGCCGGCCTCGTTGGCGGCCTTGATCACGAGCTTCGGAACGTTTTCGAGGATGAATTTCCGGTCAGCGGGCTCGGAGGCGAGGTAGGTGTTCACGTTCGGCAGGATAGGGTCCTGGCCGAGGTAGAATTTGATCATTTTCGGCACGTAGGCGTAGATGACCTTGTCGTCGGCGACGCCGGTGCCGATGGCGTTGGCGAGCGCGACGTGGCCGGCGCGATAGGCGCCGACGAGGCCGGGCACGCCGAGCATCGAGTCGGAACGGAACACGAGCGGATCGAGGAAATCGTCGTCGATGCGCCGATAGATCACGTCGACCTGCACGAGGCCGGCGGTGGTGCGCATGAAAACGCGCGAGTCGCGCACGAGGAGATCGCGGCCCTCGACGATCGGAATGCCCATCTGCCGCGCGAGAAAGGTGTGCTCGAAATACGCGCTGTTATAGACGCCGGGCGTGAGCAGCACGACGTTGGGCCGTGCGCGGCGCGCGGGCGCGACGTGGAGCAGCGATTGCAGGAGCGCGTCGGCGTAGCCCTCGACCGGGCGGACGCGATAGCTTTGAAACAGATTGGGAAACGCGCGGCGCATCGCGACGCGGTTCTCGATCATGTAGGACGCACCGGACGGGCAGCGAAGGTTGTCCTCGAGGACGAGGTAGCGGCCCTCGTGATCGCGAATCAGGTCGGTGCCGCAGATGTGCACATAGATGCCGCCCGGCGCGTTGAAGTTCATCAGCTCGCGGCGGAAGTTGCGCGCGCCCAGGACGAGTGCGGCCGGCACGAGGCCCTCGCGTAGAATCCTCTGCTCGTGATAGATGTCGTGGAGAAAAAGATTCAGCGCCGTGATGCGTTGCACGAGCCCGGCCTCGATGTGCGCCCACTCGTCGGACGGAATGATGCGCGGGATGAGGTCGAACGGGAAAATGCGTTCGGTGCCTTCATTGTCGCCGTAAACGGTGAACGTGACACCGCGGCTGAGAAACGCGGTGTCGACGGCCGCGCGGCGCTGGTTGAACTCGGAGACGGGGAGCGAGCTGAGCCGCTCGGTCAGGCGCCGGTAATGCGGCCGGATTTCGCCGCCGGGGGCCACAGTTTCGTCGTAAAAGTTGCCGGTTTCGTAGCTGGAGCTGATGATGGACACGAGGGGAGTGCGGGAGCGAGTCGGGTGGGTTTAGCAGGAGTCTTGCCAGCCGCCGGGGCGACAGGTGAAGGCCTCGATCACGGGGCCGCGCAGGATCGAGCGAAGGGGGCGGCCGACGTGTGACGGGAATGGAACGAGGGGCGCCGGGCATCTGGACGAAAGCGGATTTGTGGACAGTTTTCGCCCATGCAACTTGGAGGAATCCATCATCTGACGGCGGTCACGGCGCAGGCCTCGCGCAATCACGCGTTCTACACCCGCACGCTTGGAATGCGGCTCGTGAAGAAGTCGGTGAACCAGGACGACGTGTCGGCGTATCACCTTTTCTATGCCGACGGCGCGGGCTCGCCCGGCACCGATCTGACCTTCTTCGACTGGCCGGCGGCGCGCGAGAAACGTGGCACGCACAGCATCGTGCGGACGGGGCTGCGCGTGGCGAGCGAGGCGAGCTTGAAATGGTGGGCGGCGCGGTTCGCCGCGGAGGCCGTCACCCAGGAAACGATCGGAACGCGCGACGGGCGGCCGACGCTCGACTTCGAGGATTTCGAGGGGCAGCGGTTCAGCCTGGTCGTCGACGCGTCGCGGCGTGAACCGGCGCATCCCTGGGGCAAAAGTCCGGTGCCGGCGGAACATCAGATCCTCGGGCTGGGGCCGATCGCATTGAGCGTGCCGAAGCTCGAGCCGACGGATCGGGTGCTCACATCGGTGATGAACCTGCGCCGCGTGCGCGACTATGCGCTGGGCGGCGCGACGGTGCACGTTTACGAGATGGGTGGAGGCGGGGCGGCGGCGGAGCTGCACGTGGCGGTGCAGCCAGGGCTGCCGATCGTGCGTCCGGGGGCGGGCGGGGTGCATCACGTGGCATTTCGGACGACGCTCGCCGACTACGACGCGTGGACGGAGCGGTTGCAGAATCTCGGCGTGCCCTCGAGCGGACCGGTCGACCGCTATTATTTCAAGAGCCTGTATTTCCGGGAGCCGAACGGAATCCTGTTTGAACTGGCGACGGACGAACCGGGTTTCGCGGTGGACGAACCGATGGAAACGCTCGGCGAAAGACTGGCCCTTCCGCCGTTCCTGGAGGGACGGCGGAAGGAGATCGAGGCGGGGTTGAAACCGCTGTCGTAAGGAGGGACACGGCGCGGCGTATTGAGAAGTTGGATGCGCCGGCGCGGGAGGCGGGGAAGTTGAGCTTGCGCGTTGGGCGTCGCGCCAAAAACTCGACGCGCTTTCAACCCTATGAAAACTCTCCTCCGGCAGTGTTGGTTCGTTTTGGGTGCAATTTTGGCGATTGGCGCGGTGGAGGGCGCGGCGCCGTCGACGACGGCGCTGAACGCGAAGATCGATCAACTGATCATGGAAGCGCGAGAATTGGCGACGAAGGGTGATCTCGTCGGGGCGGAGGCGAAGATGGCCGAGTTGATCCGCGTGGCGCCTCAGGAACCGATGGGCTATTTCAATCGAGCGCTGATGCGGCATCGGCAGGGGCAGCACGAGGCGGCGAGGCAGGATATCGACAAACATCTTCAGTTGCTGCCCGGGGGAGAAGACGCGCTGGAGCTTCGCGCCAGGATCCGGTCGGAGACCAACGACCTGAACGGCGCATTGTCGGATCTGCAGTCCGTTTTGTCGGCCAATCAGGAACGCCACAGCGCACGGTTTTTGCGCGCGCGGATCCTGGCCGCGCGCAAGGAGCACAGCAAAGCGCTGGAGGACTATGAGCGTCTCGTGCGCGCGGACCCGGAGAACGCCCAGGTGATCGCGAGCCGGGGCGAGTCGGAACTGGGGCTGGGGCACTTTTCAGCGGCGAGGCTCTCGTTCAAGCGAGTGACGGAACGGCATCCCGACAACGGATGGGCCCACTACCAGCTCGGACGGGCGAAGTTCGGCCTGATGGAGTTCGACGACGCGATCGCGTCGTATCAACGGGCGGCGGAGCTGAAATGGGAGCCGGCCAGCGTCTGGCGAGGAATCGGACATGCGCGATTCGGGGCGGGCGATTTCGTGGGTGCGATTGAATCGTTGAAACAATCCCTCGCCGCCACGACATCGCCCTCGCCGTATGCCGTGCTCGTGCTGCACCTGGCGTTGCGTCGCGCCGGCCGATCGATGGAGGAAAGTCCGTTGGCGGAGGCTTTGCCCGGATGGTCGTCGGAATGGGCGCAATCGATCGGCCGCTATCTGTTGGGGGAGCTTCGCGATCGTGACCTGGTGGATCGCGCTCGCGCGACGAAGGATCGCACGCTGCGGGACGAACAGCTTTGCGAGGCGTTTTATTACATCGGTGCGACGCGCCTGTTGGAAGAGGATCGGGTCGCCGGCGAAGTGTTGTTCGAGCGTGTGCTCGGCACGCGGGCGAGTTCGTTCATCGAATATACGTTTGCGCGGACGGAACTGCGGCGGATGCAGGGCGTGTCGGGCTCCGGTTCCTGAACGCGGCGCTGCGGCGCAGATCCCGTTTTCCCACGGAGCGAGCCACGTTCGTTTCGTGGCTGTGCGGGTGAGCGCGAAGACGCGCCCTACATGCCCGGAAAACCGCCGCGGCTGCGCATGGCTTCCATCTGGCGCATCATCTTTTTGTTTCCGCCGCCTTTGAACATTTTCATCATCTTCTGCATTTCCTGAAACTGCTTCAGGAGCTGGTTGACCTCGACGATCTTCGTGCCGGAGCCGTCGGCGATGCGCTTGCGGCGGCTGCCGTTGAGGATCTCGGGTTTGCGACGTTCCTGCACGGTCATCGATTTGATGATGGCCTCGGTGCGCGCCATTTGTTTGTCCGCGCCGTCGGGGATCTGCATGCCGCTCATGCCGGGGATCATGCCCATGAGACTCTGCATCGAGCCCATCTTTTTAACCTGCTGCATCTGCGAGAGGAAATCCTCGAGGTTGAAGTCGGCCTTGCGGAGTTTCTCCGCCATCTTCTCGGCGTCCTTCTGATCGATGTTCTCCTGGGCTTTTTCAACAAGCGAAACGACGTCGCCCATGCCGAGGATGCGCGACGCGAGACGGTCGGGGTAAAACGGCTCGAAGTCCGCGGTCTTTTCGCCGGTGCCGACGAATTTGATCGGCACGCCGGTGATCGACTTGATCGAGAGCGCGGCGCCGCCGCGCGCATCGCCGTCCATCTTCGTGAGGATGAGGCCGGTGAGCTGCAGCGCGTCGTGAAACGCCTTCGCGACGTTGACCGCCTCCTGGCCGAGTGCGCCGTCGGCGACGAGCAGCACTTCGTCGGGCTGCACGCGGGCGCGGAGTTTTTTCACTTCCTCGATCAGATCGACATCGATCTGGAGCCGGCCGGCGGTGTCGAAGATGATACAGTCGGCGCTCGCGGCCTGCGCGGCGGCGAGGGCGGCATCGCCGATCTTCGGCACGTCCTTGCTCGTGCGATCCGCGTAGAAACCGAGCTCCTCCTGCTTCGCCAGAATCTCGAGCTGGTCGATGGCGGCGGGGCGGTAGATGTCGCACGCGGCGACGAACGGACGATAGCCCTTTTTCTTGAGCAGTTTGCCGAGCTTGGCGGACGAGGTGGTTTTGCCGGAGCCGTGCAAGCCGACCATGAGCACCTTGAGCGGACGCGCACCGGAGAGATTCGTGGCGCCTTCGCCGAGCAGGCGGACGAGCTCGTCGTGGATGATTTTGACGACCTGCTGGCCGGGGGCGACGCCCTTGGTGACCTGCTGGCCGACGCACTGCTGTTGGACGCGCTCGACGAATTCGCGGGCGACCTTGAAATGCACGTCGGCGGAGAGCAGGGCGGTGCGCACTTCCTGGAGCGCCTCCGCCATGTTTTCTTCGGTGAGCGTGCCGACGCCGCGGAGATTGCGCAGCGCGTTGCCGAGTTTTTCGGTGAGCGATTCGAACATGATGGGGGTCCACTCAACGCCGCGACGAGGACGGAGCAACCCGGAAGCGTGTCGAAAAGGTAAGAATCACAGGTTAGTTCCATGTCGTTGGTCGGGGCTAACCTGATTCGGGGGTCCGTGCGGGCGAATCGCCTCGCACGTGAGGAGAACGGGGCGGACATCTATCCTCGTATGACATCTCTAGCCTTATCCCGTTTGAGTTTCGCGGGGCTGCTGCTCATGGCGGCGCCGCTGTTCGGCCAACTCCAGTATGAACCCTTCGCGGGCGCGGCGAACTATTCGATCATCGTGCGCAACAACGCCACCTTCGCCGGCACGCATGTGGCGCTCGGCGGCATCGTCGGCGGCAACTTCACGATGAAGCCCTCGGCGAACATGGAGTTCGGCAACCGGATCGACGGCGGTTTCGCGCTGCACGTCGGCGGCACGGTCAGTTCGCAGGGCGGCGGCCAGATCGCGCTGTTCGGCAACGACTATTATTTCGCGAACGGGGCGGGCGGCGTGACGCTGCAGAATCCCGGCACGGCGCTCGCGAGTTCGCCGCTGCCGGCGAGTGTCGACACGCTGTTCAACGGCCTGGTCGCAAAATCGAACGAGTTCACCAACGCGGCGAGCTTCGGCGCGGTGAACGCGAGCTCGCTCGTCAACGGCAACAAGCTGACGCTGACCGTGCAGGCGGGCGTGACGAACGTCTTCAACGTCGGCGCCGGTCTCGCTTCGCTGCTGGCCGACCAGAATGCCGAGGTGCACGTCGCGGGTGTGCTCGATGGCGACACGCGGCTCGTCGTCAACTACGACGGCGCGGGCGGGGCGCTCGCGTTCAAGGCGAAGACGCTCGGACTGAGCAACACGACTTACGACCAGGTGATCTGGAATTTCACCGACGTGAGCACGCTGACGTTCACGGGCGACACGTTTCACGGTTCGATTTTCGCGCCGACGAGCAACGTGGTCTGGAATGCGAACGATCTCGACGGCCAGCTCGTCGCGGCGAATTACGAGTCGCTCTCGCAACGCGAGATCCACGCGTTCGAATTCTGGAGCGACCGGCCGCCGACCTTCACGCCGGTGCCGGAGCCGTCGACCTATGCGCTGGCGGGCGCGCTGCTGCTGATCGGCGTCGTGGGTTTCCGTCGCTGGAAAGCGCGCGCACTGGCCTGCTGAATAGAGGGGTTGGTCTCGGCTCGGGGGCAGGAGCGTGCTTGCAGGCGATGGTGCGCGCGATCCCGCTGCTCACGCAGCGAGCCACATCGGAATCGCCTGCGAGCAGGCTCCTGCCTTCGGCCCAACTGACGCGCCTGACGCCTCAGCGGCCCAGGCCGCTGCGGCTCGGCGCGAGGGCGGCGATCTTGTCGCGCAGGCCCTCGGGCTTGTAGGGCTTCACGACATAGTGATTGATCGCGAGGCGGGCCGCGCGTCCGACCGTTTCCCGGTCGTTGATGCCGGTGCACAGAATGATCGGCAGCTGGCGCAGCCCCTCCGAGCTGCGCACCCGCTCGATCAGTTGCAGACCGTCGACCGTCGGCATCCGAAGGTCGAAAATCGCCAGGTCGAAACGCTGGCCGGGCGTGGTGAGCTGCCACCAGGCTTCGGCGCCGTCTCGGGCCATCGTCAATTCCACGCGGGGGTCCGTGGCGAACATATCCTGCAGCAACTGGCGGCAGGGATCCTCATCGTCCGCAACTAGGATTTTCATAGGACTAGCGCAAGCTATCGGCCCAACCCACACAGTTCTTGAGCGTTTTTTTCGCGCACGATTTCGCGCTGGCCAAACTCCGGGCGCTCCCGGATAACGCCCGTCCCTATGAACCCTGTTCTGAAGCTCTTGATCGAAGGCGGCAGCCTGACGACCAGCCAAATGGCGACGGTCGCCGGGATTTCCGAAGCCGAAGTTCAACAGCACCTGGAACAGCTGAAAAAAGATAAAATCTTCCTCGGCTGGCGTCCGGTGCTCGATCTTTCGCACGAAGCCGCCGCCGCCAGCGCCGTGCGCGCGGTCATCGAGGTCAAGATCACGCCGGAGCGCGGCGGCGGGTTCAACCGGCTGGCGGATCGCCTCGCGCGGTTCGACGAAGTCGAGTCCTGCTACCTGATGTCCGGCGGCTACGATTTGCTCGTGTTCGTCAAAGGCTCGTCGCTGCAGAAAGTCGCGGGCTTCGTTTCGGAAAAGCTGTCGACGATCGAGGGCGTGCTCTCGACCTCGACGCACTTCATGCTGCGTTGCTACAAGGAGCAGGGTTACCTGCTCGACAGCGACGACACGCCGAGCTCACGCCTCAACGTCGCCCCCTAAACTCTCCGTGGTAGGGGGGGGGGGCCGCGCCCCCCCCCCGCGCGCGG
>JAEYYL010000437.1 GCA_023430825.1 Verrucomicrobiota bacterium | reverse complement strand
AACGAAACGAAGACGCAGCTCGCGTCGCTCCTCGACGCCGCGCTCCGCACGATTGAGGCCGCCGAACTCCAGGCGCAGCTCGGGCCCGCGATCGATCCCACGCTGCCGCCGCCCGACGTCGGCCCCGGCACGTATCATCCGCTCACGCTCGTGCGCGAGGAAATGTGCCGCATCCTGCGCAAGGTCGGTTTCACCGTCGCCGACGGCCCGGAGGTGGAGACCGAGTATTACTGTTTCGACGCGCTCAACACGCCCGCCGATCACCCCGCGCGCGACGCGCAGGATACGTTTTACCTCCCGGAGAGCGCGCGCTTCGGCAACGTCTCGAAAAAGAATCCCGAGGAGAAATATCTGCTGCGCACGCACACGTCGTCCGTGCAGATTCGCACGATGCTGAAGGGCGAGCCGCCGATTCGCATCGTGTCGCCGGGGCGTGTTTATCGGCGCGACACGACGGACGCGACGCACAGCGCGAACTTCCACCAACTCGAGTGTCTCTACGTCGACAAGAACGTGACGGTGCGCGACCTGAAGGCGTTGCTCGATTACATCTTCGCCTCGTTGCTCGGCAAGGACACGAAAACGCGTTTCCGTCCGCACTACTTCGGCTACACCGAACCGAGTTTCGAAGTCGACCTCAGTGCGAAACACCTGCCGAAGGTGAAGAAGGAATGGATCGAGATCGGCGGCTGCGGCATGGTCGATCCCGTGGTGTTCGCCGGCGTCGGCTACGATCCCGAAGTGTGGAGCGGCTACGCGTTCGGCATGGGTCTCGAGCGGCTCGCGATGTTGCTCTACGGCATCGATGACATCCGCTATTTTTATCAAAACGATCTCCGCTTCCTGAAACAATTCGCCTGATGACAGTAGCGAGTCGTGGGTAGCGAGTAGCGAGCATGCACTCCGCCCACGACTACTCGCTACACGCTACTCACTACTCGCTACTTCGAGATGAAAATTTCCCTCAACTGGCTCAAGGACTACGTGGCGCTCGACGCATCCGTCGACGAGATCTGCCGCGCGATCACGTTTCTCGGCTTCGAAGTCGAGCAGGTCATCCGCACCGGCGCGCCGCAGCTCGAGCAGGTCGTCGTCGGCGAAGTGCTCGTGCGCGACAAGCATCCGAACGCGGACAAGCTCTCCGTTTGCCAGGTCGACATCGGCCCGGCGGGCGGCGTGAAGACCATCGTGTGCGGCGCGCAGAACTACAAGGTCGGCGACCGCGTGCCGGTCGCGCTGCCGGGCGCGATCCTGCCGGGAAATTTCGTCATCAAGCAGTCGAAGATCCGCGGCCAGTCGTCGGACGGCATGATGTGCTCGGCGAAGGAACTCGGCGTGGCGGAGGACGCCGCGGGACTGCTCATTCTCGACGGCCGCCCGGAGCTCGGCACGCCGATCAACGCCGTGCTTCCACCCGGCGACACGGTGTTCGACATCGAGATCACGCCGAACCGTCCGGACTGTCTCTCGCATCTCGGCATCGCGCGTGAACTCGCCGCGTGGTTCAAGCTGCCGCTGGACTATCCGCAGGAAAAATTCCGCGGCGCGGTGGGCGACGCCTCGCGGCCTGATCTGCTCAAGAACGTCACGGTGCTGTCTCCGGAAGCCTGCCCGCTCTACACGGCGCATGTCATCACCGGCATCAAGATCGGGCCGAGCCCGGCCTGGATGCAGCAGCGGCTTACGGCCGTGGGGCTGCGCCCGATCAACAATGTCGTCGACGTCGGCAACTACGTGATGCTCGAGACGGGCCAGCCGTTGCACGCGTTCGATGCGCGCAAGCTCGGGGGCAATGAGATCGTGGTGCGTCCCGCCGCCGATGGCGAAAAGATCACCACGCTCGACGGCAAGGAGCGCTCGTTGAACAGCCGCATGCTCGTGATCGCCGATGCCCAGACGCCGGTCGTCATCGCGGGCATCATGGGCGGCGAGAATTCCGGGGTGTCCGACGACACGACGGACCTCGTGCTCGAATGCGCGATTTTCAAACGTCAGTCCGTGCGCTGGACTTCGCGAAAGCTCGGCCTCTCCTCCGATTCTTCGTATCGCTACGAGCGCGGGGTCGACCCGCACGGGGCTTTGGAAGCCGCATGGCGGGCAGTCGACCTCATCATCGAGACGGCGGGCGGCCAGGTCGTCGGTCCGGTTTTCAAAGTCGGCGGCGAGGTGCCGTGGCAGCGCGAGATCGTCGTGACGCACGACTATATCACAGAAAAACTGGGCTTCGACATTCCGGCCGATGACATGCGTTCGGCTTTCGAAGCGCTCGAGCTCACGATCACGCGGGAAGAACCGACGGAGAACCGCGGTCCGGCGTGGACGGTGAACGTGCCGAGCTGGCGCGACGATCTCGACCGTCCGATCGACCTCGTCGAAGAAGTGCTGCGGCTTTACGGAACCGAGAAAATTCCCGCCGCGGTCGTGTCGTCGCCTGGACTCGTGCGTGAGGACGATCCGATCGTGGGTTTCAATCGCCGCGTGACCGACTATCTTGTGGGCCACGATTTCCACGAATGCGTGAACTACACGCTGCGTCCAGCCAAGGAGCTCGCGAGTTGGGTATCGCCCACCGCGGCCGCCGAACTCGCGCTCGCGAATCCGTTCGTCGAGGACCAGTCTCACCTGCGGCCGACGTTGATCACGGGTCTGCTCGACGCGCTGAAGTTGAACCAATCCCGCGGAGTCGCCGTGTCGCGCTTGTTCGAAACGGGGCGCGTTTTCATCGAGCGCAACGGTCAGAATTTCGAGTGTGCGGCGGTCGGATTTGTGATCGCGGACGACGCGGCTCGCCGCTGGAAGCAGCGCGAGCCGGCGGATTTCTACACCGTGAAACACCATGTGACCGCGCTGGCCACCGCGGCGGGCATCGACCTGGCGCGGCAGCCATTGCTCGCGGTGAGCGATGCGCGCGATGGATGGCAGGAAGGTCAGTCCGCGGCGGCCGGCGAGATGGCGTATGGGTGGACGGCACGTTTCGGCCTGGTGAACCCTGCGATGATCAAGGGTCTTGGCCTCGAAGGTCGGGTTTACGCGGGGCTGTTTGCGATTTTGCCCGAGCAGATTTCGGCGGACAACGCCCGGCGCCGTTACAGCGACTTCAGCCTTTATCCGGCTGCGCTGCGCGATCTGGCGCTGGTGGTGGACAACGCCACGGCGGCGGACGACGTGCGGAAGCAGCTCGCGAAAATCGGGCGTGCCGCGGCGGGCAGTGCGTTCGCCTTGGAACTCGTCAACGTGTTCGACGTTTATCAGGGAGCGGGCCTGCCCGAGGGCAAGAAGAGCCTGGCATTCGCGCTCACGTTCCGCGCGGCCGACCGCACGCTGACGGACGATGAAGTGAACGCGGTCTTTCAGAAGATCCAGGACGAGGTCGTTCGCGCGACCTCGTGGACGATTCGCAAATAGCGCCGCCCTACCGTAGCAGACGCGCTGGTTGCCGGTGACCGCGGGCAACCAGCTTATTTCACGCTGGCCGATTCGGCCGCGGCTTTGCGTTGGCGGTGTTTGCGCCAGGCGAGGAGGGCGAGGGAGGCGGACAAGAGGATCGCGCCGTAGGTCGACGGTTCTGGGATCGGACGGATTTCCCAATTCGTATAGCCTTGGTAATCGTAGTTGATCCAGGCGGTCTGACTGCCGTCGGGGGACTGCGGGTCACCTTCGAAATGAACCTGGTTTTGCGGCGCGTTGCCGAAGGTGTTGAAGCCGGCGAGGGTGCCGCCGCCGTCGATCTGGCGGAAGTCGGCGTTGGCGAAGAGAAAGTCGATCTCGCTGGTCCAGTTGCGAATCGTGAGGACCGCGCCGGCGGCGATGTAGATGTTGTTCGCGTTGAGGATCGAGGCGCCGTTGGTCCCGAAGTCGAGGATCGTGTTGCCGGTGATGTTGAGGGTGCCGACGTTGATGAACGACTGGTCGAGGAAGAGGGTGGTGCCGGCGACCGTCTTCAATTCGCCGATGAAGAGGGCGTCGCTCGCCGAGCCGCCCTGGAAGGCGAGGGTGCCGTTGCTGACCTGCACGGTGCCGTCGAAG
>JAEYYL010000426.1 GCA_023430825.1 Verrucomicrobiota bacterium | reverse complement strand
AAGTCGGCGCGGACGTTGGGCCAGGTGGGCATGGTCAGTCCTTGTGCGTTTCCGTGGTCGCCGGGATCGGGTCGCCCTTCAGCGCGTTGAGCGCGGCGTGCCAGCCGAGGGTGGCGCACTTGATGCGCGCGGGGAAGGCGTGCACGCCGGCAAACGCGGCGAGGTCGCTGATTTCCTCGGGGGCCTCGCCGGTGGTGACGATGTGCTTGAACTGCTCGTAGAGGCGCTCGGCGTCGGCGGTGGTCTTGCCCTTGAGCTGGGTGGTCATGAGTGAGGCGCTGGCCTGGGAAATGGCGCAGCCGGAACCGTCGAAACCGATCTCGGCGATGCGGTCGCCGTCGAGGCGGAGGTAAACGCTGCACTGGTCGCCGCAGGAAGGGTTGTCGCCGTGGGCGACGCGATTGGCCGTGGGCAGGATGCCGCGATTGCGCGGGCGTTTGTTATGATCGAGGATGACCTGCTGGTAGAGTTCGGTGAGATCGGCGGACATGGCGGCGGGAAACGGAGGCCCAATGTCGAAAGGCCGGCGGCGGAAGGCAACTCGCGAGCGCGGAGGCCTGCGGCGATCGGGAGGCAGACGCCAGGGAGGGGCGCGACGGGGCGCCGGCGGTTCACTCCCAATATTCGGCCCAGCTGGTGGCGGTCTCGGTGACGCGCACGCGTTCGAGCCGGGCGGCCGGGAGGGCGAGCTGGGTGCGGACCGCGTGGAAAATCTCGCGCGCGAGGATTTCGCTGGTGGGGTCGGTCTTCTCGAACGGAACGATGCGATCGCCGTAAGCGGCGCGAAATTCGGCGAAGCGAGGATCGGCGGTATTGAGGGCGAAGGTGTGATCGAAGCGTTCCACGGCGGCGCGGGCGGCGGCCTTCAAGGCTTTGAAGTCGCAGACCATGTCGTGCGCATCGAGGGTATCGGCGGTGACGACGATTTCGATCGTGCGGCTGTGGCCGTGGGGAAACCGGCAGGCGCCGGCGTGTTTCGACAGCAGGTGGCCGCTCTCGACGGTGAAGGATTTGGCGATGCGAAAAGGCATGGGAGTGTGGTGGGGCCGGGTGGGCGGCGGGCGGAGAGAGTGCCACCGAGCCGGGGCGGGCGGCTGCGCACGGGTTGCGCAAAAGTGCGTGGCTTTTGCCGATCTTGGAGCGGGGCGATCAGCGGGCGAGCGGTGTCGCGCGCGGGGGGACCGAGGCGCGGAGAGGTCGATAATTACGCGTTGACCCGCGGAAAGCGGGGCCTTTCTTTCGCCCCTTCGATCAGAGCCGTGCCCGCGCAAGCGAGCGCGGTGAACCTCCGGAGAGGTGGCAGAGTGGTCGAATGCGCGCGCTTGGAAAGCGCGTGAACCGCAAGGTTCCGGGGGTTCGAATCCCTCCCTCTCCGCCAGTTTTCTGAATCGGGCGCGGGGGCAATCGAAGTCCCGCTGGCGCCGAAGAGTGCGGGTTCAGCTTTTTTCCGTCAGCTGGACTTCCCCGGTTTTCTCCTCGTGCGCTTGCGATGCCTCGGCGGCGAGCGCGATCGGGCGCTGGCGAGGCGGCAGCGAGTCTCCATCGAACCAAGTGCCTTCGACGAGCGTGCCGGTGGGAAAGGCGGGAATGCCGTAAATATGCTGGTGCATCTGGCCGACGAGGATTTCCACGGCGAGTTCGCCGACCCGGAGGCAGTTTTGCCGCACGCCGGCGATGCGCCCGGACGTGTCGCCGAGCAACACGTCGACGAAGGCGAGATCCGTGGGGACGCGCACGTTCATGGCGGCGAGGCGGCCGAGGAGATGCGGTCCGTAGCCCATCAGCACCTCCGGCTGGTAGTGTCGGAACCATTCCTCGAAGGCGGCCCGGGGAGCCTGGTTGTCGGGGCCGGGTTTGCGGAAAAAGTGGGGAGGGATGCGATCGGCGGGCTGGAGGCGCTGCTGCTCGGGAAGAAAACCGCCGGACCACGCGAGATCGACGTCGTGGTCCCACGCATCGAACAGTGCCAGGCCGATACGCCGGTAACCGGCGGCGATCACCCGCCGCATCGCCAGTTGAGCGATGGCGCGCTGGTCGTTGGTGACGAAGTGCAGTTCGGGTTCGTGGGGCAGGTGATCGATTTTGACCGCGCTGAACCGCGACCAGTCGAGGTGGAGGGCGTGGTCCGCCTCCTGGATATGGGACGCGATGATCAGGCCGGTGATTCCGCGGGCGCGGAGGATATCGCTCATCCGTTGATGACTCAATCCGGGCTCACCGAGCCAGAAATGTTCGAGCTGATAGCCGAGTTGGGCCGCCTTCGTTTCCGCACCGGTATAGAATTCGGCATGCGCCGGGGCAGCTTTCCACCCCCATTGGGTGGGCCAATGGGTGAGGTAGGCGAGCACGTGGCGGTTGCGCGTGGCGCGCGCGCCGGAGCGATACGCAATCAGCGACGAAAGCGCCGGATCGGGGGAATACCCCATTTCCTTGGCTAATTCCTTGATTCGATCCCGGGTAGAAGCAGGCAGGCTGGGGTGATTGCGCAGGGCGAGGGAGACGGTGGTCACGTGGACACCTGCCCGTTTGGCGATCGCCGCCATTGTTACGCGTCCGTGCATGGGAACCGGGGTGGGGTAGAAAGCTTTTCCCGATCCGTCGCTTCGCTGGAGAGCGGAGCGGAGGAAAAAAGGGGTCGGGAAGCGCAGACTTGGAGGGTTTCGAGCCCGGATTCGAGCCCTTTTTCGCTCAGACCCCCGGAAAACAAACTCAATCACGCAATAATTAGAGTTAAAAAGAACTTTAAGGGTCGGCAATACCTACGGTTATTGACGCCAGCAGCTTTTCTACTTCGCGCGCTGGACGCCGGAAACACCCCGGTTCGAGTGCGTTTCACCCCTTCCCTACGACACTTTACCCCTAGCCAGCTCGCCGTGGCCTCGCTCCGTCCCTATGGGGCGTAGGCCCTAGAGCTGACCGGGGGCAATGACCCAAGCCAAACCTATGCACATACTGCTAAGAAAACACCCAAAACAGCCCCTGCTGACCTTGGCGTTTACGACGCTCCTGACGGTCGGCGTTGTTCAAGCCCAGCAAACGACGCCTTCGGCGGCGGCCCCCGCATCCGACGACGAAGAACTGATTGTTCTGTCGCCGTTCGAAGTCTCGGCAGAGGAAGAACGCGGCTACTCAGCGGCAACGACGCTCGCCGGTAACCGCCTCAACACGGAACTCCGTGATGTCGGTAGCGCCATTCAAGTCGTCACCAGCCGGTTCCTCGCGGACACCGGTGCCGTGAACAACGAAACGCTGCTTCAATACACGACCTCCACGGAAGTCGGTAACGTGTTCGGTAACTTCGCCGGTCTCGGCGATGGGGCGCGTCTCGATGAGCGCACCCAATTCACGAATCCCAATCAGAACACCCGTGTTCGCGGTCTGACCAACGCCGACAACACCCGTGATTATTTCCTGACGGATATTCCATGGGATGGCTACATCATCGACCGTGTGGACCTCAGCCGCGGCCCGAATTCGATTCTGTTCGGTCAAGGCAGCCCGGCGGGTATCATTAACGCGGGCGTCAAGATGGCGTCGTTCAAAGACGCGAACACCGTCGAAGTCCGTGTGGACGACAACGGCAGCGTGCGCGGCACCCTCGACCTTAACCGCGTGCTGTTGAAGGACGAACTGGCGATCCGCATCATGGCTTTGGCGGATAACACCAAGTATGATCAGAAGCCGGCGTTCCAAGACGATCACCGCATCGCGGGAGCGTTGCGTTACGAGCCCGTATTCCTGAAAAAGGGTTCGGCTCGCACGATCTTCAAGGCGAACGCCGAAGCGGGCAAGATCCGCAGCAACCGCCCGCGCACGCTGCCGCCCCTCGACTTCATCACGCCTTGGTTCTACACCGGCACGGTGCAGGGACGGTTCACCAGCAATGGTAACGTCATTCCCGGAACGGGCATGGGTGAGGGCGCCGTCACCTCGGGTTCGGCGCGCACTTACCAGAACCTGAACAAGCTGGTGATCAACCCGCACATGGCGCAGAACGACAACTTCTACAGCCCTGATTTCCAGCACGGGTTGACCCGTCCGGCGATCAACGGCGGGCCTTACGGCGGTTCCTTCAACCCCTACTTCAATCCCTGGATCGGCAACTTCGGCAATGCGATCGGTGGCCCCACGGGTTATTTCGACACCTTGGGCAGCTCGACCCCCAACCGCTACGTTCTCCAGGAAATCCGTGGCAACTGGGGCATCAACACGGCGGGACAGCCCGATAACGGCGTCGGCGCTTTCGACTTCAACCGTCTCGTCAGTGTCAACAGCTACGGCACCTTCGCCCAGCGCGCGGGCCTGCCGTTTGCGGAGTTCGGCGTTTACAAGGACAACTCGATCACGGATCCGACGATCTTCGACTTCTACAACAACCTCCTTGACGGTCCCAACAAGAAGGAGTGGCAAGACTTCGACGTCCTCAATCTGAGCCTCGCGCAAACCTTCCTGAACGACAAGATCGGCTTCGATCTGACGTATAATCGCGAAAGCTACCGCAACGGTCAGATCTCCTTTATGTCGGGTGGCCAGCAGGGCATCTACATCGACATCAACACGACGGATACCGATGGCACGAACGAGGGTGCCGTTCGGAACGGGGTGCGCATTCCTTTCGAGGACGGCACGCCGAACCCGAATCTCGGCCGGGCTTTCGTCGGCGACAACGGCTCAGGCGGTAACAGCTCTTACCAGAGCGACCGCAGCTCGAAGCGTGCGACGGCCTTCGTGACGCACGACTTCGACGAGAATGGGGACGGCAACATCATCACCCGATTCCTCGGCCGCCACACCCTCACGGGATTGTTGGGACGTGACGAGCAGAAGACGGACAATCGCAGCTGGGCCCGCTACGCGATCACCGATCCGAGCTGGCGCGCCTTTATCAACAACAACGCGAACTGGAACGAAGGTCAGAACTACCTTCCCAGCGCCGTGATGTATCTCGGGCCCTCGTTGCTCAACCGCAGCTCGGCGTCGGGTGCCAACCTGCCCCGCCTCGAGAAGGAAATCACGCTCACCTCCGGCTCGATGCGGCTCTTCGACTCGCGTTGGAACCGCTCGCTCAATCCGACGGATCCGAACTATGTCGATCCCGCTGCTCCCTGGGCCAATGCCACGTATCCGGGCGATGCTGCCACGCAGCAATGGTTCGTCGACAACGCCGGGGAAGACGGTTACATGTATGGGGATAACCCATACGAGGCGTTCCAAGCGGATAACGCCGCCAACTATATTGGCTGGACCAACCGGCCGCTGGAGATCACCGACTCCGAAGCGGCTGACGGCAATCGTGATCTGCTGACGACCAGCGCTCGCCTGCAGAAGAAGCGGGTGACCTCCAAGGTGCTCGTCTGGCAGGGCCACCTGCTTGATGGTGCGATCGTCGGCACGTTCGGCTACCGCAAGGACCGCGCCCAAGGCTGGAGCCGGTCGATGAACAACAACAGCGGCCTCAACGAAGATGGTGTGGCTCAGACGCGTCAGTATGGTCATATCAACCTGACGCCGGATGCCTACTACCTCCCGAAGACCGGCTCCGATCTCGAAGAAACCTCCAAGGCTTGGAGCATCGTCACCCACTTCGACGAGCTGCCGTGGCTGAAGGATGTGCTGGCCAACTCGCCGGTTCGTGTGAGCGGCTTCTTTAACAAGTCGACCAACTTCCAGCCGGAAGCCCTTCGCGTCGACGTGTATGGCGAGCCCATCGCTCTCCCGCAGGGCGAAACCAAGGATTACGGTGTGATGCTCTCCACCCGCGACAACAAGTATTCGGTGCGTATCACCAAATATGAAACGGCTGCCACGAACGCCGACAGCGGTGGTCTGCAAGGCGCCGGCTTCCTCGGCAACTCGCAGGTCTGGGGTGGTAGTGCCGCGAATCAGTTCGAATACGACCTCGGTCTCAACAATCAGCCGAGCGGTCAGATCATCTCCAACCAGGTGAACAATCGTCCGGCGGGTGCTCCGCAGCCTCCCGGCTGGTCGGCGACGGTCCGCCCGGGTAACGCCGAGTGGGATCCCACCAACAGCCTCTACAACTTCGGCACGGGTGGTCCGTATGCTACGCAGGAAGCGGCTTCCGCCTATGAGGCGCAAGTTGTCGCCGCCTGGCGCGCTTGGCAGGCCAAGGTTGATCCGCGCTTCTATGCCGCGTGGGGCATCAACCTCAACGATCCCTTCGCCCAGTCGAATCCGCGCGGCCTGACCGCGTCGGTGCCGAACGGCTTCGCCCTCACAGAAGACAGCAGCTCGAAGGGTTACGAAATCGAACTCACCGCCGAGCCGATCAACAACTGGCGGCTGGCCGTCAACGCCGCCAAGACGAGCGCGACCCGTTCGAACATCGGCGGTGCGAACCTCGCCGAGTTCATCGCCGGCTATGAGGATGCGCTCAACAACAGCGCCGCGGGCGATATGCGCATCTGGTGGGGTGGCGCCGGTAACGAGACCGCCATGTTCCAATGGTATAACAACATCGGTGGCGAGTGGGCGCAGCGCAAACTCCAGGAAGGCACCAATGTCCCCGAACTGCGCGACTGGCGCGTCAACGGCATCACGACCTACGACTTCACCGACGGCGCCCTCAAGGGCCTGAGCGTGGGTGGCGGTATCCGCTGGCAGAGCGAGGTCGTGATCGGCTATCGCCCGGTTGCGAACCCCAGCAACCCCCGTGAACTCTCGTTCGACATCGCCAACCCCTATATGGGCCCGGCGGAGACGAACTTCGACTTCTGGGTCGGTTACGGTCGCAAGCTCACGAACCGCATCAACTGGCGTATCCAATTCAACGTCAGAAATGCGTTCCAAGACAACGAGCTGATACCGATTACAACGCAGCCTGACGGCACGCCCGCGACGTTCCGTATAGCGCCGCCTCGATTGTTCACGCTGACGAATACGTTTAGCTTCTAGTCTCCTCTCCAAGGAGTATTGGATCGAGCGCCTCCCCCACCCCGGGGAGGCGCTTTTCTTTTCCATGATCAGCGGAGGCGGAATCGCTGCACCTTAGTCGGGGCCATGCGGTTGAGGTTTGAGTGCTGAGGTTTGAGAGGAAACTCAAAGGTTTGTTTGCTTCCCGCGTCGCATTGCTCGCGTGCGTCCCCTGCAGATCGGCCTCTCAGCTCTCAACTCTGGACTCTCAACGGAATGACTCCGGCTTTGAGGCTCGCGCTTTGCTTGTCCGCGCCGCGGCGCCCATGCGTCCACGTGCCAAACGCGTAACGTTGAGTTGAACTAGACGGGCGAAATCATGATGAGTCGTGCCGGTGAAGCAGCCGGAACTCACTCCCTTGCCGAGCAACCCTTCGGATCGCGTGCCGTCCGGAGCGGAAGCTGCGTGGCAGCCCTGGCTTTTGGGTCTGGGCCTGCTCCTGCTCGCCCTCGCGATATATTGGCCGGCGCTCACGGGAGAGTTTTTGTGGGATGACCGCGCGCACGTGACGCGCGCGGAGCTTCGGGGCTGGGACGGATTGGCGAGGATCTGGTTCGAGCCCGGTGCCACGCAGCAGTATTATCCGGTTCTTCACTCCGCGTTCTGGATCGAGCATCGGCTCTGGGGCGACGAGGTGGTCCCGTATCATCTCACG
>JAEYYL010000423.1 GCA_023430825.1 Verrucomicrobiota bacterium | reverse complement strand
GCGCGCGCGTCAGGCGGCGGGCACCGGCGTCTGTTGGACGACTTGCGTGATGATTTTGTCGGACGTGATTTCTTCGGCCTCGGCTTCATACGTGAGGCCGACGCGGTGGCGCATGACGTCGGGAGCGAGTTCCTGGATGAGCGCGGGCGAAACGTAATCCTCGCCGCGGAGCCAGGCGAGCGCGCGGCCGGATTGGTAGAGCGCGAGCGAGGCGCGGGGCGAGGCGCCAAACGTGAGCCAGCGTTTGCTTTTCGTCGTCGACTCGCCGCCGGCGAGCGCACGCGTCGCGCGAACGAGGGCGAGGATGTAGCCTTGGACGGCGGGCGAGACGTGCACCTGGTCGACGAGCGCGCGGAGTTGCAGCAGTTCCTCGCCGCTCGAGGCAGCCTGGAGCGCGGGTTGCTGGGTAACCTGGCCCCAGCGCTGCATCATGGCGGATTCCTCGGAGGCGCTGGGATAGTCGACGAGCAGTTTGAAAAGAAAACGGTCGGTCTGGGCTTCGGGGAGCGGGTAGGTGCCCTCCTGTTCGACCGGGTTTTGGGTGGCCATCACGAAGAACGGTTTGGGCAGCGGATGCGTGCCGCCGCCGATGGTGACCTGGCGTTCCTGCATGGCCTCGAGGAGAGCGCTCTGCACTTTCGCGGGCGCGCGGTTGATTTCGTCGGCGAGCAAGAGATTGGCGAAAATCGGGCCGCGGTGAGCGCTGAACTCGCCGGTTTTCGGCTGGAAGATCATCGTGCCGACGACGTCGCTGGGGAGCAGGTCGGGCGTGAACTGGATGCGTTCGAACTGAACGCCGAGGGCGGTGCCGAGGGATTTGACAAGGAGCGTCTTGGCGAGGCCGGGCATGCCTTCGAGGAGCACGTGGCCGTTGGCGAGGAGAGCGACGAGAAGGCGTTCGATCGCGGCGTCCTGGCCGATGACGGCTTTGCCGATTTCTGCTCGAAGTTTATCTGACCAGGCGGGTCCGGTGATCATAAGGAAGGGGGGCGATTGAAGCGGGCGAAGCGCGGTGTGACTTGAGGAGGGAGAATAAGTTTCGCCGTAAGGCCGACGCCGGTCGGACGCGAGGAACGTCCGGTCGGCAGGCCCCGACAGCACCACGAAACACACCAAGTCCACGAAATGAAGGCTGCATTTGCGCCGGGATCACGGGAAAGAGTGCGGGTTCTGTCGTGGATTTCGCGATTTTCGTGGTTAGGTTGGGAGCGAAGAAGGAACCGCGCGCGCATGGCTTTACCAACTCAAATTTCCGAAAGGTTGCAGCGGCTGGGCGTGAGGCCGGAGGACGTGGAGGAGCGGTTCGTGCGCGGCAGCGGGCCGGGCGGGCAGAAGATCAACAAGACCTCGTCGACGGTGTGGCTGCGTCACGGGCCGACGGGCGTCGAGGTGCGTTGTCAGGCGGAGCGCTCGCAGGCGGCGAATCGGGAGGCGGCGTGGGCGGAGCTGTGCGCGAAGCTCGAGGCGCGCGTGCGCGAACGGGCGGCGGCGGCGCGGCAGGCGAGAGAGGCGGAGCGCCGGCGGACGCGACCGAAAAGCCGGGCGGCGAAAGTGCGGATGATCGAAACGAAAAAGCGCCGCGCGAAGATCAAACGCACGCGGGGGCGCGGTTTCGAGGAATGAGTGGGGACGCAGCGCTCGCGACGTTTGCGCGAGCGCAGGGCTTGTCCTGGTAGGGCAAACCGTCACCGGTGAGCCACCGCTCGGCGGGGACGCCTCGCCCTACCAACTTATTCTCCTGGTTGGGCCAGGAAGCGCTCGATCGCGTCGGCGGCGGTCAGCTCGGTGCGGATTTGCTTCACCGGCAGGTCGAGCAGGACCCGGCCGGCGGAGAACGCGGCGCTTGCGGCGATCGCAACGCGGTAGGTCTTGCCGGGTGCGATTTCGCCAGCGGGCGGAGCGGGCTGCAGTGCCGGGAAACGCGGCGCCCCGTTCGCGGACTTGAACTTCGCGTCGAGCGCCTGGAGTTGCGCGCCGTCGATCTCCAGTATGTCGATGAGGTCGTTGTAATGCAGGTTGGCGATATCGCGGCTTGTCGCCGTAGCAGGATCGAAGGGGACCTCGCCGAGATTATCGATCGTGGTGGCGATGGCATAATCGCAACCTGCGGCCAGGCGCATCGCTTCGGCGATGGCGTTGGCCAGACGGGGTGCGGAGTTCAGGCTTTTCGCGATGGTCGGCGACGGTGTTTTCTGGGTCCAGCTCCAGTCCGGCGCGAAACTGCGCGTGGCGACGACGGTGCGTTTCACGGGATCGGCGATGATCAGGTCGGCCGCGTGCAGTCCGGCGCCATGGAGGGCGGGAATCACGGAGCCGGCGGCATACGCGGCGTCCACGTCGGAGCCGACCCAGAAAATCAACCGATCCGGCGCTTCCGGATTTTGATAAACCAAGCCCCACGCGTGGCCTTTGCGCGGGAAGGTCACACCGTCGCTACAGGCGATTTCGGTGTCGGTGATTTGCAGCGGCAGATCGGCCGCGAGGCGCTGCACCACGCTGTTTTCCTCGGCGTTCCCGATCAGCACGAGATGGTTTTGAGCGAGGTCGTGCGCGTTCGCTTCGTTGTCGGGTTTGGTGCGGAGAGCGCCGTAAAGGTTGTGCGAGTAGGGCACGCCGTCGCCGGGGTCCCGTCCGAAGACGTCGTTTTCGAGCATCCAGGTGGGATTCCAACTCCGCGCCGTGGCCTCGG
The DNA here is from genome assembly GCA_023430825.1 of Verrucomicrobiota bacterium. GTDB lineage: Bacteria > Verrucomicrobiota > Verrucomicrobiia > Opitutales > Opitutaceae > Opitutus. The sequence goes on along the minus strand of JAEYYL010000423.1, from coordinate 6,274 downwards.
CCGCTGGCTTGAGGTTCGCGCCGCCTTGCGTGCCGTAAACGATCAGGAGCGGTTCGCCATTGTAGAGCTGGTAAGCGCCGCCGGGCGTGTGGGGGCGGTGGGCCGATTGCGCGGTGGCGGCGAGCCCCGACGCGTCCACGTCCACTCGCGTGGGTAACGGCGCCGGGATTTCGATCTCGGGCTGGCCGTTGATCGAGACGCGCAGCGGTCGGCTGCGGTCGAACGGGGATTCGTCGATCCGCAGCGTGAGCCGGCCGACGTTGCGCAGTTCGGCGGTGAGCGAATTGGACTGATTCGTGGCGGTGAGGATGAAACGAGCGGGTTTCGGCTCCGGACCCCATTCGGCGACCTCCGCCCACCAGCCGCGCCGGGCGACGCCGTCCAGGGCGGTGTAATCGATGCGGAGAACGTCCGACGAATTCGGCCTCACTTCCTCTTCCCCCCACGCGGTGGCGCGTTTGTTGCCCTCGGCGTAATCCCATGCGGCGTGGCCGAGGCCATTGGTCTCGTCGAAGATGTTTCGCCCGCCCCGCTCCCGCAGCGTGTGGAGGGCGCCGCGCGCGGCGATGATCGGGACCACCGGATCGTCGGCGCTGTGGGTCGCATAGAGCGGGAGCGTCAGCAGATTGTTGATCGGTTCCTGCGTGGTGAAACCGCACGTGATCAAGCCCGACGAAAACAGATGCGGATAACGCGAACCGAGTTTGAAGATGCCGCCGCCGCCCATGCTCCCGCCGGTGAGTTGGATTCGCCGGCGGTCGATTTTCCAGTGGGTCTGCACGTAGTCTAGCACGTGAAGCACGTCCGCGCCCGAGAGCCCGAGGTAGGCGCCGCCGCGCGAGCGTCCCAGGACGGCAATCTCGAAATCGCCGGGGCGATCGCGCATGCCGGTGGAATGCTTCAGATGATCGCCGGTGAGGCCGTGCATATAGAGCGAAATCCCTGCCGGCTTCGCGGGATCGTAGTCGGTTGGGATCATGAGCTTGAACGGCTGTCCCGAGCCGTCGGCGGGCGATTCGTAGGCCCATTCGTGAACGCCGCGCAGCTTGCCGAGGACGCCCGGATCCTCGTCGATCCGTCGCACCCATTCGTGCAGCCGCTCCGTCGCTTTTTTGGCCGCGTCCGAATCCGCGCCGCCGCGCGCCGCCTCCTGTTCCGCCCGAAACTGGAGAAATTTCAGCCAACCGCGGTAGGGAGCGAGATCGGCGCGCTGCAGGAGAGCGGGCACGGACGCGGTGTCGGACGGGCGCGGACTGCCGGTTGCGGCGGCCCACAGCGCGTTCGCGGAAACGCACGCGAGGAGGAAGACGGAGAAGCGGAGACGACGGATGGGATTCATGGCTCGGAACTCGGGTTTTCGGGGAGGATCATTTCTTCGCGCGACGATGCGCAAACAGTCCTTCGAGGATCGGCGTGGGGCTTCCGTCCTGCTCGCGCACGGCGAATCCACCCTGGTAATCCCACACGGCCCAGCCAAAGCCGTGACGCTCGGCTGCGCTCACGAGCGCGGAGAGATAGGCGCGTTTGGAGTCCGCGTCGGCGGGGCGATACACGCCGAATTCGCCGATGTGGATCTCGTGGCCCGAGGCGTGTTCACGCGCCCACGCCGCAACCCGGTCGAAGTCGGCGTCGAGGTCCGCCACCGTCAATTCCGTGTTTGAGGAGCTCGCCGCGAAATGATCTGCCGGGATGTGTTTCGAGAGGTCGGGCACCTTGCCGGGAAAGCGCACCAACGGCATGTCGGCGGGGAACCGCGCCCAACTCGCCCGTTGATGGGTGAACACCATCGGCAGGTAATAATGGAGAGTGACCGCCACGTTCGGATCGGCGGGCACCTCGAGATCCTTCGTCGTGGTGAAACTGCCGTAGGTGTTGGACGTGATATAGACGACGCGGGTGGGATTCGATTCGCGAATGGCGGCGAGCATGCGCGCGTTGAAGGGATTGAGCTGCCGGTTTTCCTTCGCGATCGGTTCGTTCAACAACTCGAAACGCAGTTCGGGTCCCGCGGACGCGAAGCGCTTGGCGACGCGTCGCCAAAGATCGGCGACCTCTTCCTGCAGCGCCGTGTCGGTGAAGACCCGCACGTCCTCCTTGCCCGGATCGAAGCTGGCGCCGGGCAGGAAGTGCATGTCGAGAATCGCGCCGAGGCCGTGCGCACGAGTCCACGCGAGCGCACGGTCGAAGGGCGCGATCTTCGCCTCGTCGAGTGAGCCGTCGGGTTTCAGCCATTCGCGTCCATCGATCGGATAGCGGATGTGGTCGAAGCCTTGCGCGGCGATCCACGCGACGTCCTCCTGATCGAACCAGTCGGCGGCGTAGGGGCGGGCGGCGGCGTTTTGCGATAACCAGTGGCTGATGTTGACGCCGCGTTTGTAGGTGAAAGCGGTGGCCGGCGTTTCCGCCGCCGAGACACACCCGCTGGCGAGCACGGCGGCGGCGAAGGCAAGCGAGAAGCGCAGACTCGATAACGGATGCGATGGTCGAACGTAGTTTTTCATGGGGCTGGGGCGTTGGTGATTGAGCGATGAAAGGCGTGGATCAAGAGGGCGTCGTAAGTCAACGCGACTTGGGGTTGGCCGAAGGGGGAGTGGGCCCGCATCGCGCACCGCTCCTGCAACGCGTCGATCTTTTGTCGATACCGCTCCCGCGATCGCGGCGTGGACGTTGTCGAACCAGCCGCGGGTGCAACTCGCACGCTGCCGCTTCTGGCGGCTAGTTTCCTGTCTCATAGTTTTACCGCGTGGGCAGCCGGCATTGCCAGCCGCTCGGCTCGAAGTTGAAATCGGGAGCATGAGCTCCGTGACGGAAATCGAAACTGCGATCCAAAAGCTCAGCGTCGCCGAGCAACGGGCCATCGCCCTTCATTTGGGCGAGCGTCTGCTCAATGAAAAACCTTTGGGCGGGAGCGCGGCGGCGGACGAAGGCATTCGATTCCTTCTGCCCTACGACCTGCCCGGCACCTCGCGAATCCCGAAGCCAAAAGCGCCGGGAAAAACCAGGACGAATCGCTGACCGGGCAGACCACAGTCATCCGCTCAAGGTCGCCCGCCTTTGCGGTCCGAATACCGAGGATTCGAAATTCGCGGCGTCGTGAAGCGCCGGAGGCGATGGAAACCATGAGTTTGTTTTCGCGAGTTCCAGCGGAGGGGCGCACTGCGCTTTTTGGCAGACTTCGGGCATTTTCTGAGGCCGGACGGGACGCGCGTTGACGTGCGGGGACGCGAGCACAACGACTGACCCGCCAGAACCCGAGGACCCCATGAATGTGACCTTCAACATGACAAGGACCGGAGGCCAGATCGGCCCGGTCAGGTTTCGCGTTGGCCGCCAGGTGATCGAGCCCTTCCACATGGCTCCGTGGTGCGGCAAGGCGGAAGCAAGAAAGTTGGTTCCCCTCCTGCGAGAGTTGCGTGGGGATTTTTTCTGCGCGCCCTTCGGTGACGGTCCCGCCTGGCGCGGCGAAGCGCATCCGCCCCACGGCGAGACGGCCAATGCGAACTGGACCGTGACCTCGGTCGCGCCGGAGCGTCTGGTCGCCGTCCTGCACACGCGTATCCGGCGCGGCAAAATCACCAAGATCATCGAGGCCCGCCCCGGTGAGACGAACCTCTACCAGAGCCACCTCTTCGAAGGGGTTCAAGGCGGCATGTGCTTCGGGCACCACGCCATGCTCGACTTCAATCGCAACGGCCCGGGCGTTGTATCCACCAGTAAACTACGCCTGGCCCAGGTGTTGCCCGCGCCGTTCGAAACGCCGGCTCAGGGCGGCTACTCGTCGCTGAAACCGGGAGCCTGGTGGCGCCGGCTGGACCGGGTGCCGATGGCCGACGGCGGCAAGACCGACCTGACTCGCTTCCCCGCTCGCGAAGGTTTCGAGGATCTCGTCATGATCCACCACCGGGACGCGGGCGATTTCGCGTGGACCGCGGTGGTGTTCCCCGAGAAAAAGTTCGTCTGGTTTTCACTGAAAAATCCCGCGCACCTCGCCTCCACGGTGCTCTGGCATTCGAACGGCGGGCGCCACTACGCGCCCTGGAACGGTCGTCATCGCGGGGTGCTCGGCGTCGAGGACGTCACCGCCTATTTTCACCTCGGTCTGGGGGCCTCGCTGACCCCAAATCCTTGGAACGAAAAAGGCGTGCCCACGTCGCTCGACCTGGCGCGGGAAAAACCCACCCGCATTCCCTATATCATGGGCGTCGCTGCGTTGCCTGACGGGTTCGACACCGTCCGGAGCCTTCGTCGCACTGCGACCGGCATCCGTCTCGAGTCTGCGAGCGGCCGGCAGATCGATCATGCGGTGGACACCGCGTTCCTCCAATAATCCCGAACAATCCCGCCGCCCAAAACCGCTCCATCGAGACCCAACATGAAAATCTACCGCGATTATCTGCATAACATTAAGGGCAAGGTGCTGCTCGGCTGCGACGGGTTTGTCGACGAGACCTACGAGATCGTGGAGGTCAGGAAGAGCCCGACTGAGTTCGTCCCGATGCATCGCCTCAGGCAATTCGGCGAACTGCTCGTCGCGCGCGCCGATGGCGGAGTCGGGGTGGAACTCGTGCCGAAGCGCCGCTGCGAAGGCGGGTTCGCCATCAACACGGGACGGGTGGCCGCCTGTTTGGGGCTCAAACCGTTTCTGCCCGGGCTTTATGGCAAGGAAGCCATCGACCCGGCTTTCCATGAATTTCAAGGCACCTGCGAACTGCTTTCCCTCGGTGCACCCGCCCTGACAATCGCGCTGGAGTTTGGCGACGGGAAGGTGCTGATGAGCAACCTGGAGGCCGTCTCCAGCCTGAGTTGGAACGATTTTAGAAACCACTTCGGGGAAACGAAGCTCAAGGAACTCTTCTCGGGTGTGGATATTCTCGGTCTCGGTTACTGGTCGCTCACAGCCAACTTCGACGGACTTTTCCAAGGGTTCATGGAACAGTATGAGAACGTGACGCCCCCACGGCGGATGTTCTTCGACTTTGCGGACATCAAAAAGAAGTCCAGCGAGTCGTTTATGAAGAGCCTGGAGATGATCCGCTCCTGCAACCGCAAGATCCCGATGACCTTCAGCCTGAACGAACATGAAGTCATGGAGCTGTTCTCGAGGATCGGAGTGGAGCGCCCGGAATTGAAACCGGCGGCGATCGCCCGCGCGTTGACCGCCGCGCGCGAGAAGATCGGCTTCGACGAGTTGGTGGTGCACACCCCGGAGTTCGGGGCCGCATCCAGCGCGACGGACGGCGAGGCGTATGCGCTCCAGGAACGCCAGAGCCAGATCGTCCGTCTGGCGGGCGCGGGCGACAGCTTCAACGGCGGCTACCTTTGCGCCTCCCTCGGGGATTTGCCGATCAAGCAACGCCTCGTGGTGGCCAACGCTGTGACCGCTTACTTTGTGACCCACGCCACTGCCCCGACGAAGGAACAACTGCTGACCCAGATCGAGAAAGCGTCCGACCATTGACCGGGCAACCGGGAGCCATGAGCCGAGGCAGAGGGGGCTGAGCCGCAGCGCGAGCTAGTTTGAACGCGTCCTGCCGGTTCATTTGATAGCAATAAGTTTCACACTGGAGGCACACAGTGAAACATGCCGATACCGTCCGCGCGAGCCTACTTTGCTTTCGGGGTATTGCGGCCAGCGGTAAGCGTCGCCTGATCGCGGCGGCCATTTACCTTGCCCCATTCGCTATTCGCGAATAGCGAATGAAGCGTGACCAAGCCACAGGACATCCTTGTCGTGCTCAAACTCGCCTTGTCTTCACAGGGTGGCGAGTCGTTCGCTGTGCTCGCGAAGGCGCTCGGGATGAGTGCATCGGAGGTTCACGCCTCGGTTGGCCGACTGGAGCAGGCTCGACTTGTGAAAGGGGAATCGCGGTCGGTGCGCCACAAGCCACTCGTGGAGTTTTTGGTGCACGGCGTTCCTTACGCCTTCCCTGCCGCGGTTGGCGAAATGACCCGCGGTATGGCCACCGCATGGGCTGCGCCTGTCATGGCCGGCAAAGTCGCCGGCAACGATGGCGAGGCACCTGTCTGGCCTGATCCCGACGGCATAAGAAAGGGCATGGCGGTCGAGCCACTCTACGGCAGCGCGCCCGTCGCCGCGAAAAACGATCCCGCACTCTACGAACTCCTAGCGTTGGTTGATGCGCTCCGGCTAGGAGTCTGTCGGACTTAGAAAATGAAGGCCATCTGGCATCGATTATTCGCGATAAAAAGGTCCCGTGAGATCGAATATGCATCTATAAACGCCTTTGTGCGCCTAAGTCCGACAGACTCCTAG
>JAEYYL010000374.1 GCA_023430825.1 Verrucomicrobiota bacterium | reverse complement strand
TGCGAACGATGCGCGGCGAGGGCGCCGCGGCTCCAGGAAATGTCCCGCTCTGCATTGCCGAGCCTCGTCGTCGTGAGCATTCATCCGCCGGAAAGACCGCCCAATACCTCGAGGTCTCCTGCTGCCTCTGGGTCAGAGCTCAGTGTCCTCTGTGATCCATGACTTGGTTGATTCGAGTGTGACGTATCCGGGCTAGCTGCCCGCCACCTGCGACGGCCCCACGGCGCGCTCCGTGCGGCGAAGCTGCGCCAGGAGCGGTCCCTCCAGCGCCGAATGCACCGGCAGCCACCGCGCCTGCGCGATTGCGACGTCCGGCCGCAACGACCGCGCCACCTCCACCGCGTCGTGCGCGATCCGCCGTTTCACCCGCCGCGGCCTGTCCGGCGCCTCCGGGTCGATCACCCGCGGGCCGCGCGCGGTCTCATACAGCAGCACCGTGTGCCCGATCCGGCGGCCTTCCACATGATAACTCAACAGCCGCGATTGCCCGATCGATTCGCCGCGCTGCGCGCGCTCGCGCAACATCGCGTAGCTCTCGATCAGGCAGCCGTGCGGGAGCGGAAATCCCTCCGCCTTCGCCTCCGCCTCTTCCGCATCGTCCGGCAGGATCGTATGCGCGACGAAGCCCGGCTCGATGTCGCGCAGCAACGGCGCGAAATCCGCCTTCTCGGCGGCGAGGTTGTGGCGATGCAGCGAGAAACTCTGCGTCCCGTCGGTATCCGTGTAGAACCACAACAGCCCGCCGAGCTCGAAGACCAGCGCGTAAACGGTTTTTGGATACACGCTGGCCGGCGCGGCGTTCTCCACCCGCACCACGCGCGCCCACGTCTCCGCACCGAGCAGCGCGCGCGCCCGGCGCACGTGATCCAGCGGCGTCGCCGCCCCCAGCCACGCGGGGGCCCAGAGCGATAGAATCAACAGGAGGCGGGACAAGGGAAACATGCCGACCAAAACCCACCCGCCGCCCTCCCGGTGCTGAAAAGCGACGAAGCACACACCCTTCGCGACGAACGTCCGTCCCCGCGCGGCCAACCGCGCCCACCGCCGCCCCGCCCCGCCGCCTCACAACGCCTGCTTCAGCAACGCCGCGATCCGCTCGTGATACCCGCGGCTCAACTTCAGCTTCGTGCCGTCCTGCAGGATCACCGCGTATTCGCCGGCGAACGACGGGCTCAGCTTCCGCAGGCGGTCCGCGTTCACGATCGTCGACCGGTGAATCCGGATGAACTGCTTCGGATTCAACCGCGCCTCCAGCCGCGCCATCGTCTCGCGCATGAGGTGGGTTTTTCCCGCCACGTGAAACTTCATGTAGTCGCCCTCCGCCTCGATCCAGTCGATCTCGTCCGCCTTCAGGAAGAAGATTTCGCCGGAGGACTTCACCAGGATCCGGTCCGTGCCCGCCGCCGCCGGGGCCGCATTCGTCTCGAAATACTTGAGCAGTTGCGTCAGCCGCGCGTCGACCGTCTCCGCCGACCGCCGCCGCACCGCGTCCTTCGCCCGCTGCAACGCCGCCGCAAACCGGGCGTCGTCATAAGGCTTCAACAGGTAATCCACCGCATTCACGTCGAAGGCCCGCAACGCATGCTCGTCGTAGGCGGTCACGAACACGATCACCGGCGCCGCGCCGGGCCCCACTTTCGCCAGCGTCTCGAAGCCGTCGCCCCCGGGCATCTGCACGTCGAGAAACGCCAGCGCCGGCTGTTCGCGCAAGATCAGCTCGGCCGCCTCCGCGCCGCCGCCGGCCTCGCCGACGATCTCGATCGCCGGGTCGCGTTCCAACAGCAGCCGCACCCCCCGGCGGGCGGTCGGTTCATCGTCCACGATCACGGTGCGGATGCGGACGGCCGGCGACGCCGGCGGGGGAGCGGGGGGCGGTTTCATGGGCGGTAAGGGAGTATGATGTTCACGGATACGCCGCGGCCGGGCTCGCTCGCGAGCGTCAGGCTCGCGCGCCCCCCGTAGGTTTTCGCCAGGCGCTCGCGCGTGTTCGCGAGCCCGACACCGGGTTTCGCGCGCCGCCCGTTCGCGACGATGCCCGGCCCGTCGTCACGCACCTCCAGCAGCAATCGATCGCCCTCGACGCGGCCCGTCACCTCGACCCGCCCCGGCTCCGCCTTCGGCGCGATCCCATGCAGGATGGCGTTCTCCACGATCGGCTGCAGCAGCAGGTTCGGGATGCGCGCGCGCAACGCCTCCGGCGCGATCGCCATGCGCACGTCGAGCCGGTCGGAAAAACGCACCTTCTGGATCTCCACGTAGTGACCCAGAAAATCCAGCTCCTGCTGCAGCGTCACCTCCGCGACGCCGGTGTTGTCGAGCGACATCCGCAACAGCGAACTCAGCCGCGCGAGCAGCGACACCGCCTCGTCGTTGCGGCCTTCGCGCACGAGGACGGCGATCGTGTTCATCGTGTTGAACAGAAAATGCGGGTGCATCTGCTGCCGCAGCGCGTTGAGCTCCGTCTCGATCAGGCGCGCCTCGAGCTGCACGGCCTTCAGCTCCTCGCTCTTGTATTTCTGGTAGATCTCGAAGCTGTAGCCGAACGCGATCACCGCCCAGTAGTAGGCCATGTCGATGATGTTCCGTCCGTAGAAACTCTGCAGCGCCGTCATCCAGAACCCGCTTTCGCCTTCCTTGAAAAAGAAAATGGAGTAGCTCCACATCCGGCCGAGATAATACGTCGCCATCACCACGAAGCTCGCCGCGAAGTGGAAGCTCAGCCCGCCCACCCACCGCCCGCGGTTCAACGGCAGCAGCACGCGCAACCGCAGGATCAACGGCGCCAGCGCCGCCCACATCGCCGCCCGCCCGAATTGCGGGATCGCAATGTCGAACAAGTCGACCGTCTCCATCGTCGCCCGACTGTTGAAATAAAGCTCGAGCGTCAGCACCGCCCCGATGAACGCCGCCGCCCCCACCACCACCAGTAACCTCGTCCAGCGCTTGTTCATCCGGGCGTGGTTCTCCGGCTCGGATTGCCCGGGTTCAAGCGGATAAGTCCCCGCGCGCGACGAAACGCCGCGCCTCAGCGGCGAACGACGCTTTTCTGCGACGGGCCCGCCTTCCGCGGCGTCCGCCACCAGCGCGCCACATCCAGCTCCGGATCGAATGACGCCCCCTCCACCAAGTGCCGCACCCATTGCCGGGCGAGCGCCGGCGCGAACAGCCCGCCTTTCGCGCCGAGTCCGTTCATCACGCCCAGCCGCGCATCCGTCGGATGCCGCCCCACCACCGGCTTCTTGTCCGCCAGATAGGAACGCACGCCCGCTTCGTGCGCGACCGTCGTGAACGTCCGCGCGGTCATCCGCGCCGCCGCCTCCTCCAGCTCCGTCCGCGCGGCTTCCGTCGGCGTCGCATCGCACCGGCCGGGCCCGTGCGTTGCGCCGACTTTAGCGCCCGCCCCCTCCAGCGGCACGACCCAGTGGCGGCAGTTCAACACCACGTCAGGCGCGAGTCCGTCGATCGCGATCGTCAGACACTCCCCTTTCGAAAACTGCCACGGCACGAAATCGAACGCCGGTCCGCCCTCCCCCGGCTCGGGGCGCAACGCTCCGGTGCAGTCGATCACGAGCGAGTGCTCCTCGCGCGCCCGCCGCAGGTCCACCCGCTCCTCGCGCAATACCCCCGCCGCGCGCCAGCGCTCCCGCGACGCCGCCATCAGCGCCGCCGCATCCACCCGCGCCGCCCCCTCGATCCAAAACCCGTCCCCATCCGACGCCCCGGCATAGTCGAGCAGATCGCCCCGCGTCTGTTTCTCCGCCAGCACCCGCCGCTCGCTCTCCTCCCGGAAAAGCCGCCGCACGCGCATCTCCCGCCACAACGGCACGCCGAGTGCCCCCTCGATCGCGCGATACGTTTCCCGCGCCAGCGGCAGCAGCGTATCGACGCGCCAGCTCTTCACGATCCGCTGTCCCGTAATGGGATTGATGATACCCGCCGCCACCCGCGACGCCGCCCGCGCGTGGCCTTCATCGGCAATCCGAAACGGCACCCCCGCGCGCTCCAGTTCCCATCCGAGCACCGTGCCCGCCAGACCCTGTCCAACGATGAGGAGATTCGTTTCCACGGATGAAATGGGCGCTACTCAGAACCCCAACCCGCACCCCACGCAACCCCGCAGTCACCGCCGGCGGTCATTCAGAAAAGGCAAGGCCTGCTGGCAGGCGATGGCACGTCGATGTGGCTCGCTGCGTGAGCAGTGGGATCGCAATCGCCTGCCCGCAGGCTCCTGCCTCCGGACGCTTCTATCCCATCTCCGCCCGCAACCGCTCCACCTCTCCACACCACGCGCGCTCCGCCGCGAGATTCCGCTGTTCGAACGGATCGTTCGCCAGATCGAACAGCAGCCACGGCGAGCCGTCCGCGTTCAACACCAGCTTGCGCTCGCGCGTCCGCACCCCGCGCCACACGCGGTCGCACTGATGCGGCAGCGCCACGACGCTCGGCATCGAGATGCGCTGAAACTCGGTTCCGGGTTCCGCGTGGGTTTCGGGTTCCCCGCCTTCCGCCCACGCCAACGCCCACCCCGTCAGTTCCACCAGCGACACCAACGCGGGACTCGAAACCCCGAACCCGGAACCGCGCGCCTCGCGCGTCCCCGGCGCCCGCACGAGCAGCGGCACCCGCACCGCCTCCTCCTGCGGCCAGCCTTTGCGCAACAGCCCGTGCGCGCCGTGCAAATCGCCGTGCACGGAAGTGAACACCACCCACGCATCGTCGCCCGCCGCGGCCACCAATTCCCCGATCGCGCGGTCTGTCGCCTCGATATGCGCGTAATAGCCCGCCAGCTCGCGCCGGACCCGCGCCTCGAATTCACCGCCGCGCGGCACGTTCGCCGCCAGTTCGATCGCCCCGGGTTCCCGCGGCTCCACGCCCGCCGCCGGCGCCGCATACGGCGGATGCGGCGCCTCGAGACTCACCAGCGCAAACCACGGCGCCGCCTGCGCCCCCAGCCACGCGCCCGCGCGACGAACCAACACGTCGCTCTGGTAACCGGGGAATCGCTCCGGCACCGGCAGCCGCGAGCCGTGCAGCCAGGGATCGTTCAACAAAAACCCGCTCTCGAATCCCTCCCAAAACTTGAACCCGCCTCGCGCCTCCGCCGGCACGATCATCCGCGCATGCGCTTCCCCCACCAGCGGCGCCACCGGGTCGCGCCGCGCCAGATGCCACTTTCCGAAAAACGCCGTCGTGTATCCACGCTCATTCAAGCCGTGCGCGACCGTCCGCGCCGCCGTCGGCAGCGGATCGAAATAATCGCGCACGCCGTTCTCCGGCGAGAGCACCCCGGTCAGCAACGCCGCGCGCGCAAACGGCCCGAACGGATGCGGCGTCACCGTCTGCGCATAGTTCACGCTCTGCGCCGCGAGCCGGTCCAGGTGCGGCGTGCGCGCATTCGGATCACCCGCATAACCGCAGGCCGACGCCCGCCACTGCGTCGTCACGACCCAAAGAATATTCGGCGTTCGCGCCATTCGGTTGGCAGTCAACCGCCCCTTCGGTTTGCTACCACTGTTTTTCTCATGAAACCCTCGACCCTCCCCTTCGCCTTCCTGCTCGCCACGTCCGCCTTCGCCGCCGAACTCCCCGCGCCCGAACTCACCGAGGTGTGGTCGCCGGTCCCGCCGATCGTGCAGGCGCCGCCCGGCGGAATTCCGTCCGACGCCGTCGTGCTCTTCGATGGCCGCCACCTCGACGCCTGGGAAACCGCGAAAGCCGGCGAGACCGGCCCTGCGCCGTGGCGCATCGAGGACGGCGCCCTCGTCGTCGCTCCGCGCAGCGGCGACATCCGCACGAAGGCCGCCTTCGGCGACCTCCAGCTCCACCTCGAATTTCGCTCACCCGCGAAGATCGCCGGCAAGGGCCAGGGCCGCGGCAACAGCGGCGTGTTCTTCATGGGGCTCTACGAATTGCAGGTCCTCGATTCGCACGAAAACGAAACTTACGCCAACGGCCAGGTCGCCTCGATCTACAAGCAGCACATCCCCCTCGCCAACGCCGCCCGCCCCCCCGGCGAATGGCAGACCTACGATGTCGTTTTCCTCGCCCCGCGTTTCTCGGCCGACGGCTCCCTGATCAGCCCCGCACGCATGACCGTTTTTCACAACGGCATCCTCGTGCAGTATCACGTCGCACTCCGCGGCCCGACCGTCTTCCGCGGCGAACCCGCCTACCGGCCTCACGCGCCCAAACTCCCGCTCTCGCTCCAGGATCACCGCGATCTCGTCGCCTTCCGCAACATCTGGGTGCGCGAACTCACGCTCACTCCGTAGCCGGCGCCCCTCGCCCGCCTTTTTTTCGCTGGCCGCGCGACAGCACCCTCAGCCCGATTCATGCAGCAGACCTCCCGCGAAAGACGCGAATGAACGCGAATTTCAAAGAGGTGGAATCAAGTATCGCCGCTGCAGAGCGCGGCCCACGGTCGGGTGGACGAGAATTTCTTCATCTGTAGTCGCGCCCATTGGCGTGATCGCGGGCAACTGCATGCCGCCCACGGTCAACGCTCGCGCGCCGCGCGGATCGCCCGCTGCAATTCTTCCATCGTCACCGGCTTCATCAACATCGCCGCAAATCCCATCGCCTTCACATTCGGCTCGTTCAACGCCGACGCATAACCCGTCATCAGGATCATGCGCAGCCCCGGCTGCTCCGCGATCAGCTTCTGGCCGAGTTCGGTGCCCGTCATCCCCGGCATCATTTGATCGGTAATCACCAGATCGAAACCGGTCGCACTCGTTCGCACCAGATCCAGCGCTTCAACCCCTCCCCCCACGGGCACGACATCGTAACCGAGCCGGCGCACCCCCGCGACCAGCGTGTCGCGCACCATCTCGTCGTCGTCCACCAGCAACACCCGCGCTGCCTTTCCCGCTCCGCCGCCCTGCGCCGCTGCCGCCGCCGTCACCGGCTCGGCCGTCGCCTCCGCTCGCGGAAAATGCAGATAGAACGTCGTCCCGCGCCCCACTTCGCTCTCCAGCCCGACCGTGCCGCGATGCTGCGCGACGATGCCATGCACGACCGCCATGCCCAGGCCCGTGCCCGAGCCCATCGGCTTCGTCGTGAAAAACGGCTCGAAGATTCGCCCGAGATTCTCCTTCGAGATACCGCAGCCCGTGTCGGTCATCGTCAGCCGCAGGTATTCGTCCGGCGCCACATTCGCCGTTTCCGGACGCGCCGGGTCCGGCAAACGCACGCGGCTGAGCGCGATCGTGAGCCGGCCCTTGCCTTCCGCCATCGCGTGGCTCGCATTCGTGCCGAGATTCACCAGCACCTGCTGCAGCTGCGCCGCGTCCGCGTTCACGTGGTCGTCCGGCACGTCGTCGATGAACTCGAACTCGATTCCACGCGGCATGCTCGAACGCAACAAACGCAGCGCATCGCGCACGATGCTGCCCAGCCGCTGCGGAGTGAACACCGTCGGCTGCCGCCGGCCAAACGCCATCATCTGCCGCACCAGCCCCGCTGCCTGCACCGCCGCCTGCTCGATCCGCCGCACGTGCTGGTCGCCATCCGCCGGCAGCCGGCCTTCCAGCCGGATCAGCGTCGCCGATCCCTGGATACTCGTGAGCAGGTTGTTGAAATCGTGCGCCAGCCCGCCCGCCAGCGTCCCGATCGCCTCCATCTTCTGCGCCTGCTGCAGCTGCGCGCCCAGCCGCTCCCGCTCCCGCTCCGCCTCCACCCGCTCCGCCTCCCCGCGCTCCAACGCCGTCAGCATGCGGTTGATGCCTTCGCTCAGCCCCGACAATTCATCCGCGCCCGTGACTGGCAGCCGCATCGAAAGATCCGTCGTCTCGCCCACCCGCTGCACAGCCGCGTGTGCCGCCTCGAGCCGCGCGATCACCAGCCAGCGCAGCAGCCAGCCGATCAACAGCGCCGCCGCCGCGATCACCGCCGCCAGCACCAGGTAGAAAACCAACCGCGCCTGCCCGCCCTGCAGATTGATGTCGCGTCGCAGGACCACGTGCCACAGCGCCGCGGGCATGCCGCGCACGTCGCGCAACGGCACATGCAGCACCAGCTCGCGTTCGCTCACATCCGTTCTCACGAACGTCGTCTCCGGCAGAATCGGACTCATCGGCGGCAACGACCGGTCCACGGCCGCACCCGCCGGCTCGTGCAGCACCATGTCGAGGTTCAGGCCCTGCCGGAGCATCTCCACGCGTGCTGCGTCCAACTGCCGCACCTGCGCCAGCGCGCCCCGCGCCGGCCCCGTTCCGTCGTCGCGGAGAATCGGCAGCACCGCAAACAGCGCCACGCCGTCCGACAGCTTCAGCGCTCCTTTGACCTCCTGCCCCTCCCCCATCACCGCTTCGCGCGCCGGCCCCGCCAGCAACGCCCGCAACTCGTCCAACCCTTCCACCATCACGACGCCGTCCCCATACGCCCGCCCCGCAAACATCCGCCCTTCGCGATCGAACAGCAGCAGCGCATCGAGCCGCAGGTTCGCGAACATCGACGGGATCAGGTTGTTGTCCACATACGGCAGCGTCCGGTCCGCCGCGAAATCATACGTGTCGGTCCACGTCGCATAGTCGCGTGCGCCGCGCGCGAGCTCATCCACCTCCGCCGCCACCGCAGCCTGCACCCGCCGCACGTTCTCCTGCACCCAGGCTGCCTCGAGCTCTGCCGAACCCCGGCGAAACACCCCGTCCACTCCCACCGCCAGCAATCCGCCCAGCACCAGCAGCCCGCCCCCCGTGACCAGCCACGCTTTCTGCTGCAACGACCACCCTCGCGGCCGCCCGCCCGGGCCGGACCCAGCGTTGTCGGACTCCGCCATGTCAGCCCGCCTCCTTCGCGCCGTGCTCCCTCCGCCCCAGCCGGAACAGATGACGAATACCCACCGCGGTCGGACTCATGGCGGCAGAATTACCAATCCCAGCGCCAACCCAATCCTAAATTCGCGACCGGCCTCGCCGGCGCTCGCCCGACCCCGGGTCTCCCCGCTACTGCAACTTCAACGGCAGCGAACGCACCCGCGCGCCCAGCTCGTTCAACAGCGCCGCCGGGTCCTGCGCCCGGATGTCGTTGCCCGTCGGCAGCGTGCGCGCCGGCAGGAAATTATTCACCACCGCGCAATAATCGCTGTTCACCATGATGCCGAGCAACTCGCCCGTCTTGCTCAACACCAGGTCGCCGCGCGAGGGCGCGAAGTCGCCGAACAGCCGGCGAAAAAGCCGGTTGTCGACCCGCACGTAGCCGCGTTCCACCGGGTCCAGCTTGAAGCCCACCTCGCCGTAACCGCGGCCTCCGCCACTCACCAGCACCGCATCGGGAAACCGGAAGGGATCGAGCGCCGTCGGATAAACCTTCGCCCCGATCGCCCGCGCCTGCTCCTCGCTCACCGGAATCACCACCACCCGCGGATCGATCGACAAAAACTGCATCTCGCCGGCCGCGCTGCGATGCTCGCCGCGCACGAACTCGATGGACAGCTTCTGCCAGTCGTAGCTGTTTTCCGACAAGGGAAACGGCGTATCCGAAATATGGAGCAGCGCATAAGTCCGCGCGCCGTCCGTGACCAGGATCGTCGAACCCGCGCTCTCGCGCGTCGCCGGACCGAAGAATCCCGCCCGCTCCGCGGTGAAGTTCGTCGTCACCCGGTTCGCCAGGAAATCGCTGAACAGCACGTTCGCGTTGATCGGCCGGTTCTCGCGGATCTCCTTCGTCAACGCGCCGGACCGCTCCGCCAGCTGGCCCACGCCCTGCGCGAGCTGCGTCGTCGCCTCCTGCACCTTGAGCCGCTCCTCGCGCTCCGCGACCACTTGCGTGCGCAGCGTCTCCGCCGTGTCGCGCAGCAATTGCTTCTCCTGCTCCGCGACCTGCACCGCGACGCGCAGGCCCTCGATGCGCTCCCGCGCCTCCGCCTGCTGCTTCTCGAACGTCGCCAGCGCCTGCTTCTGCCGCTCCGCCTCCGCCCGTCGCTCGTCCAACTCCCGCTGCAACCGCGCCAGCTCCTCCTTCGTCATCGTCGCCGCCTCGCTCGCCGCCGCGACCTGCTGCTGCAACTGCGTCGCCGTCTCCTGCGCCGTCGCCAGATTCGTCGAGAGCTGCGCGCGCTCCGCCTCGAGTTTCGCCAGATTCTGCTCGCGCGTGCTGAGATTGCCTTCGACCGACGAAAGCTTCTGCGCCAGCGCTTCGCGCGCGGCGCGCTCGTCCTCGAGCGACAGTTTCATCGTCTCGACGAGATCCTGGTCCTTCGTCACCGCGTTGGCCGACATCTCCGGCACCGGTGGCTGCTTCACCGGCGCAGGCTCCGCCTTCTCCCAGCGCGTCAGCGCCAGGAGGTTCAACAACAGGAAGTCGCAGAGAATGAGCAGGAGCGTCCGGTTCATGGCGCGGCAGAGGCGACACCGGTCTTGCCGCCGGTGACTGTCGGCGAGCCGAACGTCGGCGTGACCGTCTGGCTGTCGAGGATGAGCTGGCGCTTATACGGCCGCACATGCCGGATCTTCACGAACGCCACGCACGTGATGCCGAAGAGATTCGACGAGTAGGCCGCGAGCAGGTTGGGCTCGATCACGCCGAGCACCTGCAGCACCAGCGCCGCCGCCGTGCCGCCGATGCCGACGTAGAGGCCGCCATCGAAGAGATTCTCTTCGTTTTCCATCAGCCGCAGCTTCACCAGCGGAGTGACGGCGGAGCGCGCGATCTCGCGAATCTTGAGCAAACACGTGAAATACATCGCGACCTGCAGCGCCGCGAAGAAGCCGATCGAGAGGAGGGTGGAGGAGTCCATGGTGGTAATCGTTTGATTGGCCGGTTCGGCCGGATGGGTGGAAGTGGTGATGAGCGCCGGCAGCACCAGCCGCACGCGAAACTCCGAGGGCGGTGCCGCCTGGATCAGGAACGGCTCGGTGCCGACGATCACGAGACCCGCGAACAGCGCGGCCAGCACGCCGCTCTTCATCCGCGGCAAGCCCAGGCCCGCGCCCGCCGTCGGCGCGACGATCCAGAGATCCAGCCCGCGAAACACGAGAAACGCTCCCAGCAGATAACCGAGATATTTCAGCACCAGCATCGCCTTCGGGTGCAACAGCACCAGCGACGCCGCCGTGCCCAGCCCCGCGTTCACCGAATGGTTCACCGGCACCTGCCGCAACAGCAGCTGGTTGACCGCGCCCTGCCCGTTCGCCAGCGCCAGCCGCAGATCCACCAGACCCTGCTTCCCGTATTGTATCAGATAACTGGCGACACGATCCGCCGAGCCCGCAAACAGCGCCGCCCCATAGATCAACGGCAGCTCCTCCGGCGCCACCCGCGCCAGGTGCGCGTATTCGCCGACCGTCTCGCTGTCCTCCGTGCGCCGGAGCAGTTCGCCGAGCTGCGCCCAGTCGAGCCGGCGGCCGAGCGACAACACGTCGAGGAAGAACGACTCGAGCCCGCCCAGCTGCTGCCGCGCCACCGCCAGCTCCGCGAGCCCGCGCACCTCGCGCTGCAACGCCGGCGACACGTGCTCCGCCTGATACAGCAGCGCCGTCAGCAGGATCACCGCCTCAAGCGGCTGCCCGCCCGGCTGGCCCGCCGGCACGAACCGTCCCGTCGCCGTGATCTCGCGCGTCTTCAACAGCGCCTGCACGCCGAGCGAACGCGAGTTCGACAGGTAACCCCGCAACGTCGCGCGCGCCCGCTCCGGCAGGAAGAAATTCAACACCGGCGCACTCGCCCCGCCCCCGCGATTCTCGCGCAGGTTGAACAGCGGATCGAGAAACGGATCCCAGCCGCCCCACGCCACCATCTCCGGCTGCTGCGCCGCCAGCCCCTCCAACGCCGACTCCAGCGCCGGCGCGCCCGGATCATCCAACGCCTTCGCCGCATCCAGCACCAGCGCCGCCGGCCCGATCTTTTCCGAGTCCACCAGCTGCCGCCCGAACGCCGCGAGCGAAGGCGTGTCCACGCCCGCCTCCTGCAACAACGCCGGACTCACCGCCTTCAGGTTCACCGGCACCGTCCACGCCAGCACGCCGACCACCAATCCCGCGACCACCAGCAGCGGCGCAAGCAGCGGCCTTTTGGCGGAAACGGTTGAGGCGCTCATGGAAAGGCAGTATTTGGTTTGCAGAGCGAATTGGCAAACCCACGCTCCCGCCTAACCGACCCATGTCCCTGCCAATTGTTCATTACAACGACCCCGTCCTGCGGCGCAAAGGAGACAAGGTTGCCCGCTTCGACGCCGCGCTGGCGACGCTGTCCGCCGACATGATCGCCACCATGCACGCCGCCGGCGGGATCGGCCTCGCCGCGCAACAAATCGGCCGCGCCCTGCAACTCTGCGTCGTCGACCTGCGCCGCGCCGAAATCGATTTCACCTGGGAGCTCGATGGCGCGAAAACGCCGCTCGATCTCTTCATGCCCATGACGATCGCCAATCCCGACATCGCGATCGTTCCCAACACCGAGGAATACTATCTCGAGGAAGGCTGCCTCTCCTTTCCCAACATCCGCGGCGACGTCGCGCGACCCGACGCCATCGTGGTGAAATATCAGGACGAACGCGGCCTCCCGCACACGCTGCGCTGCGATGGCCTGTTTGCCCGCTGCATCCTCCACGAGTTCGACCATCTCCAGGGCATCCTCTTCATCGATCGCATGGAGAAAAAAGTGCGCGCCAAACTCGACGCCGACGTCAAGGCCCTCGCCAAGGCCACCCGCGAAGCCGCCGCCGAGAAAAAAACCGCGTAGCACCCCGCCGCCCCCGCACGAGCGCCCACGCCGCTAACCCCGCTTTCCCATGATCCAGAAATCCGACGGCATGAACTACGCTCCCCAGGGCGCGCCGAGCCCCGTGGTCCGGCCCGGCGAGTTTCCTTTCGCCGCCGCCTTTCTCGAACACGGTCACATCTACGGCCAGTGCAACGGCCTGATCGAGGCCGGCGGCGAACTCCGCTGGGTCTATGATGCCGATCCGCACAAGGTCGAAGCCTTCCGCGAAAAATTCCCCCACGTCCGCGTCGCCCGCTCCTACGACGAAATCCTCGACGACCCCGCCATCCAGCTCGTCACCGCCGCCGCCGTCCCGAACGAACGCGGCGCCATCGGCTGCCGCACCATGGCCGCCGGCAAGGACTACTTCACCGACAAGACCCCCTTCACCACCCTCGACCAACTCGAGGACGCACGCCGCGCCGCCGCCTCCACCGGCCGCAAATACATGGTTTATTTCAGCGAGCGCATTCACGTGGAATCCGCCATCCACGCCGGCGACCTCGTGCACGCCGGCGCCATCGGCCGCGTCCTCCAGGTCATCGGCCTCGGACCGCACCGCCTCAACAAACCTTCGCGCCCCGCCTGGTTCTTCGATCGCGAAAAATTCGGCGGCATCCTCTGCGACATCGGCAGCCACCAGTTCGAACAGTTCCTCTTCTTCAGCGGCGCGACCGACGCCACCGTCACCCAGGCCGCCGTCGCCAACTTCGCCAATCCCGACCACCCCGGCTTCGAGGATTTCGGCGAGGCCTCGCTCCTCGGCAACAACCAGACCTCGAATTACATTCGCGTCGACTGGTTCAACCCCAACGGCCTCAGCACCTGGGGCGATGGCCGCACCGTCATCCTCGGCACCAAGGGCTACATCGAGCTGCGCAAATACGTCGACGTCACCCGCGCGGCCACCGGCGACCACCTCTTCCTCGTCGACGACGCCGGCGAACACTATCTCCACCTCGCCGGCAAGGTCGGCTTCCGCTTCTTCGGCGAGTTCATCCTCGACTGCCTCAACCGCACCGAGAAAGCCATGACCCAGGCCCACGCTTTCAAAGCCGCCGAACTCTGCCTCCGCGCGCAAGCCGCCGCCCGCCGGATCGCTTAAGTTGCGCCAGGTGGAACCCGACGTCCCGTCGGGTTGATTGCGAAGCGCCGCAATTATTCAAAACCAGCCCGATGGGACATCGGGCTCCACCTTCGCCTCGTCCGTTTTCGATTTTCGCGCGGCGTTCGGCTCACCGCCCGCCGCGTCGCTCGCCGAAATTTTCCCCCACGCTGTAACTCCGCGAATTGTCCGGTGTTTTCGTCGCGTGTCGCCCTGCGCCACGGCCCCGCCGCGTCTTCGTGTTCGCTTCGGGCTCGCCTCCTCCAAACTCGCCTCATCGTCCGCCATGAACGTCTCCTCGTCTCCCCTCCACCTGCTCCGGCTCGCCCTCGCCGGGCTTTTACTCGCCTCGCTCTCCACCGCCGCGCTCGCGCGCGACTACGACCGCGACGAGGACCGCCTCGTGAACCTTCGCGGCTCCTGGCGCTTCTCGGTCGGCGACGACGCCCGCTGGGCTCAGCCGGATTTCAACGACCGCGCCTGGTCACGCATCCACGTGCCGAGTTATTGGGAGGAAGAAGGCTACCGCGACTACAACGGCTACGCCTGGTATCGCCGCGATTTCACCTTCGACGGCGATCCCGCGGAGCCCGTCCACCTCCTGCTCGGCCGCATCGACGACGCCGACGAGGTTTTCGTCAACGGCCGCCTCGTCGGCGCCAGCGGACGTTTCCCGCCCGACTACCTCACCGCCTATAATCACGACCGCGTTTATACGATCCCCGCCGGTGTTCTCGTCGAAGGCGGACGCAACCTCATCGCCGTCCGCGTTTACGACGGCGCCAGCGGCGGCGGCATCACCGGCCGCTCCATCGGCCTCTACCGTTCCACCCTGATTCTGCCCGACATCGATCTCACCGGAGAGTGGAAATTCCAGCGCGGCGACAACCCGGCGTGGAAGGAACCGCAGGCCGACGAGTCCGAATTCGTATCGATCCCCGTCCCATCCGCCTGGGAACATGTCGGCCATGACTTCGACGGCTTCGCGTGGTATCGAAAAACCTTCCGCGCACCCGCCTCCGGCCGCGAAGACAAGATGGTCCTCATGCTCGGCAAGATCGACGACGCTGACGAAGTGTTCCTCAACGGCACCAAGATCGGCAGCACCGGCACGCTCACCCATTCCGACCGCCACGGCAGCGCCGATCTCTACGACCAGAATCGCGGCTACTATTTCCCTTCGTCGCTCCTGAAAGACGAAAATGTCATCGCCGTTCGCGTGCACGATCACGGCGGCCTGGGCGGCATCTACGAAGGCCCCATCGGCATCATCCGCCAAAGCCGCTACATCGAATACTGGGAAGCCACCCGCCACGACCGCCGCCACAGCGGCCGCTGGGGCCTCCGCCTCGTTTTCGGCGACGACTGAGCCGGTCGTTCGCTGGTTGCCTGTGCCCAGCCCGCGTCCCATTCGCGGGAATCCCGCGTTCCGCTTTTACGACGGCGGCCTCGTTGCCGGTTAATCGACAAATATATAAGCTGTTTATAATAGGCTTCTAACGCGATTTCGTCCGCCTTGGCACAGGCTGTGCAAACCCCGGAGAGAGGCCACCACGTCCTCCGTCTCAGTTCTCCGTTCTCCGTCCTCCGTCCATGTTCTCCGACCTTCGCTACGCCCTGCGTCAAATCGCCCGCTTCCCCGGCTACACGATCACCGTCGTGCTGACCCTGGCCTTCGGCATCGCCGTCAACACCGTCATCTTCAGCACCGTCAGCGCGATGTTCCTCCAGCCGCTCGCCGTGCGCGATGCCGCGCGCATGACCGTCGTCGTCGAGCGCAGCGATTTGTTCACCATGCCCCACGGGCTGTCGTATCAGGATTTCCAGGACATCCGCGCCGGGAGCAAAACCCTCGCCGATCCGATCGCCTATTTCTTCTCTCCCGTGCACCTCAGCGTCGCCGGCAGTTCGCCCGAACGCGGCTGGGTCGAGGTCGTCACCCCCGACGCCTTCGCCAAGATGGGCGTCACCGTCGCCCTCGGCCGGCCGCTCCAGCCCGCCGATGGCGACACCCCGCCCGGCACGCCCGTCACCGTCCTCACCCACAGCTACTGGCAGAACAAATTCGGCGGCGATCCCGGCATCGTCGGCCGCGCCGTCCTCGTCAACGGCCAGCCGTTCACCGTCGTCGGCATCGCCAAGCCCGGTTTCGAAAGCTTCTCCTGGTCGCTCTCGGTCAACCTCTTCGTCCCGACCGGCACCTTCCCCTTGCTGCGCGGCGGCGAGGACGCCCCTTTCAAATACCGCTCCGCGAAGATGTGGCGCGTCGCCGGCTACATCGCTCCCGGCGCCACCATCGACGACGTCAACGCCGAACTCGCCGTCTTCGCCCAGCGCTTCAACACCGACTTCCCCGAGGAGCATCGCAACTCCCGCTTTCAGGCGATCCCCGAACGCCGCGCGCGACCCGATCCGTCGATGTCCGAAATGATGCCCGCACTCATCGCCCTGTTCTCCGGCTTGTGCGCGCTCGTGCTGCTCATCGCCTGCGCCAACGTCGCCAACCTCATGGGCGCGCGCGCCCTTTCCCGCGAACGCGAACTGGTCGTGCGTTCCGCCTTGGGCGCCTCCCGCAGCCGGCTCATCCGCCAGCTCCTGATCGAAAGCCTCCTCCTCGCCGCCCTCGCCGGCCTCGTCGGTTACGTGCTGTCCATCTTCGGCGGCGCCGCCCTCACCGAAATGATCCCCAGCGGCGACATGCCGATCCGCCGCGACCCGCCCGGCGGCTGGGAAATCTACGCCTTCACCGCCGCCGTGTCCCTCGCCGCCGGGCTCCTCGCCGGCCTCATCCCCGCGCTGCGTTCGTCCCGCATCGACCTGACCGAAGGCCTCAAGCAGGGCGCACTCAACCAGACCGGCGGACGCACCCGCCATCGCCTGCGCAATCTCCTCGTCGTCGGCCAGGTCGCCGTGTCGTGCATCGTCCTCGTGTGCTCCGCCCTGTTCTTCCGCGGTCTCCACGCCGCCGGCTCCCTCGACCTCGGCTTCCGCCCCGAACGCCTGCTCATGCTCTCGCTCGACCTCTCGCTGCAGGCCTATGACGAGACCCGCGGCCTGCGGTTTCAGGAACAGGCCCTCGAACGCGTCCGCGCCCTCCCCGGCGTCGAATCCGCCGCTTTCTCCCAACACGTCCCTTTCGCCTACAACATCAACCTGCGCAACGTCTGGCCCGAAAATCCCACCGGCAATCTCACCGACGGCCGCGCCAGCGTGGCGTTCACCGCCGTCACCCCCGACTACATCCGCACCGTCGGCGTCCCGATCAAGCAGGGCCGCGACCTGCGCGAATCCGACAGCGAAAAGGCCAAGAAAGTCGCCGTCATTAACGACGCCATGGCCCGCGCCTTCTGGCCCGGCCGCGATCCCATCGGCCAGCACTTTCGCATCGATTGGAACGGCGCCGATCCCATCGAGGTCGTCGGCGTCACCGCCACCGGCAAATATGTGATGCTCACCGAGGAGCCCCGGCCCTACTTCTACCTCCCGCAAGCGCAGCGCTACACCATGCCCGCCACGCTCGTCGTCCGCACCCACGGCGATCCTTCCGGCCTCGCCTCCAGCGTGCGGGAAACCGTTCGCCAGCTCGATCCCGACCTGCCCATCTACAGCGTCGCGTCGTTCCAGGATCACCTCAACTCGAGCGTCTTCGCGCTCATGCCGCTGCGCACCGGCGCCACCATCGCCGCCGCCCAAGGCCTGCTCGCCCTCGCCCTCGCCATCCTCGGCCTCTACGCCGTCGTCTCCTACGGCGTCAACAGCCGCACCCGCGAAATCGGCGTGCGCATGGCCCTCGGCGCCACCCACACGGACGTGATGAAATTCGTCTCCCGCGAAGGCCTGCGTCTCACGCTGACCGGCCTCGCGATCGGCCTGTTGTTCTCGCTCGGCGCTTCGTTCGGCCTGTCACGCGTGCTCTTCGGCGTGCGCCCGTTCGAGCCGCTCGCCCTGCCGCTCGTGTTCACCGTCCTCCTCGCCACCGCCGCACTCGCCTGCTGGCTTCCCGCCCGCCGCGCCACCAAGGTGAATCCCATCGACGCCCTCCGCTCGGAATAACCACCGACCTCATCGTCCCCGCGCAGACTTCCATCTCGATCACGCCCCCGATCTCCGCTCCGCGCACTCCGCTCTCCGCCGCGCCCGCGGCCTCACACACCCACCCGTTCCACTGAGCCATCCGCTCAGATGAACGATCTCCGCCTCGCCCTCCGCCAGCTCGCCCAGTCTCCCGGCTTCACCGCTGTCGCCATCCTCACCCTCGCGCTCGGCATCGGCGCGAACACCGCGATTTTCAGCGTCGTCAACGCGGTCCTTCTCCAACCGCTCCCGTATCCGCAAGCCGACCGCCTCGTGCAGGTCGGCGAGATCCGCCCCAACGGCGGCTTCGGCGTCGCCGACGGTGGCGTGTATTCAGATTGGGAGGACACCACCACGCAGCTCGAAGCGATCGCCGCCTTCCACCCGATCGACCGCAACCTCACCGGCGACGGCGATCCCATTCGCCTCAGCGGCGCCGAGGTCTCCGCCCGTTTCCTCGACGTCCTGCGCGTCCAACCGCTGCTCGGCCGCGGCTTCGTCGCCGCCGACGACATTCCCGGCGGCAACCGCTTCGTTCTCCTCCTCTCGCACGAGTTCTGGCAATCCCGCTTCCTCGGCGATCCGCACATCCTCGACCGCACCGTCCAGCTCGACGGCAACAGCTACACCATCATCGGCGTTCTCCCGCCGCGCATTCTGCTCAACCCCAGCGTCAACTTCCTCGCGCCCGCCACGATTCGCGCCGACGCCTACAAGACCGTTCGCAATTACAACTACCCCTGCAACGTCATCGCCCGCCTCGCCCCCGGCGCCTCCCTCGAGCAAGCCACCGCCGAACTCGTCGCCGCCCGCCAGTCGATCGTTTCCCAGTATCCGTCCTTCCGCCAAAACTGGACCGTCGGCATGCGCTCGCTCCACGAAGCGCTCTACGGTCCGACCCGTCCCGTCCTCCTCACGCTGCTCGCCGCCGTCGGTGCCGTCCTTCTCATCGCGTGCGCCAATGTCGCCAATCTCCTCCTCGCCCGCGCTTCCGGCCGGCAGGGCGAGATCGCCGTCCGCCTTGCGCTCGGGGCCAGCACCGGCCGCATCGTTCGCCAGCTCCTCACCGAAAGCCTCCTCCTCGCCACGCTGGGCGGCCTCGCCGGCATTCTCCTCGGCGCGTGGGCGATCAACCCGCTCCTCCGCTACACCGCGCTCAACACCATCCAGGGCGTCGACGTCCGCATCGATCTCAACGTCCTCGCGTTCACCCTCGCCGCCGCCTGCCTCACCGGCCTCCTCTTCGGTCTCTTTCCCGCACTCAGCGCCTCGCGCCCAAATCTCCAGGACGCCCTGAAGGAGGGCGCGCGCACCGCCGGTGGCGGCTCGCGCCGGCGTCTTCAGGCCATCCTCGTCGTCACCGAAACCGCCCTCACCGTCATCCTCCTCGTCTGCGCCGGCCTGCTCCTTCGCAGCTTCGTCCTCGCGCTCAATGCCGACACCGGCTTCGACCGCGACAACGTCGTCTTTTTCAACCTCACCCAACCCGCCAACAAAGCGCCGACGATCGAACACCGCACGCGCTTCGTCTCCGACATCCTGCAGAGTCTCCGCACCCTCCCCGGCGTCGCCTTCGCCGGGATGGCTTCGTCCACGCCGATGAACGGCCGCCAGGGCTTCGGCGACTTCGTCAGCCGCGAAGACCAGCCCGACACCCGCAACGACCTCAACGCCGGCTTCGATTCCGTCGACGGCGACTACTTTAGAACCTTCGGCATCCCGCTCCTCCGCGGCCGCTTCTTCGCCGAGGTCGATAATCACGCCAGCGCCCCGCGCGTGATGATCATCAACGACGCCCTCGCACAGCGTCTCTTCGGCGACGCCGACCCGCTCGGCCAGCTCCTCAATTTCAAGAACAACACGTGGGAAGTCGTCGGCGTCGTCGGCAGCGTTCGCCAATTCCGCCTCGATCTCTTGCCCGTTCCCCAACTCTACCTCCCAACGATTCACTTCCCGTGGCACACGATGTTCGCCGTGCGCACGCACGTCGCGCCGCTCTCGCTCGCCGACGACATCCGCCGCGCCGTCAAAGCCGTCGATCCCGACGTCCCCGTCGCCAATCTCACCACGCTCGCCAGCGCCGTCGAAAATTCCCTGCAGGCCCGTCGCACCGGCATGGCGTTGCTCGTCATCTTCGCCGCCACCGCGCTCATCCTCGCCTGCATCGGCCTCTACGGCGTGATGGCGTATTCGGTTTCCCAGCGCACCCGCGAACTCGGCATCCGCATCGCCCTCGGCGCCGACGCCCGCCGCATCGCACGCCTCGTCGTTGTCGACGGTCTCCGACTCGTCCTGCTCGGCCTCGTCCTCGGCGCTGCCGCCAGTCTCGGCGCGACCCGGCTGATCTCGACCCAACTTTATTCCACGTCTGCCAACGACCCGCTCGTGCTCCTCCTCGTCGCCTTGGTCCTCCTCGCCATCGCTCTCCTCGCCTGCCTCGTCCCCACGCGCCGCGCCCTCCGCGTCAACCCCGTCGAAGCGCTCCGCGCCGAGTAAGCGCCGACTCCCGGACTCACTCACTCGTCACCATGAACCGCTCCGAATTCCTCCAGACCGCCGCCACGTGGGCCTGCGGCTCCTGCCTCGCCCTCGTGTTCAACACCCGCGCCGCCGCCAGCGAAACGGCAACGTCCCCCGCCACCGAACCGGTCACGCCGGTCGACGAAGCCCTGAAACAAGCCCGCGCCGAAAACGCCTTCACCGCCCGCTGGCTCACCGATCTCTTCGACGCGATCGACGCCGAGGCCGATCCCGCGCTGCAGCTCAAGCTCATGCAGGCCTGCGGTCGCGGCTGCTACCGCCGCCACACGTTCAAGCAGGACATCGCCAAAGCCGCCGCCGGCGACGTCGACCGCCTCGTCGCCGCCTACGCGACGGTTTTCGGCATCCAGCGCGAGGGCGATCTCCTCCACATCCGCTACGCCGACCGCTGCTTCTGCCCCGCCGCGCGAAACCGCCCCGCGCGTCCCAACGATCTCCACTGCGAGTGCACGCGCTTCACGCACGAGACGATCCTGGAAAACGCCCTTGGCCGTCACGTCCCCGTCGAACTCGTCGAATCCGTCCGCCGCGGCGGAAAAACCTGCCACCTCGTCGCGCACCTCGCCTGACCGCGCCCGCTCCCGACCAGAAAACATCCCTCCACCCATTGGCCCGAGGCCGCACCAACCCGCAGCGCCTTTTCAGACGTCTGCGATCGCCCGCTCCGATCTCCGCTCCTTCCATGCTCTCCGACATTCGCCACGCCTTCCGGTCGCTCGCGAAGTCTCCCGGCTTCACCGCGATCGTCCTCCTCACGCTCGCCCTCGGCATCGGCGTCAACACCTCGATGTTTACGATGGTCGACGTCCTATTCTTCCGCACCGTGCCGTTCCCCGAGCCGCAGCAGCTCGTCAGCGTGCTCGGCACAACCCCACAGAACCAGCGCGACGGTTTCTCGTTTCGCGAGTTCGAGGAAATGCGCGCCCAAGCCGCCGGCGCCGACAAAGCCTTCGAAGCGCTCACCGCCTTCTCCTATTGGAACAACACCCTCGCCGAACCCAACCGCCCCGCCGAACGCCTGCTCGCGCTCGACGCCACCGCGGATTTCTTCGCGACGTTCCGTGTGCAACCGATGCTCGGCCGCGCCTACACCGCCGACGAACAGGTGCCCGGCCGCAATCAGGTCGTCATCCTCAGTCACGCCGTGTGGCAATCGCGCTTCGGCGGCGATCCCGCCATCATCGGCCGCACGCTCCGGCTCAATGCCGAGCAGGTCACCGTCATCGGTGTGATGCCCGCGACGTTCGTCGCCCCGCTCTTCTTCGGTCCCGTCGATCTCTGGCGCCCCATCACCATCCCGCGCCACATCGTCGACGATCGCTTCAATCGCTTCTTCGCCGTGGTCGGCCGGCTCAATCCCGGCGTCCAGCCATCGCAAGCCCTCGCACAACTCACCCCGCTCGCCGCGCGCTGGGTCAAGGATCACCCGCAGACCAGCAACAATCGCGGCTTCAATCTCCTCCCGCCGCATCGCGCCGCGATGGACGACACCAGCAAGTTCATCATCTGGCTCCTCTTCGCCCTCGGCGTCGCCGTGCTCCTCGTCGCCTGCGCCAACATCGCCAATCTCCAGCTCGCACGCGCCACCGCGAGCATGAAGGACCTCGCCGTCCGCTCCGCCCTCGGCGCCTCCCGCAGCCAGCTCATCCGCCTCCAGCTCACCGAATCCTTCGTGCTCGCCGTCCTCGGCGGCATCAGCGGCGTGCTCGTCGCGCTCTGGGTCAACGCGGTTTTCGGCCACGCCATCCGGCTCGGTGAAACCGCCACCCTCGCGCTCCCCATGAACGGTCGCATCCTCGCCGGCGCGTTTTTCCTCTCGCTCCTCACCGGCCTGCTCTTCGGCTTGCTCCCCGCGTGGTTCGCCTCGCGTGACGACGTCGTCGCCACGCTCAAACAGCAGGCGCGCGGCAGCTCCACCGGCCGCGGCCCGCGCCTCATGCGCCACGCCCTCATCGTCGGCGAGGTCGCCGTCGCCCTCGCACTCCTCGGCATGGCCGGCGTCATGATCCGCGGTTTGGATACGCTGCTGCGCCGCGAAAAGGGCTGGGACACCGACCGCCTCCTCGCCGCCAACATCCACCTGCCCGAACAGTCCACCTACAACACCGACGAAAAACGCCGCATCGTTCACGAAAAATTCATCCGCCGCCTCGCCCAAATCCCCGGCGCCGAGCACACCGCCATCTGCTCGACCGCACCGCTCTTCGGTTATTCCAAAACGTCGCCGCTCCAGGTCGAAGGCCAGACCTCCGACGATCCCACGAAACAACCCACCGCCGGTTACACGATGATCGGCTCGGACTATTTCGCCACGCTCGGCATTCCGCTGCGCGAGGGCCGCCTGTTTTCCCCCGACCTCGAGGCCGACCACCCGCCCGTCGTCATCATCAACGAAACCATGGCCCGCCATTTCTGGCCCAACGGCCACGCCGTCGGCCAGCGCATCGGCGATCGTCAGGGCGACACCGTCGTGTGGCGCGAGGTCGTCGGCGTCGTCGGCGACATCCAGTTCGCCCTCAACATCACCAACCCGTCGACGATGTTCCAGATCTACAAGCCGTTGGTCCACGAGCCGTGGGGCTACATGTTCCTCCTCGTGCGCGGCCCGGCGCCGGCGAGTTTCAAGAACGACCTGCGCCGCGCCGTCAGCGACATCGATCCCGACGTCGCCGTGCAGGAACTCTACACGATCCCCGAGGCCGCCGACCGCTATCAGCACAATCTCGTCGTCATCAACCACACCATCGCCGGCTTCGCGCTGCTCGCGCTCGTGCTCTCCGCCGTCGGTCTCTACGGCGTGATTTCGTATGTCGTCGTCCAACGCACGAACGAGTTCGGCATCCGGCTCGCACTCGGCGCCACCGCTCGCGATGTCCTGCTTTTGGTGATACGCCAGGGCGTCGTCCTCACCGCGCTCGGCCTGCTCATCGGTCTCGCCGCCGCCTACGCGTTGAACCGCGTCGTCGGTTCTGCCCTGCCGAAAATGGCCGCGAGCGATCCGCTGACGCTGATCGTCACCGCCGTCGTGCTGTTCGCCGTCGCGCTTCTCGCGTGCTGGCTGCCCGCCCGCCGCGCCACCCACGTCGATCCGCTCACCGCGCTGCGCGCCGAGTGATTCTCGAAGCCCCACAAAGCGTTCGAAGTCCCGCCAACCACCGCCACCCAGTCACCCCTTCAACCCGTGACCCGCCCCAGCCCTTCGTCAGCCACGAGAGGCCAACCTCCCGGATCCTCATGAAAATTCGCGCCATCGATTTCGTCCTCTACCCCGTCAGCGACCTCGCGCTGGCCGTGCGCTTTTATCGCGACGTGCTCGGACTCCTGCCGACGATCTACCGCGAGGCCGACAACTGGGCCGAGTTCGACTGCGGCAATGTCACGCTCGCGCTGAAGGGCGGTGAATTCGTGATCGCCGGCGGCACCGGCGCCCGCGTGGCCCTCGGCGTGGCCGACATTCGAGCCGCCGCCACCGACCTCGCCGCCCAACACGTCCGCGTGCTCAAACCGCTCACGGATTATGGCGTCTGCCGCGCCATCGAATGTCTCGACCCCGACGGCAACGTCCTCGTCCTCCACCAGCGCGCCGACGACACCTGCGGGCAACAACAGCCCGAACCCACCGCCGTCTAGCCCGCCACCCTCCGTCCTCCGTCCTCTGTTCTCTGTCCTCCGTCCTCCGTCCTCTGTTCTCTGTTCTCTGTCCTCCGTCTTCCGTCCTCCGTCCTCCGCCCATGCTTTCCGATCTTCGTTTCGCCCTGCGCCAACTCGCGAGATCGCCCGGCGTCACCGCCGTCATCGTGTTGTCGCTCGCCCTCGGACTCGGTGCGAGCACCGCGGTTGTTTGCTGGCTCCAGCATTTCGTGCTGCGCCCCCTGCCGGGCGTCGCCGATCAGTCGCGGCTCGTCGTCTTCGTCTCCAATCAGGGCAGCGGCAACATCTCGCTGCCCGACCTCGCCGACCTCGACCGCCTCGAGTCCGTTTTCGCCGGCACCTTCGCCTCCCAGTTCAGCGCCGTCGCCTTCTCCGTCGACCGCGAGATCGAGTGGGTCGAAACGCAGGTCGTCTCCGCCCGCTTCTTCGACGTGCTCGGCATTCGGCCGATTCTCGGCCGCACCTTTCACCCCGACGAAGACCGCCAACCCGGAGGCAACCCGGTCCTCGTCATCGGCGAAAACTTCTGGCGCCGCCGCTTCGCCGCCGATCCCGCCATCGTCGGCCGCACCGTCGAGTTGAACCGCCACACGTTCACCATCGTCGGCGTCGTGCCCGCCGCATTCCGCGGCACGATGACCCCGTCGTCCTTCGACGCCTGGGCCCCCCTTTCGATGGTCGCGGAGGTGCGCAACAACACCAACCA
This sequence comes from Verrucomicrobiota bacterium, assembly GCA_023430825.1. Lineage (GTDB taxonomy): Bacteria > Verrucomicrobiota > Verrucomicrobiia > Opitutales > Opitutaceae > Opitutus. The sequence goes on along the minus strand of JAEYYL010000374.1, from coordinate 14,120 downwards.
GTCCGCGCGCAACGCCCGCGGCTGGCACAACCTCGCCCGGCTGCAACCCGGCGTCACGCTCGCCCAGGCCCAGGCCGCCGTCGATGCCCTCGACGCCGAACTCGCGCGCCAGTTTCCCGCCACCAATCGCGAAGTGCACCACCGCGTCGTTCCGCTCTCCGAATGCCCGTGGGGCGCGCAGACCCTGATGGGACCCACGCTGCGTTTGCTGCTCGTCGTCAGCCTCGGCGTCCTGCTCATCGTCGCCGCCAACGTCGCCAATCTCCTCCTGGCCCGCGCCGCCGCGCGCCAAAAGGAAATCGCGATCCGCCTCGCCACCGGCGCCAGCCGCGCCCGCATCGTCCGCCAGTTCCTCACCGAGAGCCTGCTCCTTGCACTCCTCGGCGGGGCCCTCGGCGTGCTGCTCGCCAGCTGGCTCGTCGACACCATTCCCCTGTTCATCCCGCCGTCGCTCGCCGCCCGCGTGCACCTCGAGTTTCCGCTCGATGGCAGCACCCTCGCCCTGGCACTCCTGCTCACGCTCGCCATCGGCCTGCTCTTCGGCACCGCGCCCGCACTTCAGGCTTCGCGCCAGAATTTGCAGGACGCGTTGAAAGCCGGTGGGCGCTCGTCGTCGGGCGCCGCCGCCCATCACCGCCTCCGCCACGGTCTCGTCGTCGCGGAGATCGCCCTCGCGCTCGTCCTGCTCGTCGGCGCGGGCCTGTGCCTGAAAGGCTTTCAACAGGCCCGCCGCGTCTCCTTCGGTTTCAATCCCGATCGCGTGCTCGTCGCCGGCCTGCAGATCGGCATGCACGGCTACGACCAGCACACCGGCCAGATCTTCTACCGCCAGCTTCACCAGCGGCTCTCCACCCTGCCGGGCGTCGAGGAGGCCGCCCTCGCCAGCTGGTTCCCCCTCGGCCTCCAGGGTTGCAAGGGCAGCGGCGTGCAGGTCGACGGCTACGTCCGCCCGCCCGGCGAGAATCCAACTTATGAATACGCGATCGTCTCGCCCCGCTACTTCGCCACCCTGCAAGTCCCGCTCGTCGCCGGACGCGATTTCACCGACGCCGACGATGCCGCCGCGCCCGTCGCGATCGTCAACGAACACTTCGCGCAACGCTTCTGGCCCGGCCGCGATGCCGTCGGCCAGAAATTCCGCGCCTTCGGCGTCTGGCGCACCGTCGTCGGCGTCGCGCGGGCCGGCAAATACAACCACCTCAACGAACCGCCTTCGTGCTTCTACTATCTGCCCTATCGATCCGGCGTGCCGGACCTCGATCTGAGCCTCTGCGTCCGGCTCGCCGCACCCGCCTCCGGCGAAAGCGACCCCGCCGCGTTCACCGACACCCTGCGCCGCGCCGTGCACGCGCTCGATCCGAGCGTCGAGTTCGTCAACGCCTTCGCCCTCGCCGACTACACGCAAGCCGTGCTCGTCGCGGAACGCATCACCGCCGCGCTCCTCGTGCTGCTCGGGTTGGTCGCCCTCGTGCTGGCGGCCATGGGGGTTTACGCCGTCATGGCCTACGCCGTGAGCTTGCGCACCCACGAATTCGGCGTGCGCATCGCGCTCGGCGCGCGTCCGCGCGACGTGCTCTGGCAGGTGATCCGTCGCGGCGCCGGACTCGCCGCCCTCGGCACGGCGATCGGGCTCGTCCTCGCGCTCGCCGTCACCCGTCTGCTCGAGCGTTTTCTCTACGGCGTCAGCCCCTTCGATCCGCTGACGTTTCTCGCCGTCGCCGCCCTGCTCGCCGCCACCGTCCTGCTCGCCTGTTATTTCCCCGCCCGCCGCGCCACCCGCGTCGACCCGATGATCGCGCTGCGCGCGGAGTAACTTTTCCTCCGCTGCCGGGTTTTGCCAAAGCATGCATTCGCATGTGTCCCATCGCCCGGCGCCCAATTTCCCCATGAAACTCCCACTCCTCGCCTCCCTCGCCTTCGCTCTTCTGGCCGCCGCGCCCGCTCGCGCCGACAACTATTCGCATAAGGAACCGTTCTCCCGCTCCGCCGCGTTCAACGCCAACGGCGAGGTCTCGCTCAGCAACGTCAACGGCGACATCGTCATCGAGACCTGGGATAAAAACGAAATCCTGATCGAGGGCGAAAAGAGCGCCCGCACCGAGGAAGAGTTGAAAGCGATCGAACTCACCATGGACCTCTCCGCCGACCGCGCCGCCATCGAGGTTCGCCTGCCTAAACGCTCGGGCGGCTGGTTCGGCAACAACTCCATTCGCGGCGCCGTCAAGTTCCGCCTGAAAGTCCCCGCCACCGCCACCCTCGACGAGATCAAGACGGTCAACTCCTCCATCAAGATCGATGGCGTCCGCGGCGCCGTCACCGCTCATTCCGTCAACGGCCGCGTTCGCGCGCACGATCTCGGCGGCAGCGCGCGCCTCCGCACCGTCAACGGCCAGGTCGAGGCCAGCTTCACCGCCATCGCCGCGCAGCAGGAGCTCTCGTTCAACACCGTCAACGGCTCCATCCACGTCGCCCTCCCCGCCGACGCCGGGCTTCAGCTCAGCGGCTCCGTCGTCAACGGCCACATCGACTGCGATTTTCCGATTCAGGTGCAGGGCCGCATCGGCGGCAAACGCCTCAGCGGCACGATCGGCGACGGTCGCGCCACCCTGCGCGCCGAATCCGTCAACGGCAGCATCGACCTCGCGAAACGCTGACACCTCACGGCTGTGCGCGTTCTCCCAACGCGCAGGCCACAAGCGAATGTGGCTCGCTCCGTGAGGAGCGGGATCGCCTTCGCCACCCGAGAGGTTGCGCCGCCTTCAAACCGTCGTCTCATTCCGGCTCATCACCCCATGAGCCGCCTTCGCGTCACCGCTTTCCTTCTCGCCGTCGCCACCGTCCTCAACGCGTTCGCGCTCCCGCTCCACGCCTCCGCGAACGACGGCCTCCCCTACGGCCGCAATGACGCCGCCGGCCATTACCAAAACGTCGGCGGCACGACGATTTACTACGAGGTTTACGGCGCCGACGGCGCGAAGAAACCACCGCTCGTCCTGCTCCACGACGGGCTTCACGGCGGCATCGCCGATTTCGCGCCGCACCTCCCGAAGCTCACGCCGCATTTCATCATTTACGCGGTCGCCACCCGCGGTCACGGCCGCTCGGGCGTCGGCGACATGGCCTACACGTATCAACTTTTTGCGGACGACGCCGCCGCGATCCTCCGCCGCGTCACGGTCGACGTTGCCGCCGTGATCGGCTTCGGCGACGGCGCGCTCGCCGCCCTCGCCCTCACCGGCGAACATCCGCATCTGGTCAGTCGCGTCGTCGCCATCGGCGCCGGACGCTCGTCCGAAGTCCTCACCGACGCCGGCAAAGCCTTCGTCGAAAATCTCTCCGCCGAACACTTCGTCCGCGAGCATCCCGACTTCCTTGCGCAACGCCGCGCGTTTCTCGCCAAGCCCGACCGCTGGGCCGAGTCCGTCGACAAACTCGCGGCGCTCTATCGCAAACGCATCTTCGTCTCGAACGTCAGCATCGAGGCGATCGTCGCGCCCACGCTCCTCATCGGCGGCGACCGCGACGAACGCTTCCGCGTCGCGGCCTTCGAAGAGCTTCACCGTCTCATCCCCACGTCGCGCCTCGCGATTCTCCCCGACTGCACCCGCCTCGAATCCATTCAGCGCGAATCCGTCTGGTCCGAGTTGATCCTCCCCTTCCTCCTCGAAAACGAAGCTCCGCGGTAGGAGCCCGCTCGCCGGCGATTGCTCTCCGACGTGGCTCGCTGCGTGAGCAGCGGGATCGCGCAATATCGCCTGCAAGCAGGCTCCTACCCCAGACCTCTTCGCTCCGCGTCGCCCCCTCTTTGGAGCTTCTCGCTTCTCCATTGAAGCTTCACTGGAGCTTGGAGGTGGGTGCTTGGAGCTTCCCCTCTTCGCTCAATTCAGATTCGCGGAATTCACCATGAACGGACGCCCCTCGAACTTCAGTTCGCCGGCGAACTCGTAATTGTGGTCCGGGTCGCCGGACGGATAAACCTTGTCGTTCCGCGCATCGACCAGCGTGCCCATCCGGAAGCTCACGATCTTCTTCCCAGCAAAATCCGCCACCGTCAGGATCGGCCCGCGAATCGCCGAGCTCACCGCGACCGGATCGGACAGCCGCGTGTCCTTGATCCGCTGATACACTGCGCCCTCGCCGTGCCAGGTCACCACCGCGTCGATTGAGCGCTCGCCGCGGCACGCGACGTAAAGCAGGTTGTTATACGGATCGGGCGAACGGTCCTCGCCGGACGCCGTCTTCGGAATCAGCGGCAAACCCTTCCCGCCGCGCCGCGTGAAACACATCGAGACCGGATTGCGCCCCACCTGCACCGTGCCGATCGGCTTGAGCTCGCCGCGCTTCTCCCACGTGTTGCGCGCCATCAGCGACGACGTATCCAGAATATGGATCGTGCCGTCGCGCGTGGCGACGTAGCCCTTGAACCGGTCGCCCGACCAGCGGTCGAGTTTCAAGCCGGCGAGCACCGTCGTCGGCTCCGTGAAATCGCCCTGCCACACCACGCGCGGCCGGATCGCCGGGTTGACCGCAAACGTCTGCGGGAACTGCTCCGGCGCCGCGCCGCGCGTCGCCATCGTGCGCTGGAAGCTCTCGCCCGAACTCAGGTAGCTCTCGCGCATGTAGGCGAAGAGCGGCGTGAGATCCACGATCACCGCCTTGTTGTCCTCCACCGAACTCACCAGCGCGTAGCCGTTTTTCGCCACGACGAACTGCCACGCGCCGTCGTAAACCAGCTTCCGCCGGCCTTCCTCCGCCAGATCGATCTGGCTGAGCACCTTGTTGTCCGTCGACGACGGCCCGAGCCACAGCCCATTGCTCGCCGCGCTGATCGCATCCGGCGACTTCATCGGCAGATCGATGTAGCCGAGCAGCTTCACGTCCGAGAAACTTCCCTGGTTCGGCAGCCCCATGTAGGGCCAGGTGTGAAACGGCAGATATTTCCCCTCGAGCGCCACGACGGCCAGCTGGCCCTGCGTGCGCTCCGTGTCCCAGATCGTGACCAGCGCGAACTCGTTGCTCGTCGTGACCGCGATCGCCCGCGGCACCTTGTGCGCCGGGAATTTGAAACCTGGATACGGCCGCTCCGAACCGCCGCGGCTCGTCTGCATGCCCGCCACCGCAAACAATCCGTCGCGGTAAACCATCACCTGCTCGTTCTGCTGCATGCCGTAACCGCGCGCCATCGCCACCGGCTGCATCGGCATCGTGCCGCCGTTCAGCTTGATGTAGGCGGGCTCGCGCGTCTGCGGATCCGGATGCGGCTTGCCGCTGCCCCAATCGAGCCGCGGACTGATCGCGAACACCTTGTTGTAATACGCGTAAAGTTGCACGCGATCGAGGCCCGGGTCGTTCGCCGGATCGTCCGGCACGTAAGCCACCTGGCCCGAATCGCTCCAGTAGTCGTTGTAGCCGCCCGGCTCCCCGAGTTCGTAGGGATTGATCCGCAAATAATACTTCCCGCCCGCCTGCTTCGATTCGCGCTGAAACAGCGTCGGCCGGTCGTCGACCGCGCCGGGATTCAGTTCCTCAAACGTCGGTCCCAGCCGCGCGGATACCGCCGCCGGCGCCCAGCTCAGCGCCGCCTCGCTGTAACCCGGCGCCCAGCCACCCGTCGCCGGCGCACCCTGCGCGATCTCACCGACCGCCGAAACATCATAAACCTCCAGCAGCGCCACACCCTGCCCGCCGTCCGCCCCGCGCACATGCGTCGAGTAAACGCCCGCCGGCAATTCCACCACCAGCGCCGCATCCTTGCTCCCCGCCCCGAGCGCCCCCGCGCCCGCCGTCGCGGCGACCGCGCCGATGTTCTCCGAGCCGTTGGCCACTTCCCAATTATCGTTGCTCGCCACGACCGCCCCGCGCGCGTCGACCACGCTCAACACCGGATCGGCCAGCGCGCCCGCCACCCCCACGGTGCCGAGCAGCGGCCCGAGCGCGCGAATCAACAAACGACGCTTGCCATTGCCCGCAATCACGAGACCGGAAATGAGGATGCCATCGCCACTCTCGACCCGCGCCCGCGTCGAAAGGTTCAACAGCCGCGATCGTCCGTCCATTTCATACACCTCGACCAGCGCCACGCCCTTGGCCGCGCTCAACCCCGACACCTGCGCGCTGTAATTGCCCGGCGCCAGCGTCAGCCGCAGCGCCGCATCCTGGCTGCCATCCGCCAGCGGCGAAGCACCGACCTGCGCAAACGCATCCTTCAACGCCGGCGACCACTGCTCGTTCGCCGTCATCGGCCGACCCTGACCGTCGAACACCTGCAGCCGCAATTGCGCGAACGCCCCGCTCAACCCCGCACCGGTCAGCGTAGGACCGAGCGCGCGAATCATCACGTCCTTCGGCACCGTCCCGCCGATGACGAAACCCGCGATCATCACGTCGGAGCCCGTGCCCACGACGCCGCGAGAGGAAAGATTAACGAGGCGGGAATTCGTTTCCGTCGCGCGCAACACGCAACCAAGCGAAGTCCCAAGGATCAAAACAACAGCCGCCAGCCAGGTAGAGGATTTCATCGGAGGTCCCCATGGGGGATTTTACTTTTGCACTCATCGGGTTCGGCTGGAGAGCGCAGTTGGAGGAATTTCTGTAGGGCGGTCCAGCCTCCGTTTTAGCCGCGCCGGCATTTACGCGGTTTTCACCCGGGCGCTCTGTCGCCACCGCCGTGTCCCGATTCCGGGACGGCTAAATTCCACCGGCGGAAATTTCGCGAGCCCCGCGCTCGCGCCGCACAAACTTCTTTCCGCTCGCACGCAAGGGCTTATACCGGAAGCGAACGGGTGGCATACGCGTTGCTAAAAACCTCAGCCCCGCGCGCCCTCGCGCCTTCCTTCGCCCTGTGAACGCCGCTCCTTTCATGATCTCCCTCCGCAACGTCAACCGAGTCTATCCGCTGAAAGGCGGCCCGTTCTACGCGCTTCGCGACATCAACCTCGACATCAACGAGGGCGATTTCCTTTCGATCATGGGCCCCTCCGGCTCGGGAAAATCGACGTTGCTCCACATCCTCGGCCTCCACGACAGCGCGTGGGCCGGTGAATATTTTCTCGTCGACCAACCCGTCCACCAGCTCGACAAAAAGAAACGGTTCGAACTCCAAAAGAAACACATCGGCTTCGTGTTCCAAAGCTACCACCTGCTCGACGATCTCACCGTTTACGAAAACCTCGAGATTCCGCTCTCCTATCGCGACACGCCGAAAAAAGACCGCGACAGCATCGTGTGCGACGCGCTCGATCGCTTTCACATCGTCGGCAAAAAAGACCTCTATCCCACGCAGCTCTCCGGCGGCCAGCAACAGCTTGTCGGCATCGCCCGCGCACTCGTCGCCAAGCCCGCGCTCATCCTCGCCGACGAACCCACCGGCAATCTCCATTCCGACCAGGGGCGCCAAATCATGCAGCTTTTCAGGAAGCTCAACCAGGAAGATGGCGTCACGATCGTTCAGGTCACGCATTCCGAAGAGAACGCGTCCTACGGCACCCGCATCGTCCGCCTCGCCGACGGCATGATGCTGAAGTAAGCGCCGCGCACGACGGCTCGTGGTAGGGCGGAGTCTCCGACTCGGCCGCCCCGCCGCGAACCCGCTCACCCGCCGCGAAGGAAGCACCGCCGCTCGGTGCTCGCCGTGTCCATGCCCCGGGCTCTCTGAGCGTCCTAAAGTCAGCAATAGCACGCGCCGCCGCACTTTCCCAATTCCGGGAATGCCCGATTCCGCTCCCGGACATCCCATCAGCCCCTTCCTCCCGCGAATGATTTTTAACCGCTTACTTTCAGTGCCTTACGAATCCGCCTTCACCGTGGCACGGCCCCTGCAAAATCGCTTCCAACCGATGTTCTCCGCCCCTTCCGTCCGCTTCATCCGCGCTTCGATCCGCCACTTGCGCACGTTCTCCGGCCGCGTCGCGCCCGTCGCTCTCGCCGCCGCGCTCGCCTTGCCGTCGCCATCCACGCTGCACGCCGCGGAAACCGTGCTCACGCTCGACGACGCGATCCGCTTCGCCCTCGAGAAAAACCCGCAGATCAAAGTCGATGCGTTCAACCGCTCCATCGCCCGCGCCGATCTCCTCACGCAACGCGGCCGTTTCGATCCCGCCCTCGCCTTTCGCCGCAGTTACGCCGAGGACGGCGCCCCCGCCTCGCAAAATCCGCTCGTCGCGCAACTCATCAAGACCGACGACTACAGCCTCGCCCTCGAAGGCACCACGCCGTGGGGCATGAACTACAGCCTCGGCGGCAGCGCCAACAACCAGCGCCACCCGCTCACCGGCTACACCGACAGCTACGCGACCTTCGGCGGTATCACCGTCACCCAGCCGCTGCTCCGCGGCTTCGGCTTCGGCCCCAATCTCGTCGGCGTGCGCATCGCGAAAGCCGACCGCGGCATCGCCGACTGGCTGTTTCGCCAGACCGTGATCGACACCGTCACGCAGGTCGCGATCGCCTACAGCGACGTCGCCTACGCCCAACAACAGCTCCGCATCGCGCAACGCTCCCGCGAACTCGCCGCCGGCCTCCTCGCCGAAAACGAAAAACGCTTCAGCGTCGGCAGCATGTCCGAGAGCGACGTCACCCAGGCCCGCGCCCGCACCGCCACGCGCGATGAAGCCATTCTCTACTCCGAGCAGGCTCTCCGCGATTCCGTCAACTACCTCCGCCAGCTCATGGGCGAAACGTCCTTCGCCATCGAACCCGAGAACCTCGTCGTCAACCCGCCCGACATCCCCGACGACCTCGTGATCCGCCCCGCCGAAGATCTCCAAAAAGCCTACGACGACCGCCCCGATTTCCAGGCTGCCCGGCTCGGCATCGTCAAACGCCGCGCCACGCACGCCTCCGAGCGCAACCAACTCCTCCCGCAGGTCGACTTCGTCGGCAGCTACGGCTACAGCGGGCTCGATCGCGACTTCGGCGTCAGCCGCCGCATGGTCGCCAACAACGACAACCGCTCCTACTCCGCCGGCGTCGTCGTGCGCGTGCCCCTCACGTTCGCCGAGGGCCGCGGACGCGCCCGCTCCGCCCGCCTGCGCCTGCACCAGGCCGAAGCCGACCTCCAGCTCCTCGAACAGGAAATCGCCGCAAGCATCGCGCGCGCCGCCGGCCAGATCGAAACCACCCGCCGTCGCGTCGCCGCCAACCGCGCCGCCCACGACCTCGCCCGCGAAGCACTCGACGCCGAGCTGAAAAAACTTCGCGCCGGCACGAGCAACACGTTCTTCGTCCTCCAGCAGCAGGAGGAAGTCTCCCGCGCGGAGAACAATCTGTATCGCGCCCTCGCCGACCAGCGCCGCGCCGTCGCCGCCTACGACCGCGAACTCGGCCGCACGCTCGTCACACGCAACATCGTCCTCGAGCAGTAATTGCCGCCCCCAAGGTGGAACGCGTTGTCCCCCACGCGTTCAGCCGCAGCGCGCGACCTCGCGCCCTCGCCAACGTTTTCGTCAGGGAAAACCGCTTGCGAACCGCGCAGCCTCGCGGACGGTCCCAGTCGCCGGGCGCTCCGCCCCGTCCTCATGCGCCTGCCCCTCGTCCCTGCGTGCCTGATCGCCCTCGCCGCTTCCGCCGCGTTTTTCCTCGGCGGCTGCCGCGATTCCGCGTCCGACCCCTCCGCCCGCTCGCAGGTCATCCGCGTCTGGTGCCACCAGGGCCAGGAAGCCGAGAACCGCGCCATGCGCGAGATCGCCGCCGCCTTCAACACCGCCCACGCCGACCGCCGTATCCGCGTTTCCCTTACGTTCTTTCCCGACTACCAATACACCGAAAAACTCGCCATCGCCGCCGCCGCCGGCGATCTGCCCGACGCCTTCGACCTCGACGGCCCGCTCGTCGCGCGCCTCGCCACCGCCGGCCTCCTCGCGCCGCTCGATCCCTGGTTCACCCCCGCTGAACTGGCCGACTTCCTGCCGACGATCATCGCGCAAGGCACCGTCGACCACCAGCTCTACGCCCTCGGCGCTTTCGAGTCCGCCGCCGTCCTCTACTACGATCGCACCCTGCTCGCCACCGCCGGCGTCACGCCGCCGCCCGCGGGCGAATCGTGGACCTGGGATGAATTTCTCGCCGCCTGCGCCGCACTCCGCACCGCCGGCATCGAACCCGTCGCGCTGCACATGAACGAGACCGCCGATGAATGGTTCACCTACGCGTTCGCGCCCGTCGTGTGGTCCGGTGGCGGACAACTCATCGCGACCGACGAGAACCAGGATCGCGTGAGCGGCGTGCTCGCCTCGCCCGCCAACCTCGCGAGCGTGCGTGCATGGCAGACGCTGTTCACCGCCAGCTACGCCGCCACCGATCCCGTCGATCCCGATCCGTTCGGCAGCGGGCGCACGGCGATGGACTGGAGCGGCCACTGGATGGCCCAGTCGCATCTCACAACGAAAGGCGACCGGCTCGGCGCGATGCCGCTGCCGCATCACGGTGAACGCCCCGTCGCGCCGTGCGGCAGTTGGTGCTGGGGCATTTCCGCCTCCGCCGCCGACGTCGAACTCGCCTCGCTCTGGATCAAATGGGTGACCGATGCGCGACACGGCGTGGAACCGATCGTGCGCGCCAACGGCGCCGTGCCCGCGCGCCGCTCCGCCTTCGCCGCGTTCCCCGAATACGCCGATCCGCCGTATCGAATTTTCCGGGACCAGTTGGAAAATTTCGCACGCCCGCGGCCGCGCACCCCGTATTACGCCACGCTCACGCAACGTTTCGCCTCCGCGCTGCGCGACATTTCCCACGGCGCCGACGTCGCCACCCGCCTGCGCACGGCCGAGACCGAAATCCAGCGCGTCATCGACCGACGCGCTTCGCCATGACGCCCTGGAAAAAATCCCACGGCCGCGCCGCTCCATGGCTCCTGTTCCCCGCGCTCGCGCTGCTCGCGGTGTTCGTCGCGTGGCCGATGCTGCGCGCCGCCTGGTGGAGCCTGACCAACGCCGACCTGCTCGCGCCGGGCGACGCCCGCTGGATCGGGCTCGCGAATTACTCCGACCTGCTCGCCGATCCGCGCTTCCGCCGCGCGTTCGGCAACACCGCGCTCTTCGCACTGCTCGTCGTGCCGTTGCAGACCGCCGCCGCATTTTTCCTCGCGCTCTGGGTCAACCGCCCCGAACCCGCATGGCGCTGGCTGCGCGCCGTGTTTTTCCTGCCGGTCGTCGTTTCCATGCCGGTCCTCGCGGTGCTGTGGACGATGCTCTACCAGCCCGCGCAGGGCGGCGACACCGGTCTCGTCAACGCCGCGCTCGGCTGGCTCGGCGTCGTGCCGCAAGCCTGGCTGCGCGATCCCTCGCTCGCGCTGCCGGCGATCGCCTTCATGTCGGTGTGGCAGGGCGTGGGCTTGCAGATGATGGTGTTTCTCGCCGGCCTGCAAAGCGTCTCGCCCGAGCTCCTCGACGCCGCGCGCATCGACGGCGCGGGCGCGTGGCGGCGCGTCGTCCACGTGGTGCTGCCCGCGATGCGCAACACGATCGTGTTCGTCGTCACCGTCACGACCATCCTGGCATTCCGGATTTTCGTGCAGCCGTATCTCATGACGCGCGGCGGCCCCGGCAACAGCACGCGCTCGATCGTGCAATCGATCTACGAGATGACGTTTCTCAGTCAGGATCTCGGCCGCGCGTGCGCCGCGGCGTTTCTGTTTTTGCTGCTCGTCGCCGCGCTGACCCTCGCGCAACGCCGCTGGACCAAGGAGGAGCGCGCATGAAACGCTCCGCCGCCTGGCTCGCCAGCCTCATCGTCGCCGCGGTGTTTCTCGCACCGCTGCTGTGGCTCGTGCTCGCGTCGTTTCGAGAGGAAGCGCGTATCTTCCGCTTCGATCTCGCGAACTGGTTCACCGCCAGCGGTTGGACGCTGGACCATTACGCCGACGCCTGGCGGCGCGCCGCGCTCGGCGGCGGGCTCGCGGTGTCGTTCGCGCAGGTTTTCCTGATCGCGGGCGCGGGTCTTCTCGTCAACGCGATGGCCGCCTACGCCTTCGCGCGGCTGGAGTTTCGCGGACGCGAACCCCTCTTCGCCGCCGTGGTGATCCTCATCATCCTGCCCGTGGAGGTGCTCGCCGTGCCGATGTTTTTCACCGCGCGCGATCTCGGGCTCACCGGCGGTTTCGCCGCGGCACTCGCCGGACTGACCGTTCCGTTCGTGGCCAAAGCGTTCAACATCTACTTTCTCCGCCAGCATTTCCTTTCGCTGCCGATCGAGCTCGAGGAAGCCGCCGCGCTCGACGGCGCCGGCGTCTGGCGCCAGTTTTGGAGTGTCGCGCTGCCGTCGATCCGGCCCGCACTCGCGACCGTCGTGTTGCTCGACGTGCTCCTGCATTGGGGCGATTTCCTCTGGCCGCTCCTCATCGCCACGCGCGAGGAGACGCGCACCGTGCAACTGAGCCTCGCCAATCTTTTCACCGCGCCGCCGATCCAGTGGGGTGACATCCTCGCCTGCGCCGTCCTCGCCACACTGCCGGTGATCGCGCTCTTCCGCTTGTTCCAGCGCTACATCGTGACGAGCGATGCGCGGTCGGGGATCAAGTGAGCGCTGCGCACCCCTTCCCCATCTCGTGCCCCATTTCGTGCTCGTGATCGTGATCTTGATCGTGCTCCCGCTCGATTAACCACCCCTCGCCATCGGCCTGAGGATCGGGATTACGATTACGAGCAAGCGCACGGGACTCCGTCCGGGCGCGATTCCACGCCCGGGCGACCGCCCCGCCACCCAGCGCGGGGTTGACGCCCATTTTGGGCCGGCGTTTGCTGTCCTTCATGCACGAAAAGGCGCTCGCCGATCCGAACGTTAAATACAAACGCATCGTCCTCAAACTGAGCGGCGAAGTGCTCCGCGGCGGCAAGTCCGGCGACCCGATCGACGCCCCCACGCTCGAAAAAATCTGCCGCCAGGTGAAAGAGATTCACGATCTCGGCGTGCAGATCTGCGTGATCATCGGCGGCGGAAACATCTTCCGCGGCCTCAAGGGCGCGCAGCGCGGCGTCGACCGCACCACCGGCGACTACATGGGCATGCTCGCCACCGTCATCAACGGCCTCGCCCTCATGGACTGCCTCGAGAAAATGGACGTCCGCACCCGCGTCCAGAGCGCCATCCCGATGAACCAGATCGCCGAGCCGTTCATCCTGCGCCGCGCCGTGCGCCACCTCGAGAAGGGCCGCGTCGTCATCTTCGTCGCCGGCACCGGCAATCCCTATTTCACGACCGACACCACCGCCGCCCTGCGCGCGTCCGAGATGCACGCCGACATCTTGATGAAGGCGACGAAAGTCGATGGCATTTACGACAAGGACCCGAAGAAGCACGCCGATGCCGTGAAATACGATCGCATCACCTTCATCGACGCACTCAAGCAACGGCTCAACGTCATGGACTCGACCGCGTTCTCCCTCTGTCTGGACAACAACGTCCCGATCCTCGTCTTCGATCTCGGCGACGAACACGCCATCCGCAAAGCCGTCCTCGGCGAAAAGATCGGCACCCTCGTGCACAGCTGAACCGCACCCACCGGTGCTCCGTGCCAGAACGCCGCGCGACCGACGCTTGCGCCGCCAGCTTCCGGCTCTTAGCTCTCAACTCTCAGCTCTAGACTCTCCCCTACCATGTCTCATCCCATTCTCACCGACGCCCAGACCCGCATGAAAAAAGCCGTGGATCACACGCTGCACGAATTCAGCGCGATCCACACCGGCAAAGCGACGCCCACGATGGTCGAGGGTGTCATGGTCGAAGCCTACGGCTCCATGATGCGCCTGAAGGATTGCGCCGCCATCTCCACCCCCGACGCGCGCCTCATCCAGATTCAGCCGTGGGATGCCGGACTCGTGAAAGCCATCGTTAAGTCCATTCAGGAGGCGAACCTCGGTTTTAACCCCATCCCCGACGGGAAGATCGTGCGCATCCCGCTCCCCGAAATGAGCCGCGAGCGCCGCCAGGAATTCGTCAAGAACGCGCACCGCCTCGCCGAGGAAGGCCGCGTCCACGTCCGCAACGTCCGCCGCGATGTGCTCGAAGGGTTGAAGAAAGCGAAGCTCCCCGAGGACGAGGCGAAACGCGTGGAAAAGGACGTCCAGGCCGCGACCGATGCCTCGATCAAGAGCATCAACGACCACCTCGCCCACAAGGAGAAGGAC
>JAEYYL010000278.1 GCA_023430825.1 Verrucomicrobiota bacterium | reverse complement strand
GGGCCATGTCGCTGAGGTAGTAGGAGTCGCCCTTGAAGTCGCCGACGCCGTAGATGATCTCGGGCTCGACGTAGGAGTGGGTGAGGATGACGGCGTCCTTTTCCTTTTTCAGCCGGTTGATCTCGAGCGTGAGCGGCGCGATTTCGCGGCACGTATCCAGATTCCAAGTGCGGCCGTGCGGGTCGCACTCGACGTGCATCAGCGAGCGAAACAGGCGCTCGGCTTCGACTTCGACGGCATCGGCGGGAGGAGATGCTACTGCGGTCATGATCGAAGCGAATCCCACCGGCCGGGAAGGGCAAACGCGAGGCGAAGTTGCGAAAATTATTCCCTGTCGGAAACAAACGAAAACCGTTGTGGTCTGCCGGGGCGTTTTCAGCTTCGAACGTCCGTCCTGCTTCCGGAAATGAACACCGCGATCCGCAACCACGAGCCCGCCTTCCAGCCGCGCCAGCTCCGTGTCACCCTGCCTGGCTGAGTTAGAAAGTGAACGTATGGCGAAGCGTCAGGGTTCCCGTCGTCGGAGCGGAACGGAAGAAGCGGCGGAGTTGAAGATCGTCGGAATCGGCGCCTCGGCCGGCGGCCTGGAGGCGTTCACCGAACTTCTCCGCAATCTGCCGACGAAGGCCAACGTCGCCTACGTCCTGGTGCAGCATCTCGATCCGACGCATCGCAGCCTGTTGTCGGAATTGCTCGGCCGCACCACGCCGCTGCCGGTGCAGGAGATCACGCCGCGCACGCACGTCGCGGCGAACCAGATCTACGTGATCCCGCCGAACTGCGATCTCTCGATCCGCCACGGCGTCCTCTCGCTCACGCCCCGGCGCAAGAACAGCGGACCGGCGCGCACGATCGATCATTTTCTCGAATCGCTCGCGGCGGATCAGCAGGGCAACGCCATCGGCGTGATTCTCTCCGGCGCCGGTTCCGACGGAGCGCGCGGGCTGGCGGCGATCAAGGAGGCGGGCGGCGTGACGTTTGCGCAGGATCAGGCCTCGTCGAAATACGACAGCATGCCGCGCAGCGCGATCGCCACGGGCTGCGTCGATTTCGTGCTGCCGCCCGAGAAGATCGCGCTCGAGATCGCGCAACTCCTCGCGCAACCGCGGAAGACCAAGCGCCGCGCTGCCGCGAATGCGCGCCAGCGCCGCAGTGCGCTCAGCCGCCGTGTGCCGCAGGCGGCGCGTTCCTCGCCGAATGCGGCGAACGGCTCGACCAAGTGGCCGCCGGCGCCCGAGGATCTCAATCTGCGGAAAATCTTCGTGATGCTCCGCACGCGCACGGGCACCGATTTCAGTTTCTACCGGCCCAACACCATTCGCCGCCGGCTCGCGCGGCGGCTCGGCCTGCTCAAGCTGAAGGGGCTCGAGCGCTACGTGCGTTATTTGCGCGAGCATCCGACCGAGATCGACGCGCTTTATCAGGACCTGCTGATCAACGTCACGAGCTTCTTCCGCAATCCCGCGGTGTTCGAGACGCTGAAGAAAAAAATCTTCCCGCGACTCGTCAAAAACCGGGCGGGAGCGGAGACGCTGCGCATCTGGGTGGCGGGGTGTTCGACCGGCCAGGAAGCCTACTCGATCGCGATGGCCTACGCCGAATTTGCCGAACAGGCGTCGGTGCGGCTGCCGGTGCAGGTCTTTGCGACCGACGTCAACGCCGCCGTCCTCGAGCAGGCGCGCGCGGCGCGCTACACGAAGTCGCAGGTGGAGACGCTGTCCGCCGCCCGGCTCGCGCGTTTTTTTCAGAAGGAGCCCGATGGCTATCGGCTGCTGAAAACCGTCCGCGACAGCGTCATCTTCGCGCAGCAAAACCTGCTCACCGATCCGCCGTTCACGCGCGTCGATCTGATCAGCTGCCGCAACATGCTGATCTATCTGGAGCCGGCGCTGCAGCAGAAGATCATCCCGACGTTTCACTACGCGCTCAAGCCGCACGGCTTTCTCCTGCTCGGCTCGTCGGAGTCGGTCGGCGGTTTCAACAACCTGTTCGAGTCGGTCGAAAAAACGCACAAGCTCTATGCGAAGAAACCCGCGGCGAGCTGGCTGCGTTACGAGCGTCCGCCGACGCTGCCCGCGGCGCGTCCGCCGAATTTCGCGCCCCCGCTGGCGTCGCGCGTGAACGAGGTCAATCCGGTCGATGCCTTCAAAGAAGCGGACCGCGTCACGCTCGCGAAGTATGCGCCCGTCGGGGTGCTCGTGAATGCCGACGGAGAGATTCTCCAGTTTCGCGGCGACGCGCAGCGCTACCTCGAGCTGCCCTCGGGCAAGGCCAATTTCAATCTCGTCAAGATGGCGCGCGAAGGGCTCTCCGTCGCCCTGCAAAAAGCGCTCCAGCGCGCGAAGCGCGAGGCGAAGACGGTGCGCGAGAAAGATGTCCGGCTCGGCGGACGGCGCGGCTCGGTCAATCTCGAGATCGTCCCGCTGAAGAATCTGC
Organism: Verrucomicrobiota bacterium; assembly: GCA_023430825.1. Taxonomy (GTDB): domain Bacteria; phylum Verrucomicrobiota; class Verrucomicrobiia; order Opitutales; family Opitutaceae; genus Opitutus. The sequence continues at coordinate 5,319 of JAEYYL010000278.1, read as the reverse complement.
CGACGCGCTGCTTTCTCATCCTCTTCGAGCCGGTCGCGCCGCGCGCTGTCGCCGAATCATTGCCCGCGCGAACGTCGAAATCCGCGGGGAAGGCCACGCCGGCGGAGCTGCGCCAGCTTGCGCAGTTGAAGCGCGATTGCGCCGAGGCGCGCGCGAATCTCGAAAGTTTGCGCGAGGAGCACGACACATCCGTCGAGGAACTGCAGGCGTCGAACGAGGAGGTGCAGTCCGCCAACGAGGAGCTGCAGAGCCTCAACGAAGAACTCGAGACCTCGAACGAGGAACTCGAATCCGCGAACGAGGAGCTGACCACGCTCAACGAGGAACTCGCCACGCGGAACACCGAGTTGCGCGAGAGCGAGCAGCGGTTGCGCGAGCAGGCGCAACTGCTCGAACTGGCGCCGGTGCTCGCGCGTTCACCGAAGGAACGCGTCATTTTCTGGAATCGCGGCGCGGAGAAGCTCTACGGTTTCACGCGCGACGAGGCGCTGGGTCAGACGGCGCACCTGCTGCTCGCCGCGCAGTTTCCCGAACCGATCGAAAAGATTCACGCGCTGCTGCACCGCCACGGCCACTGGGAGGGAGAGGTGTATCACCGGCGCAAGGACGGCCAGGTCATCTGCGTCGCGACCCAGTGGGTGCTGCACCACGATGCGCAGAACAAGGTGCGCGCGATCCTGCAGGTCGACGCCGACGTCACCGCGCGCAAGCGCGCCGAGAAGTCGCTGCGCGAGAGCGAGGAGTTCAACCGCCGCATCCTCGAGAGCAGCCCGGATTGCATCGTCGTCCTCGATCTCGACGCGCGGGTCGTGTTCATGAGCCCGATGGGCCAGGCGCTGATGGAGATTTCGGATTTCGGCACGGTCGCGCAGGTTTACTGGCCCGGCTTTTGGGACGGTGAAGGCCGGACAAACGCGGAGAACGCGCACCGCATGGCCGCGGGTGGACAGGTGGCGCGCTTCCGCGGACTCTGCCGCACGCACAAGGGTGACACGCGCTGGTGGGATGTTGTCGTTTGCCCGATCCACGGCAGCGACGGCAAACCGCAGCGCATCCTCGCGGCGGCGCGCGACGTCACGGAGCAGAAGGCGGCGGAGCAGATGGTGGCCGACGGCGCGCGGCTCGCGGAATTGCGCGCCGACATCGCGAGCGCCGTGGCGCGGCCCGGCGAGCGGCCGGTCGTTCTCCAGACGGTCGCCGATCTCCTCGTGCAGCGGCTCGATGCGGCGTGTGCGCACATCTGGTCGTTCAACCCGGGGACGTCCCTGCTCGAGCTCCAGGCGGGGGCCGGTTCGCTCGCGCACGCCGCCGGCGAGCAGGCGAGGATCAAGCTCGGGGAGTTGAAGATCGGCCGCATCGCCGCGAATCGAAAACCTTATCTCACGAACGAGGCCTCATCCGACCCCGAGATCAACGCCCCGGCGTGGGTGCGCCGCGAGCGCCTGGTCGGTTTCGCGGGTTATCCGCTGCTCTTCGAAGGACGGCTGCTCGGCGTGATCGCGCTCTTCGCGAAGCAGAAATTCGAGCCGCGCGTGCTCACGGAGCTCGGTCTCACGGCCGACAGCATCGCGCAGTTCATCGACCGGAAGAACAACGAGGACGAGCGCTCCCGCCTCCTGCAGGAAGCGCTCACGGCGCGCAACGAAGCACTCGCGGCGTCGCGGGCGAAGGACGATTTTCTTGCGGCGCTTTCGCACGAGCTGCGCACGCCGCTCAATCCGGTCCTCATGCTGGCGAGCGACGGCGCCGACAATCCGGAGCTGCCCGAGTCCGTGCGCCAGACGTTCAAGACCATCGCGACCAATGTCAGCCTCGAGGCGCGCCTGATCGACGACCTGCTCGACCTCACGCGCATCGCGCACGGGAAGCTCTCGCTCGAGATGAAGCCGGTCGACGTGCACGCGGTGTTGCGCGACGCGGTCGGCGTGGTGTCGGGCGATGCCGACATGAAGCAGATTCACCTCTCGGCGAAACTCCATGCGCCGCGGGCGACGGTGATTGGCGACGCGGTGCGGCTGCAGCAGGTGTTCTGGAACGTGCTCAACAACGCGGTGAAATTCACGCCGCCCGGAGGCGCGATCGACGTTGTGACCGAGTTCAACGCCGCGGGCGACCGGCTGGTCGTGCGCGTGACCGACAACGGCATCGGGCTGTCGCAGAGCGATCTCGCGAGAATTTTTTCCGCGTTTTCCCAAGGCGACCACCGCTTCGGCGGGCTGGGGCTGGGACTGGCAATCTCACGGCAGTTGCTGGAGAAGCACGGGGGCGAGATTCGCGCGGTGAGCGGCGGTCCGCGGCAGGGTTCGACTTTCGAAGTCGATCTGCCGCTCGCGCGCGAGCCGGTGTTGCCGATCGTGGCGGCGCCGCGACTGGAGGCGGCGGGGGAAGGCGCGCCACCGCGCCGCGAGGGACCGCGGCTGCGGCGCGTGCTGCTGATCGAGGATCATGCGGCGACGCGCAGTTCGCTCGCGCAGCTGCTCACGCGCCGCGGCTTCACGGTGACCACCGCCGCGTGCGCCGCCGAAGCGCGCGCCCTGGTGGAGCAGCAGACGTTCGACCTCGTCATTTCCGATCTTGGGTTGCCGGATGGCGACGGGTGCTTGCTGTGGCCCGAACTGGCGGCGAAGCAGCCGCATCTCGTCGGCATTGCGCTCAGCGGCTATGGCATGGAGAGCGACATCGCGCGCTCGAAGGCGTGCGGTTTTGCCGAGCACCTGACGAAACCGGTGAACATCAAGCTGCTCGATCGCGTGATCGTGGCGGTCGAGAACGCGCAGCGCGTCAAGACGTAGCCGTCGAGCCTGGCGCCGGCCTGATGTGCGCACTCCACGGAAAAGCAGGCAGGCACGGAGTCCTGCCGCTACGTCGGTTGCGCGGCGAAAGCGGACAGCCCGTGGAGGGCGAGCGCCGGAGCGATCTCGTCGAACACAGCTTCGCGGGCGAACGCTGCGGCGTTTCCACCTGTGCCGACGATCAGGCACGCGGCCCGGCCAAAAGCTTCGGTGCGCACGCGCGCGACGGTTTCCCGAATGGCGCCGAGCTGGCCGAAGAAAATGCCGCTCGCGATTCCCTCGCGCGGGGAACGTCCGACGGCGGCATCGGGGCGGGCGGGCGCGACGCGCGGCAGTTGTGCAGTGCGGGTGGCGAGCATGTCCGACCAGAGGGCGAGGCCGGGGAAGATCGCACCGCCGAGCAGCGCGCCGTCGCGCCGCAGCGCGGTGACGGTGGTGGCCGTGCCGCAATCCACGACGATGACGTTTCTCCTCGGAAACCGCAGGCGGGCGCCGAGCGCGGTGGCCACGCGGTCGGCGCCGAGTTCGCGCGGGCGGCGATACCCGATCGCGAGCCCATGCGCGGCGCTGGCCGTGAGCACGCGGGCTTCGAGTTGCCAGATGCGGCGGATCAACCGGAGCACGTCCGGCGTGAGCGGCGGCACGACGGAGCAAAGCGCGGCGCGCCCGATCGGGCCGCGCACGCGGCGCGGGAGCGTGGCGAGATCGCCGGGCGCCAGCCGGAACGACGACACGAGCCGCGCGCCGGCGAACACGCCGGCGAAGAGCGACGTGTTGCCGATGCTCAGGGCCAGCGTGCGCATGCGAAAGACACGGTTCGAGGTCGGGTGCTGCCGCGTGGTGAAGCGGCCTGCTTCATCGCCGCCCCAGCGTCGCCAGCACTTCGGCGGCGATCTGTTCCGGCTCGGCGAGCCGGCCGGGACCGCCCTCGCCGCACGCGTGCGGGCCGTCGACCGGATCGAGCACGCGCACGCCCCAGCCGCGCAGCTTTTCAAGCGAGGCTGTGGTCGCCGGATGCTGCCACATCATCGCATTCATCGCGGGGGCGATCAGCCAGGGTTTTTGTTTCAACTCCCACGCGAGAAACAGCGTGCCGATGGGATCGTCCGCGAGGCCTGCGGCGAGGCGGTTGATCGTATTCGCGGTGGCAGGACACACGAGCGCGAGGTCGGCGGCGCGTGCGAGGTCGATATGGTCGAGCGCGCGGCCCGGCTCGAGGACGTCGGTGAACACCGGCCGGCCGCTCAGTCCCTCGAGGGTCGCGGTGCCGACGAAACGCAGGGCGGCGGGCGTGGCGACCGTCTGCACGGTCACGCCGTTTTGCGCGAGCCGCGAGATCGCGGTGCACGCCTTGTAGCAGGCGATCGATCCGCTGAGGAGGAACAGGACATTGGCGCTCATGAAGGCGGGGCGGTCGGCTGCGCGGCTCTACGGTTTCGCGAGATTGTCGATCAACCGCGTCTGCCCGAGCCGCACCGCGCCGAAGCGGCGGCCATCGCGATCCTCGACGTAGTCCACTTCGAAGCCGGCGGCGACGAGTTGCGCGCGCGCGTCGGCGGCGGTCGGCGCCGACGCGAGCGCGGCAGGGAAACGCGGCGCGAGCGCTCGCTCGGCGGGCGAGAGCCGGGCGTTGCGGGAGCTCATCGCGAGGCCGTCGGACTCGCGCACGGTCGGACACCCGACGATCTCGGTTCGCAGGAAGAACGCGTCGCACATCCCGCGGATGAGCTGCAGTTGCTGGAAATCCTTTTCGCCGAAATACGCGCGGTCCGCTTCCGCGATCTGCAGGAGTTTCATCACAACCGTCAGGACGCCGGTGAAGTGGCCCGGCCGGTGCGCGCCGCAGAGTTCGCGGCTGAACTCGGATTCCTGCACGGTGTAACGCGTGCCGTTGGGATACATCTCCGCCGGCGACGGAGCGAAGACGACGTCGACGCCCGCGGCCTGCATCAGTGCAACGTCGGCGTCCAGGGTGCGTGGATACTTCTGAAAATCGTGCGGTTCGTCGAACTGCGTGGGGTTGACGAACACCGACGCGAGCACGACATCGCAATCGCGGCGCGCGGCTGCGAAGAGCGAGGCGTGGCCCGCGTGGAGCGCGCCCATGGTGGGCACGAAGCCGATGATGCGGTTGGCCGCGCGGTGCTGGGCGCGGAGGGCGCGCCAGGCTTCGACGGTGTGGATCAGTTGCGGCATGGCGGGAGAAGGCGGGCGGACTTCAGCCCGCTTTTCAGGCGCGACGAAGGCGGGCTGAAGCCCGCGCTACGCTCGATCGGCCCGTTCACGTGAAACTCTCCTTCTTCGCGGGAAATTTTCCGCTGCGCACGGCGGCGGCGTAGCGCGCGATGCCCTTTTTGAAGAACGCGGCGCCGTCGGCGAAGCGGCGCACGAAGCGCGGCTTGAACTCGGGGTTGAAGCCGAGCAGGTCGTGCAGGACGAGCACCTGGCCGTCGCAACCGCCGCCGGCGCCGATGCCGATCGTGGGGATGCGGAGGGCGGCGCTGACCTCGCGCGCGAGCGCGGCGGG
>JAEYYL010000264.1 GCA_023430825.1 Verrucomicrobiota bacterium | reverse complement strand
CGATGAGCGGTCTCGTGGGGACGGATACGGCGGAGCAAGCCTATGCCGGCACGCCGGCGCTCGCCACCGACGCCCTCGCCAGCAGCGACGCTGGCAGCGTGCCGATTACCATCTCCGCCGGGACGGTGGTCGCTTCCGACTACGACTACCAACTCTCCTTCGTTCCCGGCACACTGACGATCAATCCCGCGCCGCTGACGATCAGCGCCAACAACCAGTCGAGGAACGAAGGCGAGGCCAACCCGGAACTCACCGCCACCTTTGCCGGCCTCGTCAACGACGACACCACGGTCGATTTTCCCGGCCTCACTCTGGCGACGGCGGCGACCATCGATTCCTATCCGGGGGACTATGCCATCACCGTGGGAGGGGCGACCAACGGCAACTACCTCATCACGTATGTCGACGGGCTCCTGGTCATCGCCGGCGTGCCAGTCCTGACCGTCAGGGCCGACAACTTCTCCATTGTTTACGGCTCGGCGCTACCTTCCTTCACCTCGACCATCAGCGGTTTCAACCACGGCGACGACGAATCGCTCGTCACTGACCTCACTTTCAGCACCTCGGCGGTCGTGGGCTCGAGTGTCGGGACCTATGGCATCACGCCGTTTGGCGCGAGCGCGGCCGGCTACCGAATCGTTTACGTGCCAGGCACCCTCAGCATCACTCCCGCCAGCCTGATCATCACCGCCAACGCCGCCTCACGGATCTACGGCGATCCCAATCCTGCCTTTACCGCCAGTTTCAGCGGCCTCGTCGCGGGCGACACCGCCGCCGCGTTTCCGGGGCTGACCTTCTCCACCGCGCCGCTCAACGCCGGCGTGGGCGCCTATCCGCTCAACGTCTCCGGCTCGACCAACTCCAACTACACGCCCACCTACGTCCCCGGTGAACTCACCGTCACGGCGCGCCCCGTGACGATCACCGCCGGCGACGTGAACACCATTTACGGTGAGTTCTTCAACCAACCCGATTTCACCCTCACCGGCCTCGCGTCCTTTGATACCGCCTCCGTGCTCGGCGCGATCGAAGTCTTCGGCACGGGCACCCACGCCGGCACTTACCCGATCGAAATCTTCGGCGGGGCCAATCCCAACTACTCCATCACCCGCCAGCTCGGCACGCTCACCATCGCGCGCCGCCCGGCCACCATCACGGCGAACGACGTCACCCGAGAATACGGCGAGGCCAATCCGGATTTCTATACCGCCACCTACAGCGGCTTCCTGGAAGGCGACTTGTTTGCCGCCGGTGTTTATTTTTCCACCCCGGTCGAGCCGTTCAGCAATGTCGGTGACTATGCGATCACCCCGTTCAACTTCAGCAACGCAGCCAACTACGATATTGCCTACGTCGACGGAGTGTTCCGCGTCACACCGGCGCCCCTGCTGCTCACCCCGGCGTCGTTCAGCCGAGTCTATGGCAACGACAACCCGGCGCTCACGTTCAGTCTCGCCGGACTCAAGGGCACCGACACGAACGACGTCGTCACCGGCGCAACGGCCGAAATCACTGCCTGGCGCAGCGCCCCGGTGGGCGACTACACGTTCAACGTCTCCGGCGCCACCGCGACCAACTACGCCATCACCACCGAGACCGGCACGGTCACGATCACGCCGCGCCCGATCAAGGTCATCGCGGCCGACGCGGACCGCGTTTACGGCGACGAGAATCCCGAGTTCACGATCGCCAACGCCGACACCAACCTGCTGCCCGACGTCGATCCGATCGACGAGGTGATTCGCTTCGGCACCACCGCGACCACGACGTCCTTCGTGGGCGACTACGCGATCACGCCCGAGCTGCTCAATCCCAACTACACGCTCACCGCCACCCCGTTTGGCACGCTCCGCATCGCGCCACGCCCGCTCGATGTGGTGATCGGCGATGCCTTCCGGTATTACGGCAACGCCAACCCGAGCTTTAGCTACCGCCTCCTCGGTGAACCGCTGCCCGAGGGGCTCAGCATCGACGGCCAGATCGTGCCGCGCACCGAGGCCGTCACGAACGCCACCGCGCAAGCAGGCTTCTACACCATTATCAACGACGGTTTCATCGATCCCCGTCGTTACGAGCTTCGCTCGCTCACGCCCGGCGTGCTCACCGTTGCACCTCGGCCGGTGGCGATCGTGACGGACTACATTACGCGAAATTACCCGCCCGGGACCGATCTGGCGAAAATCACCGATTTCAGCGAAATCACCCTGCAGGGCCGGGTGTTGGACTTGTTGACCGGCGAGGACGTCACGGGGTCCTTCCCGGGGCTGGCATTCCGCATTTTTGACGCTCGCACGACCTCGGTCGAACTGGTGCGCGAGGACTACACGCAATATTTCACGGTGCCGCCCGCCGACCGTTTTATCAGCGGCTATGCGTTCCCCACCGCCGCGCCACCGACCGAGACGCGCACGGTCGCCATCCCGCAGCCCGGCTTCGTCATCGTGGGGCTCAGTCGCACACTCAGTATCGCGCCCGATTTTGATTACCTCCGAGCGAACCCCAACTACGCCGTCACCACCATCGAGCCCGGCCGGCTCACCCTGGAACGCCCGCTCCAGCTCAGTCCGAATGAACAGCAGATACAACTGATCGAAATCACCCAACGCGCGCCGCTGGTGGTGCGCGGACTCTCCGACTACAAGGCCAACATCGGCGTGTTGCTCGGTGACAATCCGGCCATGTCGACGGACATGATCACCGATTTCCTCACGTCCCTGCTGGCGTCGGGCGAGTCCGAGTTTGGGGAAGACAGCCTGTTCTACGCGATCTTTGGCAAGACGACCGGTTCGTCGGACGACCTCGATCCTGCGACCATCCGCGCCTGGCTGGCCGACATCGCGACCAATGCCGAAAAACGCGTGCTCCTCGGCGAGCCACTGGTGGCCTACCTGCGCGACTTGCAGGAGATCCCGTCAGGCGAGCGCACCATGGCGCAGCAGCGGCTGGCCGAGGCCGTGGCCGCCAAGTTTGCGGACAAGCGCGACGAGTTTGCCGGTGAGTTGCTGGCGAAGGAGGCGGCCTTCAACGCGGCGCCCAACTCCAGCCGAGTTTACTACGGCGCGCGGGATACCGCCAAAACCCTGGAGGAGCGCGCGGCCGTGGCCGCGATGGATTTCCTCAAGACCCAGGGCGACAGGCTCACCGACGCGGAGAAATCGTTGCTCGGGCAAATCCACGCCTCGATCATCGACACGGACGCGACCTCGACGATTGGGCTGCTGGAGGCTTGGTTCGAGGCCCGCGGGGATCGCGCGGGCAGTGCGTTCATCGACGCACAGTTCCGCGGCTTCATCGGAGAACTCTCCGCGCAACGCGACGTGATGCAGAAGGCGCAGGCCGAGATCGCGTCGGGCCAGGATCGCTCGGGGCCGGGCGCTCACACCGGCGGCCTGGCGGCGGCGCACGACTTCGTGAACCTGAACCCGCCCTACGCGGATTTCATGGCGGAATCGTCCAGCGCCATGCTGGTGGCCAAGATGGCCTCCTACAGTGAATACGCGAACAAGAAGATCTATAAGACCGCCTCCGGGTATGCGGATGACAGCTCTACGGTGAACGGCGTGGTCGTCGCTGGAATCACTTCCGGCTTGATCGAGGGGGGCATGGGCGCCGCCCATGCCCTCGGCGGGTTGGCCAAGGTCGGCGAAGCGCTTTTTCCGTATGTTGCGCATGGGGTGAAGGCCGCCAAACAGGCGGCCGCATTTAGCGGCTCCGCCATGGCCAGGCTGACGGCAGCGAACATCGCGCTCGCGATCACGCTGACCGTCGGCATCGAAGGCATCAAAACGGCGGTGAAGCTCGAGGAGCAGCGGATCATCTACGAGAGCATCACCGCCGATCATGGCAAGATGGTGAACTTCAATGATCTCAACCTGACCGCCAACGCCACGGACCCGATGGCCAATCTACCCGGGCCGAAGAAGGTCCAGGACTTCCTCTACCAGAATCTCCTGGTGGATTCGCTCAGCGAGATGCTTCTCGGCCTCTGATTTTCCATGCGCACGACGCCACACTCACACCCGGCCGGTCTCACTCTTTCCCACCGCCGATCGGCCAGCGGCGCGATGCCGTCCGCGTTGGCGCTCTTGCGCTGCGGGGCGACGCTGGCCGGTTTCTCCCTCGCCTCGCTGTTGTCGGCGCAAGACCTCGACCGGCTGCTGCCCGCGCCGGTGCCCCCGCAAATCCCGGCCGAGCCTGAGGTTCCCGAGCCGGAGTTGACGAGTGTCGCTCAACTGCTCGGGCCGCGCCCGGAAGAGACGATCGTCATCCCGGAGTTGAAAGGCATCCGACTCCTCTCCGACCCATCACAGGTTACGCCCCGCCTGACCCAGATGAGTTCGCCGATCGAGTTCGTCGGCGTGACCGCCATGCAAACCGACGCGGGCATCGGCCTGCTGAGTTTGGCCTTGGGCCAGCCGGTTTCGCGCGAGTCGTTGGATCGCCTCCTCGGCGCGATGCGCTTGGTGCTGGCGCAGACCGGCGCGGCGTTTTCGATCGTCGCTCTGCCGCCGCAGGACGTGACCGAGGGTTACCTGCAGCTCGTCGTGGTCGAGAGCGTCGTCGGCAAAGTGCGGGTCGAGGGCAACCGCTGGTTTTCCGACCAGAGCTACCTCGCCCGCATCGAGCAGACGCCGGGCGAGCCCGTCAACGCGCGCGGGTTCAACGACGGCCCCGAGCGCATCAATGCCAATCCCTTCCGCCGCGCCACCGTGGAGGTCGCGGCCGGAGCCGAGCCCGGCACGACCGACGTGATCGTGCGCACGCGCGAAACGCGTCCGGTGCGGATCTTCGCCAGCGCCGACAATTCCGGGACCGTCACGACCAAGGAAGAACGTTTCACCACCGGCTTCGATTGGGGCAACGTGTGGGGACTCGCCCACGTGCTCTCCGCCCAGTGGAATTCCAGTTGGGACTTCGACACCCTGCGCAGCGTCTCGGGCTCTTACGTCATGGATCTGCCGCGGCGTCACAGCCTCAGCCTCACCGGCGCCTACTCGCGGACCAACGGCCTCGTCGCGCCGCCGTTCGCGTTGAAAGGCATGTCCTGGCAGGTCTCCGCCAACTACGACATCCCGCTGCGCGCACGCGGCGCCTACACGCACGCGTGGCAGCTCGGACTGGATTTCAAGGCGAGCGACAACAACTTCACCTTCGCGACGATCCCGATCTCCGACAACCTCACGCACGTCGCCCAGGCCCGCGCATCCTACAGCGGTCAATTCGCCAGCGGCTGGGGCCGGTCGTCGTTTCGCGCCACGCTCACGGCCGCGCCCGGCGGGCTGACGGATCGCAACAAGTCGCGCTACTTCTCCCTCAGCCGGGCGTATTCGCGGGCGGACTACGTATATTTTCGCGGCGATATCTCTCACGCCCTGCCGCTCGATTCGATCAAGCGCGGCCTGGCGTGGTCCGTTCGCGGCCAGCTCCAGCTCGCCAATCACAACCTGATCGGCAGCGAACAATTCGGCGCCGGCGGTCGGTATTCAGTTCGTGGTTACGAGGAGGGCGAGGTTTACAAGGACAACGGCGTGCTCGTAATCCACGAACTGCGCCTGCCGCCGGTCTCGCCGCGCGCCGGCCACACCGTGCAGTTCTACGCATTCCAGGACTACGCGGACCTGTGGAGCACCACGTCCCTGCCCGGAGAACGCGGGGTCGACCTGCACAGCGCCGGCGTGGGCGTCGACTACAGCATCGGCAACCGCGCCAGCCTGCGCGCCGCCTACGGCTGGCAGTTCACCGATTCCGGCAACAGCCAGACCGGCGACAATTCCCGCCTGCATCTCTCCGGCAGCCTCAGCTTCTGAGCGGCGCCGCCCCCGCGTCAGAAGGGAAGCCGCAACGAGACCGAATAGGTGCGCCCGAGGGCGGAATGAAGTGCGCCGTTGTAACCGAACACCGTGTCGGAGAACGGCGGCTCGCGATCGAAGAGATTGCCGACGCCGAGGCCGATTTTCGCATCCCGACCTCGACCGCGCCACAGGCCCGAGGAAAAGGTGTATCCAACATTCAAATTCACAACCGTGACCGCCGGAGAGCCCTGGGGCGCCAGCAGGTTGCCGGCAGAGTTGCTGACAAATTCGCCGACGTAGCTGGCGAAAACCGAGGCATTCCATGCGCGATGCTGCCAGAGGACGGAGCCCGCCCACCGCCAGCGCGGCGGCACCGCCGTGTCGCCGTCGAGGTCGACCGCGGTGACCCCGGGGCGCAGCTCGGTGCGCGCGACTAGCGCATGCGAGCCGCCGGCACTCACCCGGAACCGCCCGAATTCACGCCAGGGCAGGTCATACTCGAGCGTGAGATCCAGGCTTTCATGATGCGAGGCGCCGAAGTTGACGAACGTGGCGTCGACGCTGCCGAGCGCGCCGGGCTGGCCGAGCGCGAGCTCCTCGGCGGCGGGGGCGAGCCGCGTGACGCGATCGGGGAAGAATCGCTCGTGATCCACGATCGACTGGGCCGTGAACGCCTGCAGCAGGTTGCGCTGGCGGGTGCGGTGATAGTCGAGTGCCAGCGAGAATCCCGGCGTCTGCGGCGGCGTGAACACGACCCCATGAAATTCGCTGCGCGACGTCTCCGGACCGGCGCCAGCGCGGGAGCCACGATGAACGGAAACGTTGCCCGTGCGGACCGACCCGCGGCGCGGATCGGTGAGCGTCGCGGTCTCGATCGTCCGCGGGGTCTGGTATTCGGTGGGCGACGGCGAGCGAAACCCCGTGGAGAAGCTGGAGCGCGCGAGCAGCCAGGGCGCCGGTGACCAGAGCGCCCCGATCTTGGGATTCGCCGTCTCGCCCGCGTCGCCGTGGTGTTCGTAACGACCGGCGAGTTGGAGCTCGACGCGGCGCGCGAGCCACCGGGCATTGGCGCGTCCGACCACGGGCACCGACAACTCCGCGAACACCGCTCGAGTGTGCCGCTCGGCCGCCGCATCGGCGCGGACACCGGCCGACGGCCGCGAGTGCGAGCGGTGCTCCGCGAAGGCGTAATCGGCGCCCAAGGCGAGCTGCAGGTCACCGCCCGGCAAAGCCCGCAGCGGGCCGTTCGCGGTGATATGGGTTGCGGTGTAATCGGACACGCCGTCGTAGGCGTCGACTGCCGTCATCGCCGCGTAGAGGCGGGCGTTGACCGGGCCCGCGGCACGGGCATCGACGAACGGATTGAAGCGCTGCGTCGGATCGGGCGCAGCAAGCGCGGCGGTGAACCCAGCGTGATCGAGCGTGACATTGCGCTGCGCGAAACGCTCGCGCGACCAGCTCACGCCCGCGTCCCATTCCCAGCCGCCGAAGTCTCCGGCCAAGCCCGCGTGGACGCTCCGGCTGACGGTGCGCGTGGTCTGCCGGGTCGGCCCGAACTCGTGATGCACCAGTCCGACCAGCACGTCCTGGCCGAACGGGTTGAAGGCATTGGGCTGACCGGCAATCAGCGCGGGCACGATCGTGGCAAAGCTGCCGAAACCCGTGGAAGCGCTGGCCGAACTCAGAGGAGGTTGGGCGGCGAATACGCCTTCGACTTCGCTCAACGAAAAGCCGCCGTAGAACCGTGTGCCCCGGCCCGCTTGGTATTCCACCGCGCCGCCGATCCCTTGGGTTTCCTGCGGCGAAACGAGCGTCAGATACTCGGCCGTGTTCATGACGCGCGCGCGGCTCGCCGAGGTGAGCGCGGTCGCGATGAACTCCACAGGCGTCGGCGTGACCCGGGCTCCGTCAGGCACGAGGGCGATCCGCGCGGACGTGCCGGCCGGAAGCGCGACGCCACCGAGATGGCCGGTGCGCGCCTGCACGACGGCGGGGTAACCCCAATTCAGGCGAAAATCGCGACCGGGGACCGGCGTGCCATCGGGCGCGTAACCCGCCAGCCGATCGGTGTGGTCCTGATTGGCCGAGAAAGCCCGCTGGGCGGCGGAGAGCCGCGCGCGATCGTAGAAATCGACGCCGATCATGCCGCGAAGGCGGGCGTCCTTGGAAGTGAAGCCGGCCAGCCAGGTGGCATGCCGCTCGCGGCCTCCCCCGTCGAACGCGCCCTTGTAGTCGGTGGTGAACTCCACGCCGGTGTAGTTTTTCTTCAGGACCACGTTGATCACGCCGCCGATCGCGTCGGAGCCGTAGAGCGCGGACGCGCCGTCGGCGAGCACCTCGATGCGCTCGACCATGCCGAGGGGAATGGTGTTCAAGTCGACGAAGCCCTGACGCGAGTCGGTCGAACGATTCCCCTGGCCCGCGATCGGACGTCGGCGTCCGTCGACGAGGACGAGCGTCGATCCGCTGCCGAATCCGCGGAGATTCGCGCCGGAGACGCCGGACTGGCCGAGGGGCGTGGCCGCGGCGCCGAAAATGAAGCTGAAGGGCGGCAGCGTCGTTTCGGTGCGCAGGCCGAACTCGGGATTGAAGTCGTTGGGCGCGCTGCCGCGACCGGAGCCGGAACCGGTATAATTCTGCGGCAGCAGATTCAAAAAATCCGCGAGCCGCAGGGCGCCCGAGGCTTCGATGTAGTCGCGATCGTAACGACTGACCGGCGACGGGCCCTCGATGTCGGTGCGACGAAGGTGTGAACCTAAAACGGTGACGGGCGCCAGGACCGTGGGCTCCGGCAGGCGGATGAAATCGGTGTCGTCATCGGCTGCAATTGCGCCGACATGAGCGTGCACCGCGAGCCAGAGACAAAGGCGTGCGGCGCGGCGGGACGTCGGGCTGGAACAGACGGGCGGCATCGGCGGCGCTTGGGTAACCAAGGGGAAGGCCCTCGCCAATCCGATACGTGCCGTAAGACGAGGTCTTGTGTGTCAGCGCCCGTCCGTCTGTGGCCCGCTGCGCGAGCAGCGGGAGTTTCGTGCGAGGTGAGCGACCCGAACCCGAACGGATCATGGAGCCGCGGCGCCCACCCCCCCGT
>JAEYYL010000258.1 GCA_023430825.1 Verrucomicrobiota bacterium | reverse complement strand
TTTCATAAGCGATGCGCGGCGAGGGCGCCGCGGCTCCATCAAGTCTCCGAACTAGACCTCGCGCATGCCTCCACCGCCCGCCACCTCGCGCCCGCGCGTGCTGCACTGCCTCACCGGTTTCGGTCTCGGCGGCGCCGAACGTTCGACGATCACGCTCATCGGCGCCCTCGCAAATCGCTACGAGTTCGGCGTTCACACGATGCTCCCCGGGATCGCCGACGACGTCGGCCGGGAGATGCACGCTGAACTCACGCACCTCCGTGTGCCCTGCTATTTCGGCACGCGTCTGCCGATGAAATGGGGCGGTGTCGTCACCGGCGGCCGCTCCCTGGCCCGCGCCATCCGCGCCTTTCAGCCGCACCTCATTCATCTGCACACCGAGATTCCGGAAGCCGGCTATGCCACGATGATTTCCGGCGCGCGCGCGCTTCGCGGCATTCCCCTCACGCGCACGATCCACAACGGACGCTACTGGCATCACTGGACCCGCATCGGCCGGTGGTGCGAGCGCCGCATGCCGCCCGCGCACGTGGTCGGTGTCGCACAGGACGCCCTCGCCGCCTACCGGAGCTTCGCCCATGCCGCCGGCACGCAACCCCTCTCGACCACCGTCATCTACAACGCCCCGAAGCCCGTTGCCCCGCGACCGCGCATCCATAATTCAACTACGCCGCTGCGCCTGCTCTTCGCCGGCCGCTTCGAATTCCAGAAAGGCGCCGACCTTCTCCCGACCATTCTCGCCGGCGTCTCACCGGATCTCGCCCGGCAATGTCAACTCACCCTGCTTGGCAGCGGACGGGAGTTCCCCACCTTGCAGGCGCTGGCCGCCCACCCGCCGGCCGGGTGGAAAATCGAACTCGGTCCGCCCCAGCCCAATTTCGTGGAGCAACTCAACCGTTTCGATCTCGTGCTCATGCCGTCGCGATTCGAGGGCGTGGGGATGATCGCGATCGAAACACTGCTGCAAGGCGTGCCGCTCGTCGCGACCTCCGCGATCGGCCTCCACGAAGCATTTCCCGCCGATTACCCGTGGCTCGCGGAACCCGGCGACGCCGCGGCGTTCACGCGCGTTCTCCAGCAGGCGTTGCGCGAACGCGACCGCTGGCCCGCCGTCGCTTCGTCCGCGCAGGCTTTCGCCCAACAGCGTTTCGCGCTGCCGAAGATGGCCGCGGCCTACGAACTCGTTTACCAGCGCATCCTCGCGCCCGACGCGTATGCGAGGCCTTGATCGATTTTCGCTGGAGCGAACTCTGCCGCCGCCCGAACACTGCTCACCCTGCGCATGACCCTCGCCCCCCTCTGGCGCACTCGTTTCTTCGCCGCCGGCGCCGCCGTGGTCGCCGTCTGGCTGGGCGTCGAGCTCGCGCATGGCGCGCTCTTTTGGCCCGCGGTGTGCGCCGGCGCGCTCGCCCTGTTCCTGCTCGCCCGCTTCCAGCCGCTGCCGCTCGGCACGCTCCTGCTCACCGCCGTCGCCGCGGGCTACATCCTCGGCAATCGCGGCTTCGCGCAAATTTCCCTCAGCAGCAGCCTCCCGTTTCTGCCCGGCGAACTCGCCCTCGTCGTCGCCGGCGGATTGCTGCTCGTCCAATGCGCGTGGCGGCACGAACTGCCGTTTCGCCGCGATCCGCTCAACCTAGCGCTGCTCGCGTGGATGCTCGCCGGCGCACTGCGAATTCCGTTCGACGTCCGCACCCACGGCTTCATGGCGCTGCGCGATTTTGCCCTCGTTTACTACGCGGCATTCTTCTTCCTCGGCCAGGAATTCGCGCGCGACCCGCGCAGCCGTCGTTTTTTCCTGGATACGCTCACCGCCAGTTGCGTGCTGCTGCTGCCGGTCTATCTGCTCTCCCAGCAGTTCCCCGACTTCTTCCTCGGCTCGCTCGCGCTGCGCGGCAACCCCCTGATCTTCCACAAGGGCGATCTCGCCGCCACGTTCGTCGCCGCCGGCGCGGTGCTGCTCTTCCTCCGCTTCGAGGAGCGCCCGCGGTGGTGGCTCGCCGCCGCAAGCCTCGTCCTCAGCGGCGCGGTGTTCCTGCTCAACAACCGCGCGGCGATGCTCGCGCTGGCCGTCGCGACCGCCTGGCTCGCGGTGCGCGGCCGCTGGCGCTTCGCCGCCGCGCAAGCCGCGAGCGGCGCGATCGTCGTCGTCGTCGTGCTGCTGGTCGCGAGCGCGCTGCGGATTTCATGGGAGCGCACGCCGGTCTTTCACGTTTACGAGCGGATCGTCTCCATCGTCGACCCGATGGGCCAGCGCACCTATCGCGGCGAGGAAACCTTCAACAAGGGCGACAACAACCGCTACCGCACCGTGTGGTGGACCGCCGTGATTCACGAAACGCTCGACGGCAATCCCTACGTCGGCCTCGGTTTCGGCCACGACCTCGCGGAGCGTTTCGCGCGCGAATATTATCCGGAAAACAGCGACGAGTTCAGCGTGCGCAGCCCGCATAACGTCCTGATCTCGGTCTTCGCGCGCATGGGCGCGGCCGGGCTCGCGATTTTCCTGATCGTCGTCGGCGTCATGGCCGTGCGCACCTGGCGCGCCGTCGCCGCCAGCCGCGACGAAGCCGGCCCGTGGTGCGTCGCCTGGACGCTGCTGGTCAGCGCCTGCCTCGGCGTGGTGCTCGAGGGACCGATGGGCGCGATGGTGTTCTGGACCGTGCTCGGCGTGGCGAACGGCGCGCCGTCGCGCGATTCGGCTGAAATGGTCACGGACGAAACCCGAATCCTCGCCGAACCCGAGCCCGCTCACGACTCCGCGTAGCGGCAGGCCTCCGCGCCTGCCGGCTTGCTTCGCGATTCATCTGTGTGCTTCGCGGTGCACGTCCCCTGCGTCGCGATGCGCTCGCCCGAATTGTTCGTGTAGGTGGCGCGCTCGCCGCGCCACCTCGCGCGCAAGCGCGCAACCAACAGGTCGGGGCTGCTGTCCAGACGCCCAAGGCGGTGCGCCCGTCAAACTCGGGCCGGCGCGGGACACACGCCCCTCCCTTTCCGATCCAAACCCATGGAGCCGCGGCGCCCTCGCCGCGTTTGTCACGGAAGCGCGGCGGG